>JANLYO010000257.1:0-11229 GCA_031365665.1 Rhodoferax sp. | reverse complement strand
TGCCGTCTTTCTTTTTGGCGACGTGCTCCATCAGCACGATGACGCGTTTCACACCGGCCACCAAATCCATCGCGCCGCCCATGCCTTTGACCATTTTTCCGGGGATCATCCAGTTGGCCAGGTCGCCTTGCTCGCTGACCTGCATCGCGCCCAAAATACTGAGGTTGATCTTGCCGCTGCGGATCATCGCGAAGCTGTCGTGGCTGCCAAAAATGCTGCTGCCTTTGATGGTGGTCACCGTTTGTTTGCCGGCGTTGATGAGGTCGGCATCCACTTCGGATTCGGTCGGGAAGGGGCCAATGCCCAACATGCCGTTTTCAGATTGCAGCCAGACTTCTTTGTCAGCAGGCACAAAGTTGGCGACCAGGGTCGGAATGCCAATCCCAAGGTTCACGTAGAAACCGTCTTCGAGTTCGTGCGCAGCGCGTGCTGCCATTTGATCTTGTGACCATGCCATGATGAAACTCTTTCAAAGTGTTGGGAACAGAGCTTGCCCACTGCGTGTGGCTGCGGTCTGTCCCGCAAAGTTATTTAGATAGTAATGGTTCTCTTCTCAATGCGCTTCTCGGGCGTGGCGTTGAGCACGATGCGATGCACGTAAATGCCCGGCAGGTGGATGTCATCGGGTGCCAGCTCACCCACTTCGACAATTTTCTCCACTTCCACGATGCAGACTTTGCCCGCCATCGCTACCGCCGGGTTGAAATTTCGCGCCGTCAGGTTGAAGCGCAGATTGCCGCTTTTGTCGGCGATTTGCGCCTTGACCAGGGACACGTCAGGCACCAGCGCGCGCTCCATCACGTAGGTTTCGCCGTCAAACTCGCGCAGCTCTTTGCCATCGGCCACCTGCGTGCCGACACCGGTTTTGGTGAAGAAAGCCGGAATGCCTGCACCGCCCGCGCGCAGCTTTTCAGCCAGCGTGCCCTGAGGCGTGAACTCCAGCGCCAGCTCACCCGCGAGGTACTGGCGCTCAAATTCCTTGTTTTCACCGACGTAGCTGGAGATCATCTTCTTGACCTGGCGCGTCTGCAGAAGTTTGCCCAGGCCGAAGTCGTCCACACCGGCGTTATTTGAAATGGCCGTGAGGTTTTGTTTGCCGCTGTCCTTCAGCGCGTCGATCAGCGCCTCGGGTATGCCGCACAGGCCAAAGCCGCCCACGCCCAGCAGTTGGCCGTCTTGCACCACGCCTTCAAGCGCCTTGGCGGCGCTTGGATAAATTTTGTTCATCGCTTGAGTCTCCTGGAAATTGGCAAAGCTGAATCCAACACAACATCTTGATTCGCATTGCGATCAGAACTAATCCAGCCAGACCTTACGATACTACGTATTGAATTACGTAGTTTTTCGTAATCCCACTTTTCACGATCCTGCACGATGGACATCGACTACCGACTCGCCTTCGAATTGGCCCCCGTGGGCCTGGTGCTCTCGCGCAACCGCGTGATGGTGGACTGCAACCGCGCGGTGTGTGAGATGTTTGGTACCGAGCGCGAGCGGCTCGCGGGGCTATCCTTCCAGGTGCTGTACCCGAGTGCTGACGAGTTCGAACGCACTGGCGCTCGCATCGCACCCGTTCTGGGGCGTGGCGGCACCTACGCCGACAACCGCATCATGAAGCGATTTGACGGCCAATTCAAGGGCGAAACCTTCTGGTGCCACGTGACCGGGCGCGCCCTGAACCAAGCCGCGCCGCACGACGCCGGCATCTGGTCCTTCGAAGATCTAAGCGCCAGCCGCCCCGTGAAGGAGGCGCTTACCCCGCGTGAGCGTGAAGTGGCCGCGCTGGTGCTCGATGGCTTGACCGCCAAAGAAATCGGCCGCGCCTTGTTGATCAGCCACCGCACGGTGGAGATTTACCGCGCCCGCTTGATGCGCAAATTCAAGGCCGGCTCGACGGGGGAACTGGTGCGGCGTTTGATTTCGGTATAACTCGGAAAAGAGTGCGGCAACGTGGGGTTGCAAGCAGTTGATGTAGATCTGTGGCTTGCACGCTCGTAAGCTCGACGCCAATGGAGAAGGGGAGAAGCAGCGAAAAGTCGATGGAGCGATGCGCCGAAACGCAGCGAGCTCTGGGGCGCGCATGATGCGCCTTCTACCTAACTTGTTGAAACCCTCAGCAAAGTTTTCGCAAGCAATTTCTACCAATAAATTTTAATTTCGTAGAATTTATTGATTAAAATAACACCATTTTTTATATATTTATAATAGCATTTTGTTTATTATTTAAGAGACTTAAGCTTAATTTAAGGTAATATTTAATTTTTTAAATATCTTTTAAAAAAACTTACACCGCCCAACACCACACCTCCCGCCACCACACCCACCACCGCATCAGCCCCGAGCGACGCCAGCATGCCCAGGGCGCCAGGCAGCCCCGTGCTGAAGGCTTCAATCACATGGTGCAAAGCGGGCCAGCCGTGTGTCAAGATGCCGCCGCCCACCAAAAACATCGCCGCCGTGCCGGCCACTGACAAAAACTTCATCAGCCACGGCGCAAAAACCAGCATCGCCCGACCCATGCGCTGCTTGAATCGTGCAGCGGCGCTCTGCCCGCTGGCCCGGCTCAAATGCAGGCCCGCATCGTCAAGCTTGACGATGCCCGCCACCAGGCCGTAAACACCCACCGTCATCAACAAGGCGATGCCACCCAACACCGCCACTTGCACGCCAAACGGGCTGTTCTGCACCGTGCCCAGGGTGATCGCGATGATCTCCGCCGAGAGGATGAAATCTGTGCGCACTGCGCCCTTGATCTTGTGCTGCTCCAGCGCCACCAGGTTCACCTGCGGATCCGCAAGCGCTGTCACCAACTCTTTGTGATGCTGCTGGTCTGCCGCGCGGCTGTGCAGGTAGTTGTGGGCCAGTTTTTCAAACCCTTCAAAACACAGAAAAGCGCCGCCCACCATCAAAAGCGGCGTCACCAGCCAGGGCGCAAACGCGCTGATCGCCAGAGCGGCGGGCACCAAAATCGCCTTGTTCAAAAACGAGCCTTTGCACACCGCCCAGACCACCGGCAACTCGCGTTCGGCCCTCACGCCAGCCACCTGCTGCGCGTTGAGCGCCAGGTCGTCACCCAGCACGCCGGCGGTCTTTTGCGCGGCGACTTTCGTCAGCACCGCCACATCGTCCAAAATCGTCGCGATGTCGTCGATGAGCGCAAGCAAACTGGAGGCCATGATGCCGACTTTACCGGGTGACCCGCCTGATTTGACGTTCGACAAATTTCGACTACACTTAGTCCATACACAAGTGTATGTTTTTGATGGCTTTGATGCCTCTACCGAAGACAATGCTGTTTTGATGCCGTTTTGTGCAGACTTGAAGTGCCATCCCTGAATGAAAGCCCTGAATGACTGATCTCGTCGTACGTCGCCTGTTGGTCGACCTGGAAACGCCGTTTGCGCAGCGCTGGAACGGGGGTGACGCTTTTCGCACGGCTTTTTTCAACGCCTTGTCGATGAGTTTCGTGGTGGGCGAGCAGTATTTCATCGACTCAGTGCGCAAAGGCCTCAAAGAGCTTCCCGACGACAAACGCGACCAGTTCGCCACCGAAGTCGCCGGTTTCATTGGCCAGGAAGCGACACACCGGCGCATCCACGCGCTCTTCAACGCGCAGTTGGCCGCCCAGGGTTTTGACAACTGGATCGAACGCAACGCTGCCAAACGCATGGCCGCCAACGCGCACAACAACTACCGCATCCACCTGGCCGCCACTGCCGCCACCGAGCATTTCACCGCCATCTTCGCGACCTGGACGATGCGCCACCCCGAAGCGTTTGAAGGCGCCGAGCCACGCCTCAAAACCCTCTGGATGTGGCACGCCGCCGAAGAGTCCGAACACAGAAGCACCGCCTTTGACGTCTACCTGGCCGCCAGTGGCGACGCCTTGTGGCGCGGGCGCATTTTCAAATACATCACCGTGGTTTTCCTGGGCGACGTGGCGCGCCAGACGATGCGCAACCTGTGGCACGACAAAGCGCTTTTCCAGTGGCGAACATGGGCCAGCGGCTGGAAACTGCTGTTTGCCAAAGACGGCATGATCTGCGGCAATTACAGCGCGTGGCGGGACTATTTTTCACCCACTTTCCACCCCAGCCAACACCCCGCGCTGCCCTCGCGCCAATGGCTGCTGGACAACACCGACAAGTTCACGCCAGTGGGCACGCCTGCCTGAGCTTGCGTTAAAAGCCGCACCCGGCCACCGGCAGCCGTTCCAAATGCGGCGCGCTGCCGCCCGCGCGACACCCCTGCGCAAAAGCCCTGCGCGAAAATCAGCCCGCCCGTCGGCGGCGGTTCATCAGCGCTCATTCAACCGCCATCCGCCTGTCACCTTGTCCATCTTTTAGTCCAACCCAACCCACTTCCCCATGAAAACCAGAATCACCGAACTCTTTGGCATCGAGCACCCCATCATCCAGGGCGGCATGCATTTTGTCGGCTTTGCCGAGCTGGCCGCTGCCGTTTCCAACGCAGGTGGCTTGGGCATCATCACCGGCCTCACACAACGCACGCCCGAGCTGTTGGCCAATGAGATCCGCCGCTGCCGGGAGATGACCAGCAAACCCTTCGGCGTGAACCTCACCTTCCTGCCCACCGTCTCCTCGCCCGACTATCCCGGCTACATCAAGGCCATCATCGACGGCGGCGTCAAAGTGGTGGAAACTGCGGGCAACAACCCGCAGAAATGGCTGCCCGCGATGCACGAAGCCGGCATCAAGGTGATCCACAAGTGCACTTCGGTGCGCCACTCGCTCAAGGCCGAATCGATTGGCTGCGACGCCGTGAGTGTGGACGGTTTTGAATGCGGCGGCCACCCTGGCGAGGACGACATCCCCAACTTCATCCTCTTGCCGCGCGCCGCCGAAGAACTCAAGATTCCGTTTGTCGCCTCAGGCGGCATGGCCGATGGCCGATCGCTGGTCGCCGCCATCGCCCTGGGCGCAGAAGGCATGAACATGGGCACGCGTTTCATGGCGACCAAAGAAGCGCCGATTCACGAGAATGTGAAGCAGGCCATCGTCGCCGCCAGTGAGCTCGACACCCGCCTGGTGATGCGCCCGCTGCGCAACACCGAACGTGTGCTGATGAACGCCGCCACCGCCCGCCTGCTGGAGAAAGAACGCGAGCTGGGCGCGAACATCAAGTTCGAAGACATCATCGAACAGGTGGCCGGCGTCTACCCGAAGATCATGACCGACGGCGCGATGGACGCCGGCGTGTGGTCCTGCGGCATGGTGGCCGGCCTGATCCACGACGTGCCCACCGTCAAAGAACTGATCGACCGCATCATGCGCGAAGCCGATGACATCATCAAAAAGCGCATGGGGCGCATGGTGGCGGCCTGAGTGACGGCCTGAGTGGCTGCGTTTCGGCTCCATTGCATTTGTTAACATGGGTATTAACTTTAAGCGTTCAAAACCCGGGAACCACGAAAATATGATAAAAATATCACCTTAGGTCACGTGTTTATTGAATAGTTTGCTATATTTTTATTATTTTCTTATTCTTTCCTTTATTTCTGTCTTGACAGAAATAAAGGAAAGTTTTATAGTGAAATCAGAACAAAGACAAAGAAGGCGACACCATGCAACTCAGCGATACCAGCCAAAAATTCATCCTGCACTGGGGTGAAATGGGGACGCGTTGGGGCGTCAACCGCACGGTGGCGCAAATTCACGCGCTCCTGTATCTCACCGGCAAGCCACTGCCCGCTGACGAAATTGCCGACACCCTGGGCGTGGCGCGCAGCAATGTCAGCAACTCCATCCGCGAGCTGCAAGCCTGGAACCTGGCGCGGCTGATCCACGTGATGGGCGACCGGCGTGACCATTTCGAAGCCAGCACCGACATTTGGGAGTTGTCCCGCACGGTGGTGCGCGAGCGCCAGGAGCGCGAACTGACGCCCACCATCGAGATGTTGCGCAATTTGCTGAACCACCCCGACGTGATGCTGGATGGCCCGGAACGCGCCGCCCGCATGCGTGACATGTTGGCGATGTTGGAAACCTTGACCGTCTGGAGCAACGAAATGCTGCGCCTGGACACGGCCACGCTCACCAAAGTGCTCAAGCTCGGCGCGAAGATCCAAAAGTTGATACGCGGCGATGCGGCGCCGGTCGCCAGGAAAAACGGAAGTGCCACTGCGGCATCTGGCCAAACGTCTGAAGTTGCGCTGGCTTCGTCGGCCCGATGATCGACACGTCGCCTTGAACGCCTCCCTATTCGCCTCCCAATTCACCTCCATATTCATCGCCTCATTTCTCGCCCTGTTCATCACCTCATGAATGACTCAAAGCAAGCGCTTTTTTTTGACCCGTTATTTCTCTTCTTTCAGAAACAACAGCTTTTAAGTAAAAACTTCCTAGAGACCCCCATGACCACCGCCCGCACCGCATCGACCACCTTCCCGCTGAACCTGCTCTACGACGGCGCTTGCCCCGTGTGCAATCTGGAGATGGACAATCTCAAGGCGCGCAACAGCCAGGGTCTGCTGGCCTTCACCGACATTTCGCAGCCGGGCTTCGACCCTCGCCCCTTGGGTGCCAGTTTGGCGGACATGAGCGGCCTGATCCACGCCGTGCGGCCCGATGGATCGCTGGTCGTGGGCGTTGAGGTGTTTCGGCTGGCCTACGGTGCAGTGGGGCTGGGGCACTTCGCCGCCCCCACCGCCTGGCCGCTGCTCAAACCGCTGGTGGACACGGCCTACGCCAGCTTCGCGCGGCACCGTTATCCGATTTCAAAGGCCCTCATGCCGCTCCTGGAGGCGCTGCGCAGCGCCCGTGCTGCCGGGCGGGCCAAGCAGCTTGACGCCGCCGCGAAAGCGGCGGCAGACCGGGCCAGCGCCTGCGAGCAGGGCCACTGTGAACTGACACCGACCACACCAACTCAAGAAAGGGCAAGATCATGAAAATCATCGTTTTTGGCGGCAGCGGCCTCCTGGGCTCTGCCATCACGCGCGAACTGCGCCGCGCTGGCCACGACGTGCGCACGGCAGGCCGCACCGGTTGCGACAGCGCGGTCGATTTCCGTTTTGACAATACGGCCGAGGCCTTCGCGCACTTGGTTCAGGGTGCCGACATCGTCGTCAACACCGTCGGCATCTTGATCGAACGCGGCAGCAACAGCTTTGCGGCAACACAGGTCCAAGCTCCCACCGCCCTCTTTGCGGCCTGCGCCAAAGCCAGGGTTGCGCGCATTGTGCACATCTCCGGCTTGGGCGTGGGCACCGGCATCGCAGGCGGCTACATGGCCAGCAAACTGGCCGCCGAACAGGCCTTGAGCGCGGGCCCAGTTGACTACGCCATCGTGCGGCCCGCCCTGCTGGTCGATGACCATTGCCCCAGCACGCGTTTGTTCAAATGGCTGGCAAAGCTGCCCATCATCGCCCTGCCCGGCCTGCTGCACCCCGGTGCTTCCCAACTCGCTCCCATCCAGGTGGACGACGTGGCGCGCGCCGTGGCCCGCATCTGCGCCCACCCCAAAGCGCTGCGCCGCGTGATCGAACTGGCCGGGCCCGAGGCCATGCGTTACCGCGACATGTTGAGCACCTATCGTCAGGAAGCAGGCAAAGCGGGCGCGATGTGGCTGCCTTTGCCCTGGTGGCTCATGAAAGCAAGCGCCTGGATAGCGCAAAAATTGCCCCAAAATGTTTTCAACCTGGACACCATGCGCATGTTGCAGGCGGCGACGCTGGCCCATCCCAATGAGGCCGCGCGTTGGCTGGGCCGTGCGCCGCTGCCCCTGACACGCGCAGGGCCAAGCCCCATGCCAACCAGAACCCCTGAAACGAGTGCGGGGTAAAAACTCCCGCCCTTCCAACTCAAGCCGGCCATTCCATTTCCAGGTCATCCGTGAAGCAGGCGTGCCGACGAAGACAGTGCGGTGGCACGGCCAAGAGGCACAACGACATTCACGGGTGATTTGGAAATGGAATTAGCTGGCATCATCAAGGCTTGAAGACACCCATCAACATCGCCATCGTCGGCGCCGGTTTTGCCGGCCTTGCCAGTGCCACATTGCTGGCCCGCGCAGGGCATAAAGTCACGGTATTTGAACGCTTCAAAACCCCAACGGCCTTGGGCGCGGGCATTTTGATCCAACCGACGGGCTTGGCCGCCATGCGCGAGCTGGGCATCGCACACGAGGTGCTGCAACGCGGCGCCAAAGTCGACAGGCTCTATGGCGTCAACGCAGCAGGCCAGCGCGTGATCGACATCCAATACGCACATTGGCGCTTTGGCAGTTACGGCCTGGGCGTGCACCGTGGTGTGTTGTTTCAAGCGCTGTGGCAAGCCGCTGCGGCGGCGGGTGCGCAGATGGAAACCGGACACGAAGTGCACGATCTGGCCCACCTGCGCGGATTTGATTTGCAAGTGATCGCCGACGGCGCTGGTTCCCGTTTGCGGGCTCAGATGAACCTGGGTGGCAAAGACCGCGTCTATCCCTGGGGGGCTTTGTGGGCGGTGTTACCGGATCCGACACGGCGTTTCGCCAGCACCCTGTGGCAGTGGTACCGCAGGGCCGACCAAATGCTGGGCATCATGCCCACGGGCATGCCTGTGGACAGCGACGTGCCGGCGGTCAGCCTGTTTTGGAGCGTACGCTCAGATCGGCGAGCGCAGGTTCAAAACGCCGGATTGACTCAATGGAAAGACACCGTGCTACAGCTCAACCCGGCCTGTGCCGACCTGCTGGACAACATCCATTCGATGGAGCAGCTGACGTGGGCACACTACCACGACGTGGTCTTACCCCGCTATCACCAGCATAGCGCAGTCGTGATGGGTGATGCGGCTCATGCGACCAGCCCGCAATTGGGCCAGGGCACCAACCTGGCCCTGATGGACGCACTGGCCATGGCGCGATGCCTACAGGGCCACAACAGCGTCGCTGATGCACTGACCGCTTACTCGAAAGAACGGCGCGGCCATTTGCACTTTTACAGCCAGGCCAGCCGTTTGCTCACGCCGATTTTTCAAAGCGACCAGTCCCTGCTGCCCTGGCTCAGAGACAAACTGATGGCGCGAAGTGCCGGTTGGCCGGTGCTGCGGGAGGCGAATCTGCAAACCTTGGTCGGCGTGCGCAAGCGTTGGTGGGGCGGTGTTTACACCTTATCCGAGTAAATTAATAATTTATAATATTTATTGGATTATTAATTTGAATCTTGTCCACATGAAATAAACATTTGTTGCTACATATTTATATATAAAATTGATTATTTTTAAGTCAAATTTAAACATTAATTAAAAAATACTTGATGTTTTCAAATTTGTTAACACCCGTATTAATACCTCTATTTGCGAACCTGCCCCTCACCATACAACCACGGCACATCCAGCAAGCGCTCGCCCCCGAGCTTCATGGCCAGGTTGCGCAAAGAGCGCGTGAGACCGGTCGCATGAAAAATCTGGGCGTTGCGCAAGGAGCGGCGCTGCACTCGCGCGTTACGTTGCCAGCGGGCATTCGCATAAGTTTGCAGCGCGGCGCCAAGATTTATCTCACCAGACGCAGGCCGCACCAAACAGCGGCCCAATTCGACGGCGTCTTCGATCGCCATGCCCGCGCCCTGGGCCAAGTAGGGCAACATCGGGTGGGCGGCGTCGCCCAATAGCGCCACGCGGCCCTGGGCATGTTCAGCGGCACTCGCCATGGGAGCGCGCCGGTGCAAGGACCAGGCCTGCCAATGCGCAATGCTTTGCAATATATTTTGTAGCGCACTGTGCTTGTTTTTCAACAACTTCAGCAGGTTTCCCCGCTCGAACTCGCAATCCCAAGCTTCGACGGCATGCGCCAGCGTGCCCTCCAGGATCACCACCACGTTGAGCCACTCGCCCGCTTGCGTTGGGTGACGCACCGGGTAGTACACAACATGCATGTTGTGGCCCAGCCAGACTGTGATGTCCTGCGATGGCACGGATGGCGGCAGGTCTTTTTGTGCGACCAAGGCGCGCAGTGCCACATGGCCGGTCGGCAGCGGTGCGCCGTCCTTCAGAAGCTGGCTGCGCACTTTGCTCCACAGGCCGTCCGCGCCGATCAACACATCACCCCGTGTCGATTCAGGTGGCGATGCACCGCCGCTGAGCACCACGTCCACACCCGCTTCAGGCGCCGCGTGCGGCGTGAACGAGTCGACCGCAACGCCACGGTGAATTTCGACCGAGGGGCATTGCGCCACGGCTTGCAACAAAACCGCCTGCAAGTCCGCCCGATGCACCGTGGCATACGGCGAGCCGTAGCGGTGCAGGGCTGCTTCGCCCAAGCGCAGTTGACCCAGCACCTGGCCCGCCTCGGCATCGCGCACGTACAGATTGCCAGGGAAAACAGCCTGCGACTTCAAATGCGCTGCCAGCCCCCATTTGTGCAGGATGCGGGTGACATTCGGCCCCAGCTGGATGCCCGCGCCAATGCTGTCGAACTCGGGCGTCTTTTCAAAAAGCTGCACCGCCAGCCCGGCTTGGGCGCAAGCCAGCGCCGCTGCCAGCCCGCCAATGCCGCCTCCGGCGATCAAGACCTTGGAGCTCATGCAGCAACGGGCGGTGATGGGGGCCGGGCTAGATCACACGCACCCGTATCACATGGGCCACGGCTTCAAGCGCGGTGACCACATCCGCACCCGGCATGCCTTCGACGTCAATGATGTTGAAGGCGAATTCGCCCCGGCTTTTGTTCACCATGTCCAGCACGTTCACCTTGCGCTCGGCCAGCACGCCCAACACCTGGCCGAGCACACCCGAGACGTTGTCGTTCGAGAACGTGATGCGGCCCGCACCCGGTGTGCGGCCCATGCTCACGGCCGGCATGTTCACCGAGTTCGTGATGTTGCCGTTTTCGAGGTAGTCCATCAACTCGTCGGCGGCCATCACCGCGCAGTTTTCTTCAGACTCTTCCGTGCTCGCGCCGATATGCGGCATGGCGATCACGCTGGGGTTGCCCAGCATGGCCGGCTCAGGGAAATCACACACGTATTTGCCGAGTTTGCCAGCCGCAATGCTTTGCAGCACGGCATGGGCATCCACAATCGTCTCGCGGGCGAAATTCAGCAACACGGCGCCGGGCTTCATGGCCGCCAGGGCGGCGGCGTTGATCAGGTGTTTGGTGGCCTCCATTGCAGGCACGTGCAGGCTGACGTAATCGGCGCGTGCCAGGAGCGCGGGCAGGTTCTCGGCGCGGCTGACAGAGTTGGACAACCGCCAGGCGGCGTCAATCGACAGCGCCGGGTCAAAGCCCACC
>JANLYO010000167.1:0-17684 GCA_031365665.1 Rhodoferax sp. | reverse complement strand
TCGGTGGAAGGCCCGAAATTCTGTATAGAATGCGGGCTTCGCTGAAAACGGGCAAGGCTTGAAGTTCAGCGAAAAATGCGGGAGTAGCTCAGTTGGTAGAGCGCAACCTTGCCAAGGTTGAGGTCGAGAGTTCGAGACTCTTCTCCCGCTCCAAATTCAAAACGGGAAGCCTAGGCTTCCCGTTTTTGTCAGTGCCCACTGACAGTGGTCTTGAATCGATCAAGGCGCGATAGCAAATCGGTTATGCAACGGATTGCAAATCCGTCTAGCCCGGTTCGACTCCGGGTCGCGCCTCCACAATTGAAGCCCCGCTGTCTAAAGATGGCGGGGTTTTTTTGTTTCTCCCGAAGGGGGCACATCTTGCCTTGTGCCCAAGATGTCAATTTGATTCCAGCGACGCGATCAAGCGGCTTACCCGAGATGCAGACAGCCCGCAATGCCGCGCAATCTCGGTTTGCGTGCATCCACCCTCCCGAAACGCCGCACCATCCCGAGATCCCTCTCGCCATCCGCAAAATACGTCGCCAGCGGCTGCCGGACTGGCCGCTGTTGGCCTCTCGGAACCTCCGCCCCCGGCCCACACGCGCCGCATGCGCCCGCACCGGCGCGGCAAAGTCTTCGCTGCCCAGATAAATCTGCCCCCGCAGCGCTTCATCCCAAAGGCGAGACGCCAGGTCCTGTGCCACAAACCCGGCGTAACGCACCGGGCCTTCATTCAAGCCCTCCATCAGCGGCGCGCCCGACGTCACCTGAGCGTGCAGCAGCGCGCTGTGCATGCCTGCGGTCGAAGGCCTGGCTGTAGTTGGCGTTGATATGCTGCATCAACTGCGACAAATTGGTCCGGCGCGTCTGTGACCCCATCTGAGGCACATCCGAATTGGCGCAGCCTTATAATTTCCCGCCGCCCGAGTGGTGAAATAGGTAGACACATCGGACTTAAAATCCGCCGCTTCGTGAATAACGGGCGTACCGGTTCGATTCCGGTCTCGGGCACCATGCGGAACAACAATTTGCAGACTTCTAACCCAGAACCGGTACGCCCAAGGGCAGGATTGACGAGGCGCGCTTCGCACGCGGGTTCGATTCCGGTCTCGGGCACCAGCGAGTCTTGGGCACCATTGCAGGCCCGTTGAATTCCAACCGCAGCTCCGCCCCACGCCCACCGCCCCCGTTTTTCGCATTACACTGATTTGGCTATGCCACGACAAGACGCTCCTTTCGAAATCCACGTTCACGGCCAGGTCACGCTGCGTGATGATGTGGTGTTCCAGCAAATCCAGGAGGCTTTGAAGCCGCTTTGGAAATACGCGGGGGCCAAGTCGCTTGCCGAGGGCGCGGCCAGCGCTTATGAGGAGGAGCCAGGCATCCAGTTTGAGCCTAAGGAGCATCTCTTGCAGATGTGCTGGACGGTGGAGGGTGACGAAGATTTCCGTCAGGCGCTCGACGAGATGTGCATGAGTTTGAACGAGTTGTCGCAGACCGGCTCGGCCATCGAGGTGACGTTCTACGACATGGAGTTCGACGACGAGGAGGAGCCTGAAGACGACGAGTCGCGCGATGATTTTGTGATGCTGTTTGTGGGGCCGACCCCCGCCGCCATCATGCAGGTGCAGCGCGACCTGCTGGTGCAGGACATGATCGGCCTGATGGAGCGGCATTTTGACGGCTCGGAGCTGTCTGGCCTGGTGGCCGAGGTCGATAAGCTGTTTGCCAAGCGTTTTGACGCCCTGGTGAGCTCGCTGGAGATTGGCCGCCCCCCGCGCGGCCCCGGCCCTGGCGGCCACGGTGGCCCAGGGCACGGCGGTGGGCGCAAACCACGGCATTTGCATTGACGGGTTGCCGTCTGGGGTGATACGCGTGCGGGTGCGTAGCTGAGTTGCTTTAGAAATTTTCATTGCAGATAGCTTTATTATGAAGATTGGCCTCTAGGTCACACATATAATGGATAGTTTGCTATCTATTTTTATTTAAAAATTGGATATATATAATCAAAAATACTAATTTAATTGAGATTGCACGGGTATTTTATATTTTGGCTGGCCGCTGATTTGACGTGTTGATACCCAAGTTAACAGCATTAAATCGATCAAATTGAGAGAAACCCGGCGCGCCCGCTACGCGCGTAGGTGATTTGCACGACGCCCGCAGGCGATTCAGATGCGCAATCAGCGCTGCTGGTACTGAGTCTTGCCAAACAACATTTCACGGGATTTGTCGCCGGTGATCGGTTTGCGCAGGGCGGCCAGCACCTGTACGCCGCGTTGCACGGCGGGGCGCGCGGCGAGTTGGTCGAACCAGGCCTTCAGGTGCGGGTAGTCGGTGAGCACGATGCCCTGGTTGGCCCAGTTGCGCAGCCAGGGGAAGATCGCCATGTCGGCAATCGTGTAGCTGCCCCCGGCAATGAACTTGTGGGTTGCCAACTGTTTGTCGATCACGCCATAAATGCGCTTGGCCTCGTTGGTGTAACGGTCGATCGCGTAGGGCAATTTCTCGGGCGCGTAGAGGCGAAAGTGGTGGTTTTGCCCGAGCATCGGCCCGACGCCGCCCATCTGGAACATCAGCCACTGCAAGACCTCGTATTTTTGGCGGTCTGACTTGGGCATGAACTTGCCGTATTTGGCGGCCAGGTAGACCAGAATGGCGCCCGATTCAAACACCGAGATCGGTTTGCTATCGGGGCCGTTTGGGTCGACCAGCGCGGGGATTTTGTTGTTCGGGCTGATGTCGAGAAACTCCGCCTTGAACTGATCGCCCGTGCCGATGTTGATGGGCAGGGCGCGCCAGTCGCGGTCCAGCTGCATCCCGCACTCCTCCAGCATGATGTGGACTTTATGGCCGTTGGGCGTGGGCCAGGAGTAGACGTCGATCATGGCTGGTTTCATGGCCGCTTTTATGGTCGCAATCACGGTCGTGTAATCGGCATCTCGACGGTTTTTGGATTGGCCGCGTATTTGCCCAGTTCCAGCTTGGCAATCGCGTTGCGGTGCACTTCGTCCGGGCCGTCGGCAAACCTGAGCGTGCGGGCGGCGGTGTAGCTGTAAGCCAGCGGGAAGTCGTCACACATGCCGCCGCCGCCGTGCACCTGCATGGCCCAGTCGATCACTTGGCAGGCCATGTTGGGGGCGACCACTTTGATCATGGCGATGTCGTTTTTGGCAACCTTGTTGCCGACCGTGTCCATCAGCCAGGCGGCGCGCAGGGTCAAGAGGCGCGACATGTCGATCTGGCAGCGCGCCTCGGCGATGCGCTCTTGCGTCACGGTCTGCGAGGCCACGGTTTTGCCGAAGGCCACGCGCGAGGAGGCGCGTTTGCACATCAGCTCCAGCGCGCGTTCGGCCAGGCCGGTGAGGCGCATGCAATGGTGGATGCGCCCAGGCCCGAGGCGGCCTTGCGCGATCTCAAAGCCGCGGCCTTCGCCGAGCAAAATATTGCTCGTGGGCACCACCACATCTTTGAACACGACTTCCATGTGGCCGTGCGGCGCGTCGTCGTAACCAAATACGGTGAGCGGCCGCACGATTGTGATGCCGGGCGTGTTGGCGGGCACCAGCACCATGCTTTGCTGGGAGTGGCGTGGCGCGTCCGGGTCGGTTTTGCCCATCAGGATGTAAATCGCCATGCGTGGGTCGCCGGCGCCGCTGGTCCACCATTTGCGACCGTTGATGACGTAGTTGTCGCCCTTGCGTTCGATGCGCGTGGCGATGTTGGTGGCGTCAGACGAGGCCACGTCTGGCTCGGTCATGGCGAATGAGGAGCGGATTTTGCCTTCGAGCAAAGGTTTAAGCCAGCGCGCCTTGCTTTCTTCAGAGCCGTAACGGGCGATGGTTTCCATGTTGCCGGTGTCCGGCGCCGAGCAGTTGAAGACTTCGCTAGACCACATCACGCGGCCCATGATCTCGGCCAGCCGAGCGTATACCTGGTTGGTCAAACCAGCGCCCGTGTAGCCCGAAGCGTGCGCGCTGTCGACCGGCAGAAACAGGTTCCACAGCCCGGCGGCCTGGGCTTTGGGCTTGAGGTTTTCGATGGTTTGCAGCGGCGTCCAGCGTTTGCCCGCCGCCGTGTTGGCGACGATCTCCGCGTGGTAAGCCGCCTCAGCCGGGTAAATGTGCTCGTCCATAAAACGCTGCAAACGGGCTTGCAGGTCTTTGGTCTTGGGTGAATAGTCAAAATCCATGGGTGTCTCCAGTGAGGGGCGTTTTGGGTTTGTTATTCGAGTTTACGGGGCAACCATCGTCATGCCAGTCGCGCGCTGGACTTTGAGGATCGTGGAAGGTGCAAGGTGATTTACGCCTTCTGGGCAAATTGCCAGGCCAACTTGGCCAGTGGCTTGGCACCCGCGCCTGAGCTGACGGCCTGGGCGCTGGAGGCGGTGCCGGCTTCGACCCGTTTGGCGATGCCCTGCAAAATCGCCGCCAGGCGGAACATGTTGTAAGCGACGAAGAAATTCCAGTCGGATTTGAGCTCATCGGGTGTAGCGAACTGGGTGCGTTTGCAGTAGCGCCGGATGTAGTCTTCTTCGCTGGGCAAGCCCAGGGCCTGGATGTCGAGACCGCCGATGCCCCGGCCCAGTTCATGGGGCATGTGCCAGGTCATGCAGTGGTAGCTGAAGTCGGCCAGCGGATGGCCCAGGGTGGAGAGTTCCCAATCCAGCACAGCCACCACACGCGGCTCGGTGGCATGGAACATCATGTTGTCCAGCCGGTAGTCGCCATGCACGATGCTGACCATTGATTCCGCGCGGGCAATCGCCGGGATGTTCTGCGGCAGCCAGTCCATCAGGCGGTCCATCTCGGGGATCGGCTGCGTGATGGAGGCCACATATTGTTTGCTCCAGCGGCCGATCTGGCGCTCAAAATAGTTGCCGGGTTTGCCAAAACCGGCGAGGCCGCGTTCGACGAATTTGACGGTGTGCAGCGCAGCGATCACGCGGTTCATTTCGTCATAAATGGCGTCGCGCTCAGGGTGGCTCATGCCCGGCAGGGTTTGGTCCCACATGACGCGGCCCTGTTTGAATTCCATCAGGAAAAAGGCGCGCCCGATCACCGATTCGTCTTCACACAGGCAATACATGGTGGGCACCGGCACGTCGCTGTCGGCCAGGCCTTTCATCACCGCGTATTCGCGCTCCACCGCGTGCGCCGAAGGCAGCAGCTTGGCCACCGGGCCAGGTTTGGCGCGCATCACGTAGCTCTGGCCAGGTGTGCTGAGTTTGTAGGTCGGGTTGGACTGGCCGCCTTTGAAAGACTCGACCGTCAACGGCCCCTTGAAGCCGCTCAGGTTTTTGTCCAGCCAGGCGGACAAGGCCTCGACATCAAATTTGTTTTTGTCAGCCACCACTTGGGTGCCAACGAAGTGATCGAAGTTGCTCATAGAGATTAATTGTTCCCCTCTGGTTCCATTTCTAATTGTCGGCTTCGATGATATGCATCAACGCATCCCGGTTGCGCACCACCAGGCCGCCCGGTTCGATGCGGATGACTTCCTCGCGCTCCATCGATTTAAGCTCCTGGTTCACGCGCTGGCGTGAGGCGCCCAGCAACTGGGCCAGCTCTTCTTGCGCGAGCTGCAGGCCGATACGCATTTCCCGGCCGTCTGACAAGCTGGGCACACCGTAACTGCGCACCAGGTGCAAGAGTTGTTTGGCCAGACGCGCGCGCAAGGGCAGGGTGTTGAGATCTTCCACCAAGCCAAACAACTGGCGGATGCGCCGCGCGTGCAGGCGCAACATGGCTTCATACAGCTCGACATGGGTCGCGAGGATTTTTTTGAAATCTGCCTTGGCCACACACAACACCGTGGTGTCGCCATGGGCGTAAGCGTCGTGGGTGCGCCGGTCGCCGTCGAAGATGGAGACGTCACCAAACCAGATGCCGGGCTCCACGTAGGTGAGGGTAATTTGTTTGCCCGTGATGGATGTCGAGCTGACCCGCACCGCGCCGCGCGCGCAGGCAATCCACTCTTCGGGTGGGTCGCCCCGGGCGGCGAGAAGTTCGCCGTCTTTGTAACGTTTGTCGTAGGCGCAGCGCAGGATGTCGTGCCGCAGCGACGGAGTTAGTGAAGAAAACCAGCGCCCCGAGTTGATCGCTTCGCGCTCGTCGAGGGTCAAGATGGGTTCAATCATGGGCTGGTGTCAATGTCATTTGCTTCAATAAAATTATCATTTTAAATAAAAAACTGATTAAAAAATTCAAATATTGCTATATTAATATGAGCTTTAGATATAAATAATACGTGACCTATATGCCAATTATTTAACTAACATGTAATTTTATATATTTTTTTTAAAATCTCAGAAACACCCACCGCACTGTCGGCATGAATTTCTGACCTCAGGGCGTTGCGGAATTCCGGGTTCGACAGCGTCAAGATCAGGGTCTGGCCCTGCTGCATGGTTTTGAGTTCAGCGGCCATGCTTCCCTCATTCTTCCATATGCAAAAGGCTCAGGCCAATCGCGCCACGCCTGCGCAGCCAGGGGCTGGGGCGGTAACGCGGGTCGCCATACACCGTTTGCATGTTGAACAACACCTCCAAAATGCTGGACGGGCCGTACAAATTGCCCATCGCCAGTGGGCCGCGCGGGTAACCCAGGCCCAGGGTGACAGCGGTTTCCAGATCGCCCGGTGAGCAAATGCCCTGCTGGCAGATGTCGGAGGCGATGTTGACGATGTTGGCGACCACACGTTGCGAGACGAAGCCTGCGCTGTCGCGGATCACACTCACCGCTTTGCCGTCGCGCGCCATCAGGGCGTGCGCGGCTTGGCGCATGTCAGTGCGGGTGGCCGGGTTGGTGGCCAACACGCGGCGCTTCGTGGCCGCGTCGTCGATCAACATGTCGATGCCCACCGTGCGGCTCGGATCCAGGCGGTCCACCACGGCCACGGTGGTGATGTCAAAACCCAGCGGGGCGACCAGTGTCAGCGCCTGTTCACTGGGCTGGCCGCCGGTTTCGATTTTTGCGCCCAGGGTTTTGAGCAGTTGCAGCAGTTCAATGCGCCGTGCGGCTTTGGGAGACACCCAGACCGCAGGCAAAGCCTCCAGCACCGGCGCAGCGGGCTCAGCGGGAATTTGCTGCGCACCTTTGTCGTAGCGGTAAAAGCCTTCGCCGGATTTTCGGCCCACTAGTCCACCCGCCAGGCGCTGCGCGGTGATCACGCTGGGGCGGTAACGCGGCTCTTCGTAATACTGATGGTAAATGGACTCCATCACCGGGTGCGAGACGTCCAGCGCGGTCAAGTCCATCAACTCGAAAGGCCCGAGCTTGAAGCCGACCTGGTCTTTCAAAATGCGGTCGATGGTGGCGAAATCAGCCACGTTTTCACCCGAAATGCGCAGCGCCTCGGTGCCATACCCACGTCCGGCATGGTTGACGATGAAACCTGGCGTGTCTTGCGCTTGCACCGGCGTGTGGCCCATCTGGCGGGCGAAATCGGTCAATTGGGCGCACACAGCGGGGTCGGTTTTCAGCCCGGCGATCACTTCCACCACCTTCATCAAGGGCACCGGGTTGAAAAAGTGGAAACCCGCCAGCCGCTGGGGATGTTTCAGCTTGGCGGCCAAGGCCGTCACCGACAGCGACGACGTGTTGCTGGCCAGTACGGCGCCAGGCGGCAAGATGGCTTCGAGTTCGGCGAACAGGGCCTGTTTGATGTCCAGCCGCTCGACGATCGCCTCGACGATCAAGCTGCAAGCCGCCAGGGCCGCCAAACTGTCGACACAGCTCAGTCGCGCCTTTTGCGCGGCGAGTTGCGTTGCGTCAAGTCGGCCCTTCTCGGCCAATTTGTCCCACTGGGCGCAGATCGACTGGTAGGCCGCTTCGGCCGCGCCGGGTTGCACGTCGAACAACAAAACGGTGCTGCCTGCCTGTGCAGCAATTTGGGCAATGCCGCGCCCCATGGCGCCGCAACCGATCAGGGCAGTAGATGGAAATGCCAGGGTCATCACCTGATTATCAGGGAGCGCGGGATCGAATTGGGCCGACCAATGGGGGTCACCCCTAGCGTCTGACAGTGTGGTGTCTGGCCAGATCAGTTTTTACCCTAGTCGCAACAAAGCGTAAACCTTGGGAATTTTTGAGCGAGAATAATCCCAAACATCGGGATTCATTGTGCAACTTCGAACAAAAATACTCTCTGTCCTGTTGCTGGCTGCGGCGTTTAACAGCACGGCTCTGAATTTGGGGCGCGTGCGTGGCGCCGCCCTCGTGGGCCAGCCGCTGGATTTGACCATCCAGGCGCAGCTGGCGCCCGACGAGTCGGCGAGCTCCTTGTGCGTGGAAGCCGACGTCTTCCACGCCGACACGCGCCAAGACTCGAACCGGGTTCGCGTGAGTGTGGAAGCCGGGCAACAACAGACGGCGAATATCCGCGTCACCTCGTCCAGCCCGATTGACGAGCCGGTGGTCACGATTTACCTCAAGGCCGGCTGCAACCAAAAAATCACCCGCCGTTACGTGATGTTGGCCGACGTGCCGACAGAAGCTGCGCCGCCCGCGCCGCAAATGTTGCCTCTGGTGACGGCGCCTGCGGCCGTTGCGCCGAATGCAGGCGCTGCCCCGGCACCGGCTGCATTGCCGCCCGCGGACGCTGGAAGCGCCGGGCAGGGTTCGCCTGCGGTGGTGGCTACGCCTGCGTCCCCGGCTGCCCGCCTTCCGGCGCCCGTTCAAAAACGTGTGACGACCCCGGTCAAGCCCCGTCCTGCAGCCGTTAAAAAGCCGGTTGAAAAAGCGATTCCAAAACCCGTTGAAAAGGCGGCTGAGAAAGCTGCCGAAAAGCCGGGGGCTGCGGCAAAAGTCGAGCCAACGCCAAAACCAGTTGCTCCCAAAGACGAGAAATCAGCCGCAGCCAAAGAAGCCGCTCCGGCCAAAACCAAAATTGACGAAAAAATGGCGGCCGGGCGCGAGGCTGGCCAATCGCGGCTCAAACTCGATCCGCTGGTCAGTTTGGCGGAGCGGGTGGCAAGCCTTGAAACCACCCAGACAGCGCCGTCTGCCGAAGCCCTGCGGGATGCCCAGAAGGTTAGGGCGCTCGAAGACAGCGTCAAGACCCTGGTTGCCCTGGCGGCCAAAAATGAAACCAATATGCTGGAGATGCGCAACCAGCTTCAAAAAGCCGAATCCGAGCGCGTGCCGATGGCGTGGCTGTATGTGCTGGGCGGTTTGCTGTTGGCGTGCTTTGGTGCCTTGGCCTACCTGTTGGCGCGCAGGCGTTCAAGGTCAGGCGACGATGGCGACGATTGGTGGAGTGGGTCGAGATCCGCTGCGTCTGGCGGATCGGCCGCAGCACCCAGCGCGACGACGGTCGCGCCGTCGGTGCATGGCGGCCTGCAAGACGGCGCGCCGTCCACCGTCGCCGTGCAGAATCTGCAAGCGAAGACGGGTGCCAGTCACAAACCGGTGCTTCGCGACGACCCAGAATCTGAAATGGACGTCAGCCTGGTGGAGATGAGCGAGTCGAATTTTGATAACCTCATGCAGTCCGGGCAGTCGCACAGTGCGCTGCGCCGTGGGCCCTTGCCACCCGCGCCCGACAACTCGATGGCCACCCGTGCCCAACCCATGGAATTGACGCGCTCGATCAATTCGGAACAGATTTTTGACATCCGACAGCAAGCCGATTTCTTTGTGTCGCTGGGCCAAACCGACCAGGCCGTGCGCATTCTGGAAAATCGCATCAACGAAAGCGGTGAATCCAGCCCGCTCTTGTATCTTGATCTCCTGAAAATTTTCCATTCTCTGGGCCTCAAGCAGGACTACCACCAGTTCCGCGAAGACTTCAATTTGTTGTTCAACAGCCGTGTGCCCGAGTTCTCGGCGTACAAAGAAGAGGGGCGCTCGCTGGAGGATTACCCGCACGTGTTGGCGCACATCACTGCCTTGTGGTCGACACCCAAAGCGCAAATGGTGATTGAGGCTTCGATCTTCCGCGATCCGATGGACGACAAGAGCAAGCCCTTTGACCTCGCCGCGTTCCGTGACCTGCTGCTGCTGCACGCCGTGGGGCAAAGCAATGCACGGGGCGACAGCGGCGTCTCCGGTCTGGCGCCCTTGAGCACCGTGCCGGTGAGCCCGCAGCGAACCACGTCCATATCAGCCAAGCTGGGTGGCGCGATCGCCGTTGATATCCCGCTGGAGTCGCCCGTCAGTGTGATGCCGCCGGTGCCTGAGGGCGACCTGGATCTTGATTTGTCAGATCTAGTCTTGCCTGAGGCCTCGCCGAAAGGCGCTGCCGCGTCCAAGGGTGTTGCCGTGTCTCAACTGAAGGCATCGGCGCCGCTGACGGAAGAGGACACAGAATTCCCCAAGCTGATCAGCACACCGCTGGCTACGCCGCTGACAGCTACGGTGCCAGTCACGCCCGCCAAAAAATCCGGCCCGCAGGTGCAGGCGATTGAAGACAACAATTTTCTTGATTTCGATAAGCACCCGACCATGAAATACACCTTGCCGAGCAAAAAGGACGCCGACAAGCCCTGATTCCATTTCTAAACCATCTGTGCAAGGCCTTGCACCTTCTAGCCATGCCGCAGCACTTCCGTGATCGGAGCGTCTAGTTCACGAATGAAGTAGAAATTGAGTGGCAAGCTGGCGTCGGGTGGTGATGCGCTCAGCGCCGAACCTGCATGGCGCCAGGGTTGACGATATTGGTCGGCGTGCCGGTGACGAAATTCACCACGCTGTCAAACGCCGAACTGAAGTACAACTCGAAGCTGTCCTGTTCCACATAACCAATGTGGGGCGTGCAGATGCAGTTTTCCAGCCTCAGAAGCGCGTGCCCCTGCAAAATTGGCTCATTTTCAAACACGTCGATGGCGGCCAGGCCCGGTCGCCCGCGATTCAGGCCACTGATGAGCGCGTCAGGCTCGATCAATTCCGCGCGCGAGGTGTTGACCAGCAGCGCCGTGGTTTTCATCGCTGCCAGGTCTTCATGTTTGACGATGTGGCGGGTGTCATCGTTCAGGCGCAGGTGCAGCGACAACACGTCACATTGCGCAAAAAAATCCTCGCGGCTGCTGGCGGCCTGGAAACCGCTGAGCACAGCGCGCTCCAGCGAGGGCTCGCGCCCCCACACCAACACATTCATGCCAAAAGCCTTGCCATAGCTGGCGACCAACTGGCCGATCTTGCCAAAGCCCCAAATGCCCAGGGTTTTGCGATGCAGCACCGTGCCCAGGCCGAAATTCGGCGGCATGGAGCTGGCTTTGAGCCCCGATTGTTGCCATGCCCCGTGTTTCAGGTTGCCGATGTATTGGGGCAAGCGCCGCATCGCTGCCATGGTGAGCGCCCAGGTCAGTTCCGCTGCCGCGACCGGTGAGCCCGCGCCATCGGCGACGGCAATGCCGCGTTCGGTGCAGGCGGCAATGTCGATGTGGCTGCCAACGCGCCCGGTTTGCACGATCAATTTCAGGCGTGGCAGTTTTTCGATCAAGGCGCGTGTCATGTGGGTGCGCTCGCGGATCAGCACCACCACATCGGCGTCTTTCAAACGGACGGAAAGTTGGCCCAGGCCTTTGACGGTGTTGGTATAGACCTTGGCTGAAAAGGATTCGAGCTTGGCGGCGCACGCCAGCTTTCTGACTGCATCTTGGTAGTCGTCGAGGATTACGATATTCATGCCGATATTGTGCCTCGCTGCAAAGCGCAGTCGTTGCGGTTAGCATCAAAGCCCTGATCAACTTTCTGGAAACTATTACATGTCAATTTCGATGTCTTCGGCAAGCGTACCCGTCTGTGTGGCGATGTTGGGCAACCTGAGCCACCTGCTGGACAAAATGCAGGCATTTATCGATGAAAAAAAGTGCGATCCCAACGCCTTGTTGCACTACCGCATGGCCCCCGATATGTTGCCTTTCACGCGGCAGATTCTGATTGCCTGTGACGCTGCCAAAAACGGCATTGCCCGCATCTCTGGCGTGGAAGCACCCAAGTTTGAGGACACTGAAAGCACTGTCGCTGAACTCAAGGCACGGATCGCGAAAACGCTGGATTTCCTGAAATCAGTGCCCGCTGACAAATTGGATGGCGCAGAAGCCAAGGAAATCACCTTCCCGGTGGGCCCCGAAGCCAAACGCACCTTGTCGGGAGAAGCGTATTTGAACCGCTGGATGATGCCCAATATGTACTTCCACATCAACGCCGCCTACATGATCATGCGGCACAACGGCGTGAAAGTCGGCAAGTCAGATTATTTGGTGGGTGCCACGGCTTGATGAACCACTGACATTCAGCCCCCGTTCACGCAAGGCCCTTCAATGCAGGGCCGCCTCACGCGCCACCAGGCGGTCCAGCTCGGCGCACACATCGGCCATGCGGCCTGAAATCACCATGCGGCCGACACTGCTGCGGGCTTGCCCGGCTTCTTGCAAGCGCAACACTCGCAAGGCTTGAGGCCTAGCTTGGCGTCCAGCTTGGCGCTCAGGTCTCTCTGGCCGGGCACTGGTTGCTACTAAATTTGCAGCATTTAATCTGCGAGCGTGTTGGGTTTGGCGCAAACTGGTGCGCTGCATGGGCAACACGGCCGAGGCCGAGCCGTGGGCAAACCAGCGCAACATGCCACCCCAGGTGCCAGCCAAGGTGCTGACCAAAGAAGGAGGCTCGGCGCGCAGGCCGCCGGACAAAAAGGGCCCGTGAACCGAGGCCGAAACCGAAGCTGGGGACAGCATGGCATTCATCACATGGCTCCGTTCACATCAACATGGTGTTGCGGATCAAGCCGACCGCCAGACCTTCAATTTCAAAGGCTTCACCGGGCTCGACCACGATGGTTTGGTAGTCTGGGTTTTCAGGGTGCAGCTCAATCAGGTGTTTGTTGCGTTTGAAGCGTTTGACAGTGACCTCATCACCCAGGCGGGCCACCACAATCTGCCCGTTTTTAGCGTCTTTGGTGGCTTGCACGGCCAAGAGGTCGCCATCCATGATGCCGGCGTCGCGCATGGACATGCCGCGCACTTTGAGCAGGTAATCGGGCTTGCGTTGGAACAGGCTGTTTTCGACGTAATAGGTTTGGTCGACGTGTTCCAGCGCGAGGATGGGCGAGCCCGCAGCCACACGGCCGATGAGCGGCAACGCCAACTGCATCAGGCCGGGCAGAGGCAAAGCGAACTGCTTGTAACGCGACTCGTTGATGGAGCGCAGCGCCTCGCTCCTGAGGCGGATGCCACGCGAGGTGCCGCTGACCAGCTCAATCACGCCCTTGCGTGCCAGTGCCTGCAAATGTTCTTCAGCGGCGTTGGCTGATTTAAACCCCAGCTCGGTGGCGATTTCGGCGCGTGTGGGCGGCGCACCGGTACGGGCAATGGCGCTTTGGATCAAGTCCAGAATCTGCTGCTGGCGCGCGGTGAGTTTCACTTGAAGGCTGGGCAATTCGATCATGTGGGCTCCTGAGGTTCAGAATCTGGATGACTGACAATTTGCACTTCGCGACTTCATCTGTTGGGGCTTGGCTGGGCCTGGGTGAGTCCGGGGCGCAAACTGTCTTAATATCCAGTAACTGTATTTTTAACCAGTTTTTCAATCTGTGCAAGTGTTTTCTACAAATTTTTATCCAATATGGCAAAAAAGTTAGTGGTGCTGGGCACCGGCGGCACGATTGCAGGGACTGCGCCCAGCGCCGATGACGCCTTGGGCTACACCGCAGCCCAAATCGGCATTGAAAGCCTGCTGCAGGGCCTTCCGCGCGCGTCCACGCTGCCGTTTGAGATCGGAAGTGAACAAGTGGCCCAGCTGGACAGCAAAGACATGGGTTTTGCGGTTTGGCAAAGACTGGCCGCCAGGGTGGCACTTCATTTGGCACAAACCGATGTGGCGGGCGTGGTCATCACCCACGGCACCGACACGCTGGAAGAAACCGCGTTTTTTCTGCACTTGGCGCTGCCGCGATCACTGCTCGCACAAAAACCAGTGGTGTTGACTTGCGCGATGCGGCCGGCCACGTCCTCTGAAGCAGACGGCCCGCAGAATCTGCGCGACGCGCTGACGCTTGCGGCCCACCCCGGCGCGCAGGGCGTGCTGGTAGTCTGCGCGGGGCACATTCACGCGGGGCAGGACGTGCAAAAAATCCACACTGACCGGCTGGATGCATTTGATTCGGGCGACGCAGGCCCCGTGGGCGCGATCAAGCGTGGCATCGTCACCCTGTCCCGCGCGGCGCCCTTGCCGCCTGAAATGCCAGAGCAATCGGAGCCGCTGCACCTGACGCCGCTGGGCCGCTGGCCACGCGTTGAAATTGTGATGAACTACGCCGGGGCAACGGGCGATGGGGTCGATGGATTGACCAGCCAGCCAGCACGACTGGATGCGGATGACGCAAGCCCGTCGGCGCTCGCCGCGCCCATTCGCAGTGATCCCCTGCGCGGCATCGTCGTCGCGGGCACCGGCAACGGCACGCTGCACATGGACTTGCACGCGGCGCTCCTTCGGGCGCAGGCGGCGGGCATACGCGTGGTGCGCAGCACACGTTGCGCCTATGGACACGTGCAGGCAGTGCCCGGCAACCCTTTGCCGCAGATCAGCGTGCACTCGCCAGTCAAGGCGCGGATTGCGCTGATGTGGGCGCTGATGCGGGCGGATCAAATCG
This sequence comes from Rhodoferax sp., assembly GCA_031365665.1. Classification (GTDB taxonomy): domain Bacteria; phylum Pseudomonadota; class Gammaproteobacteria; order Burkholderiales; family Burkholderiaceae_C; genus JANYCG01. Next base: position 3,113 of record JANLYO010000167.1, on the reverse strand, counting down.
GTCGGTGATCGCAAGGCAAAAAGCCGAATAAAACAGCAGCGAGACAAAACAGCAATACTTCAACACACCGAGGCCAGCCACAATTTCCCGCAAACCTTCCAATAGTCCCAATAGTCCCAATAGTCCCAATTTCCCCCATGTTCACTGGTATCCAACTCTCCTCCTGGGCCTATCCGGTGCTGGAAATCGTCCACATCATCGGCGTGGCCCTGCTGCTGGGCAACCTGGTGCTGCTGGAACTGCGGGTGTTTGGCAAAGGGGCGGCCCTGCCGATGGCGGACTTGTCGCGACTGGGCCTCTCGCTGGTGCTGCTGGGCTTCTCGCTCGCAGCGGTGTCCGGCAGCGTGATGTTCGCCACCCAGCCCAACGAGTTGCTGGCCAACCGGGCATTCACCATCAAGCTGGTGTTGTTATTTGTGGCGGGAACCAACGCGGCGATTTTCCATTCGCGAAAATCATTGGAGAAACTCGACACGACGGCCAAAGCCTTGATGATTCTCTCTACCTTGACGTGGGTCGCCGTGATCAGTTGTGGGCGCTGGATCGCCTACGCTTGAACCTCGTCAAACCCCACACCGCTGAGGAGCTTTTATGAGCCGCTTGAACTTTTACTTGAGCCGCCGCCGCTTGGTCGCCACCGCTGTTGTTTTACCCGCCGCGCACTGGCCGCTGGCCTCCTTGGCCCACCACGGCTGGAGTTCGTTTGACCAGGAGCGACCGATTTACCTCGAAGGCAAGGTCGTTAAATCCAAATGGAGCAACCCGCATGCTGAGCTGGATATTGAATTGCCCGCCAACCTGCGATTGCCCGCCGACCTGGCCAGCCGCGTGTTGCCCGCGCAGTCGGCGCCGGTGGATGGCAAAGCGCTGTTGGCCAAAACCGTGATGCCGACTCGCAAAGACCGCCGGTGGGAGCTTGAGCTTGCGCCATTGACGCGCCTGGAGGCCTGGAAGGTCGCCGAAGTCAAACCCGGCACACAGGTGGCCGCTGTCGGATTCACCTTCAAAGATGAAAAAGGCGATCCCACCATGCGGGTGGAATACCTGTTTGTGGCGGGCAAAATCTACGCGTTGCGATCGAGTCCGGCTTAAATTTTTTTATAAATTGCGTTTAGATATTTTTTTGCCATTAAGCCACGTATTTAATGAATATTTTGCTATGTTATTTGGTATTAATATTTAAATTAAATTATTCAAAATATTTGTTTAAATTAATAATAAACGATGAATTTTGAGGGTTTTCAAGCCGCCAATGCCGCAAATGCGCGCGCCTTGATCGTGTCCACGTCGCCCACGCCGCTGATGCTGCGGTAACGCGGGGCCGCTTGCGACCCGGACTGCGGCGCAGACTTGGCCCAATCCGAGTAATACGCCACCAGCGGGCGCGTCTGGCGGCTGTACACGTCGAGGCGGTTGCGCACGGTTTCTTCCTGGTCGTCCACGCGCTGGATCAAGGGTTCGCCGGTCAGGTCGTCTTTGCCTTCCACCTTGGGCGGGTTGAACTTCACGTGGTAGGTGCGGCCTGAAGGCGTGTGTGAGCGTCGGCCGCTCATGCGTTCGATGATGGCGTCAAACGGCACCTCGATTTCCAGCACGTAGTCCAGCTTCACGCCAGCGGCCTTCATGGCGTCGGCCTGGGGGATGGTGCGCGGGAAACCGTCAAACAGGAAACCGTTGGCGCAATCCGGGGCCAACAGCCGCTCTTTGACGAGGTTGATGATCAGGTCGTCACCCACCAGGCCGCCGGTGTCCATGATCTTCTTGGCCTCTACACCTAAGGGCGTGCCCGCCTTGACGGCCGCACGCAGCATGTCGCCGGTGGAGATTTGCGGGATTGCGTATTTCTGGCAAATGAAGGTGGCCTGCGTGCCTTTGCCGGCACCTGGGGCGCCCAACAGAATCAATCTCATGAAACTCCTCGTTATGCTGTCATCCAGACGCCACGCAAGAAGCCGAAAGCGTCGTTGTCAAGGTGGCGAGAATAGCATGTGAAACCAGCCAGAAGTTGACCGATTGGAGGTGTTTCAGGCGGCAAACAAGGCCCGCACCCGCGCCAGGTCTGCCGGGGTGTCCACGCCAGGGCCAGGCGCGTGCGGGGTGACTGTGACCGCGATGCGGTACCCATGCCACATGGCGCGCAGTTGTTCCAGCGCTTCGGCAACTTCCATCGGCGCCTGCGTCAGCCTGGGGAAAAGCCGCAAAAACCCCGCGCGGTAGGCGTAAATGCCGATGTGCCGCAAGGGCGCTGCGCTTGCCCGCAAGCCTGCATTCGCATCTGCCTGCGGCCCCCACCAGACCTGCCCGGCGAAGTCGCGCCCGCTGGGGATCGGCGCGCGGCTGAAATACAGCGCGATTGATTTCGAGTCGAGCACCACTTTGACGATGTTGGGGTTCAGGTAGTCCTCCAGGGTCTCAATGGTGTGGGCGGCAGTGCTCATGCTGGCCTCGGGCCTTGCAGCCAGCAGTTGGGCCACATCGCGCACCAGTTGCGGATCCATCAAAGGCTCGTCGCCTTGCACGTTGACCACGATCGCCCCATCGGCCAGAGCCAGCAGATCGCAGGCCTCGGCCAGGCGGTCGCTGCCGCTGGCGTGGTCGGTGCGTGTCAGGATGGCGCGCACGCCGTGATTTTGGCAGGCGGCAACGATGCTGGCGTCATCAGCGGCGACGACCACATGGCCGCTGGGCGCGTCGGCAGCCAGCGCCAGGCTGGCCCGCTCGGCGACCCGCACGATCATCGGTTTACCGGCGATGTCGGCCAGCGGTTTGTTGGGCAGGCGCGTGGAGGCCAGACGGGCCGGGATGAGCACGGTGAAGGCGGGGGTCACAGGCCGAGTTCCTCGTCCGTGAGTGTCCTCGCTTCCTCCTCCAGCAGGATCGGAATGCCGTCGCGCACCGGGTAGGCCAGGCGGGCGCTGCGCGAGGTCAGCTCTTCTTTGTCGCGGTCGTATTCCAGTGGGCCCTTGGTGACGGGGCAAACCAGCAGCTCGAGTAGTCGGGTGTCCATGGCCCAATGATATTCAATCTGCTGCCTTGATCCAAAGCGTCAGGCCGCAGAATTCACGCCGCTGAAATCACTTCGGTTTGAGCAGGCTGTAGCATCGAAGCCGGCG
>JANLYO010000132.1:0-42866 GCA_031365665.1 Rhodoferax sp. | reverse complement strand
GGCCGGCCTCAAACGCCACAAAGATTACTTTGTAGCCGCTGTGGGGCCGCCGGTTCCAGGACCCGTGCTGGCCGATGAACATGCCATTGGCAAACCGGGCCGGCAAACTGGTGCCTGCTGAAGAGGCGAGTCCCAGGGGGGCGGTGTGCGACCCCAGCACATAGTCTGGCGCCAGGGCGCTGGCGACCTTGGCCGGGTCTTGCGGCGCGACGCGAAGGTCGACATGTTGGCCGTAATAACTGTAGGGCCAGCCGTAAAAGGCGCCGTCGCGCACTGAACTCAGATAGTCCGGCACCAGGTCGTTGCCGAGCTCGTCGCGCTCGTTGACGACGGTCCATAACGCACCGCTGGCTGGCTCCCAGGCCAGGCCATTGGGGTTGCGCAGGCCCGATGCAAAGACGCGGTGGATGCCGGTCTGGGTGTTCACTTCCCAAATGGCGGCGCGTTCCAGTTCGACCGCCATGCCGCGTTCGGCCACATTGCTGTTGGAGCCGACGGTCACATAAAGAAGCTTGCCATCAAGGCTGGCGATCAGGTTTTTGGTCCAATGGTGGTTGATCGGGCCGGCCGGTAAATCAAGCAGTTTGACGCCCGGTTGAGTGATGCTGGTCGCGCCAGGCGTGTACGGAAATCTCAACACGGCGTCGGTGTTGGCCACGTACAAATGACCGGCCAGGTGCACCATGCCGAAGGGAGAATTCAAGCCCTGCAGCAGCACAAAGCGTGCATCGGCCGTGCCATCGCCGTCGGTGTCTCGCAGCAGGGTGATGCGGTTGGCGCTGGGGGTTGCGGCCCCGGCCCGCTTCATGAAAAACCCGGTGATTCTGCCCATGATGCTGTTCGCGCCATCGGGCTTGACCGGGCCATTGGTTTCGGCCACCAGCACATCGCCATTGGGCAGCACGCAAAGCCAGCGGGGGTGGTCCAACCGGTCAGCGAATGCCGTGACACGTGTGCCAGCGGCTGCAGTGGGCGACAGTCCAGTCGGCCAGCCAATGGCAGGCGCGATGTTGACCGTCGGCATCCAGCGGGTTTCGGGCGGCGGCAAGGTCGGTTGCGCGCCAAATCCTGCCGACTCCGGCAACAACGCCGAGATGCCACAGGCGGCAAGGCCCAACGCCCCCGCCAACGGGATCAAGGCGGTGCGCAGGGTCATGACGCGCACACCCGATGGTCGGCGTAAGCCACTTGAAGCACGATCGAACAGTCCCCAAACAGCGCGTCGGCTGGCGCCTGGTTTGAGAGCCGGGCGTTGGGTTGGGCGAACCACAGCGCCAAGGCCCAAGGGTCAAAAATGCAGCTCAGCTCCGAAATGATTTTCCTGCAGGTCGGGTGCGGGCGCAGGTTGGTCAGGTCGAACTGGAACAGGGGCAGCCAGGCATGGGACTGCCATTCAAAACAAATCACCTCACGCTCGGCAATGCTGTGCGCCATCATGGCGATGTTGACGTCGGCGCCACAGCGGCCCGCGGCTGCGAGTTCCTGCAATCGGGCCAGCCCGCCGCTGTGGCGGTAGCCGTCCAGCATGCCGATGAACAGGCGGTCATCAGTGTGCCGCTGCTCGCTCAGTGCGGCATCGTCACCCACCCTGAGTGGCTGTTCGAGAAAGAAAAAGGCAGGCGGCGCCAATGCGGTGGGAAAGGTGGTGTGTTGCATCAGGGCTCCTATTGGGCAAAGACGGCAGCGCAGGTGGTTCAACGGCTGCCCGGGCGCCGCACCTGCATCTCTGTAGATTGGGCCATGTGGTGCGCAGGCTATTGATCAGCCAACAAGCCAACGCCTTGTAGGAAATTTCCTTGTCGTGCGCAGCCTGCACCAGCCAAGGCCTGTGTGGGCCAGCGAACAGACCCGCCCGCCAGCGATTCATAAGCTCGGGCTGACAAGCTCGGGCTGTGCCTGCTCTTGCCCTTGCCCCCTGCAACTGCACTTTGTCATATCCATCCATCCTGCCGTCAATGCCTGTTCAACCCCACGTGCAAAATCGCCCGCAGCATCTGGCGGCCCAAGGGCGAGTGACCCTGCTACAGGAGAGCCAGGCCGCCGACGCCTGGCGCCTGATCATGCGCGTTTCGAATTCATGGATCGACGATTACGTGCCTAGCATGGGCGCAGCCTTGGCCTACTACACCATGTTTTCCCTGGCACCCCTGCTGCTCATCGTCATCTCTGTGGCGGGTATGGTCTTTGGGGAAGATGCCGCGCGCGGGGAAATTGAGTCGGAGTTGCGTGCGTTGATGGGCGAGTTGGGCGCCAAGGCGGTGCAGGATTTGTTGACCAGCGTCCAGAAGCCGGCCGAAGGCGCCATGGCAACCCTTCTCGGGGTGGCGCTTTTGCTGCTGGGCGCCACCAGCGTTTTTGCCGAGCTGCAGGATTCGCTTGACCGCATCTGGCATGTGCCAACGCGAAAGCGCAGCAGCGGCGTTCTGGTGCTGATGCGCACGCGGCTGCTGTCTTTCGGGATGATCCTGGCGATCGGCTTTCTGCTGATCGTTTCACTGGTGGTCAGTGCAGGCTTGGCGACTCTGGGAAAACTGTGGGAGCCGCTTTTTGGAGGTTGGTATGCCCTGGCGGCGGTGACCGACGCGTTGGGCGGTTTCCTCTTGGTGACTCTGATGTTTGCGCTGATGTACAAGGTCATGCCCAGCGTTCGGGTGCAGTGGCGTGACGTTTGGATTGGCGCCATGTTCACCGCCATCCTGTTCATGGTTGGAAAGTGGCTGATCGGTCTGTACATCGGGCGCAGCGGTGTTGTCTCGGGTTTTGGCGCTGCCGGTTCATTGGTGGTGGTGTTGGTATGGGTCTATTACTCGGCGCAAATTTTCCTGATCGGTGCCGAGTTCACCTGGGTGTATGCCAACGTACACGGCTCCAGAAAAAGTTTGAATGAAACCTGAATTGAGGAGAGTCCCATGATTGAAATCCGCAAGGGCCAGGCGCCCGCGCCTCTGGATCACAGAGCGTTCAGCGCGCGCTTTCGGGCGTCGTTCATCGATGCCGCCTTCCGTGCCGAGGACGCCGCGATCTCCCGTCTGGAGGAAATCGCCTGGGGCGCCTACACCGAGGGCCGCAAAGCGCCCTTCACACAAAAGGCTGGCGCCGGGTATGCGGATCCGGACTACGAGTTGTCAACCGAGTGGGTGGCCACCAAAAAGCGCCTGCAGGCGGCGCAATTGCATTGGCAAGACGCTGCCAGCACCAGCCGTGTTCTGCTCATTTGTGGTTCCGCCCGCAATGACGGCACGTGCCCCGGCGAAATGTCCAAGACCTTCCGGTTGGCCGGGCTCGTGCGGGAGGTGCTGGAGCAAGCGCATATCCAGGCCGATGTGCTGGACCTGAGCCTGATCACGTCGGACTACGGGCGCCACATCCACCCGTGCAAGGGCTGTGCGTCGACTGCGATGCCGCTGTGCCACTGGCCCTGCAGTTGTTACCCCAACCATGCGATGAACCAGACCAACGACTGGATGGCCGAAATCTACGAGCGCTGGACGGCGGCCCACGCCGTGGTCATCGCCACACCGGTTTACTGGTACCAAAGCCCCAGCCCGCTCAAACTGATGATGGACCGCCTGGTGTGTGCCGATGGCGGCAATGCCGACCCCACCTCAACCGGCGGCAAAAAAGCCGCCAAAGCCAAAGCGCTGGAAATGGCCGGATGGGACTACCCGCAACACCTGGCGGGGCGGGCCTACGGCCTCGTCGTGCATGGCGATGTAGCGGGCATTGAAGGCGCGCGGCGCGCGCTGTCCGACTGGCTGGACTGGATGGGTTTCATCGACGCCGGCGCCCAGGCGCGGCTGGACCGCTATATCGGCTATTTCGAACCCTATGCTACCAGCCACGACACGCTGGATCAGGATTTGGCCTTGCAGGACGAAGTGCGCAATGTCGCCCACGCGGTGGTGCACACGGTGCGCGAGTTGCGTGCCGGGCGCTTGCAAGCAGTGCAGCCGACGCTCAAGCGTCCACGGCCCAAATGAAGGCCGGGTCGTTGCACCTCGTTCAGGTGGCGCTCGCATGCAACGGGGACGCCTGTTCGGTTTGGGGTTTGTGTTTCTCTGGTTCCTGCTGGGCGGCGTGGCGCATTTTGTTGCCACCGAGGCCGAGATGCGAATCGTGCCGCCCTATGTGCCGTGGCCCCGAGCCGCCGTGCTGGTCAGCGGGGCCTTCGAGCTGATCGGCGCGGCTGGCCTGTTGTGGCCACGCAGCTGCCGGCTGGCAGCTTGGGGACTGCTTGCGCTGACGGTGGCGGTCACACCGGCCCACTTCTACATGTTGCAGCAACCTGAGCTGTTCAATGTGCCGCTGTGGGCCTTGTGGTTGCGCCTGCCCATCCAATTGGGCCTGCTGTGGCTGATTGCCTGGAGCACCGGGCTGATGCGAAACACTGCGTCCTGAAATTTTTCATGGCCACCCCTTTGCGCCGGGCGCAGCCGAACGTCGTCGCCGCGGGGGCGTTCAGCACAAATGGTGACGCAGCAGCCTGCCATGGGCTTGTCGCGCTGCCGGGACAGAAAACGCAGACAAATGCTCGTCAGGCCAATACGCGCGCGGTCGCTGTTGCCACCGCCACAAGGTGGGCGAACGCACAGAAGGCGCACCACGCACTGGCTATTCTTGTTGCGGGATTCATGCATTTGAATTCTTTTTTTTACCCCCCCTTTCACCAGGAGTTTTTTTTTGGATCAACGTTCAGTGTTTTCCTATTCGCCCGTCAAGGCGTCTTCAATCATCGGCACCAGTGTCGTCAATGCCCAGGGGGAAAACCTGGGCGACATCAAGGAAGTAGTGATTGACCCGGCAACTGGCAGGGTTGCTTATTCGGTCGTCTCATTCGGCGGCTTCATGACCATGGGCGAAAAGCTGTTCGCGATTCCGTTCAGCGCATTTGAATACGATGCGGCGGAAAACGAGTATGTGCTGGACGTATCCAAAGACCGGCTGGAGGCTGCCCCTGGTTTTGACTCGGACAACTGGCCCTCGATGGCCGACGAGAAGTGGAACCGCGAGGTCTACAAGTACTACGACCGTTCGCCCTACTGGGAAGAATAAGCCTCAGGCGTCGCTGCGGGTGTCGTCAAAGTGCGCCGGGTAAGGCGCAGACTTTGATTTGTCGGGCGCCACCCCGGCGAGTTGGTTGGCAAAACCGTGGTTGATGTCGCGGTGGTGCGCTTCGTCGGCGCGCACCACAAGCACCACGTCGCGCAGGGTGGCCTCTGCCGACAGGCGCCAGTAGCGCTGCGCAATCGGTGGCGCGGCGACGTTGGGTGATCGCCCTTCGTCGATCTCCTTCAGGTACAGCGTGTAGCTCAGCACCGCTTCTTCCTCAAAATAACCGACCACTCGGTGGGCGGTGCGCGCAGACACCAGATACAGCAGGAAGAACCCGACATAGAAAATCCACTGCGCCAGCATCACCACCAGGCGCTCGAAGGGGGTGGGTCGCGCAATTTCGACGAAGGTCATCAGGTGCATGCGCTCGTTCTCCGCTTCCTCCAGCAGGGTGCAGATCCAGCCCTCATCGCCCACCATGCGGCGCAGACAGGTGAGGTGGGTGATGGTGGCGCCCACCATGCCCGGGACGGCAGCCACGGTTTCCAGAACGATGGCGCGATGGCCATACCGTTTGGCAAAAAATGTGTCGGCGATCAGGCGCAACAGCTTGGTAAAGCCCAGCGCGAAGTGGTCGCAGAAGCCGCTCGGTCGATGGTGCGAGGGCGCGTCGGCAGGTTGAGAAATGCGGCCTGTATCAGGCAACTCAGAGCCCGTTTTTGCGTTACAATTAACACTCATGTTAACATTGTTCAAAATTGACCAAAAAGCCGGACATTTTCAGCAAAAATGGCATCCAGGTCTCGGTAATGCCTACAGTATTGCTATATATTAAATAGCATGCTTTTGACTTGAAAATAATGCCGAGGTGAGACGATCCGGCGCCAAGAGCGGCACGGGCCAGTCAGGCCCCCCAATTGCGCTTGCTGGTTGTACTGCTATGGTAGCGGCAGCGCACCCGAGCCTTGTGAAAAGCTGGCTGTTGGCGATTGGCGTGCCTCCGGCGAGGGCTAATGGGGCGCCGTCTGTCATGGGATGATCCCGTTGCGTTTCAGTTGGCGTTTGCAATTGTCTCTGTAGGTGTGGCCCGCTGGGCCTCATGCTCTGGAGGAACCCGCAACACCCGTGTCAAGCCCCGTGTCGGACGACTCAAACATTTGTCGCCCACCTACGGCTGGACTCAGGAGCTCTTCCACAATCAGGCTGCCGTAGCGCTGAGCGGATTGCGCAGGGATGCCCGCCGCGAGCGCCGTCACGCGTTCGATCTTTTCGGGTTTTTCCGCATGAACCACCAGGAAGCAGGAGCCACCTTCGGCCAGCGCCCGGTGCGCTTTGATCAGGTTGAGGTCCTGGCCAAGAGCGGCCAGCGGACTGCCGGTCAACAAGTCCGCATCCACTTGCCCCATCATTTCCTGCGCGGTGTAGTGCACCAAGTCCTGGGCGGTGAAGCCATCATCGAGCAAGGATCTTGCCAGCCCATCGGCCTGCGCTTGCGTCGCCAGCGCGATGACGATGTGACCCACCGGTTTAAAAACACCGAAGGATGTGGGGTGTTTGGATTTGTCCATCAAAGGCTTTCGTTGAATTTCAATCGTGCAGTAGGCGATCTTGGCCGGTATCAGACCGACCGACTGTGCGTTTGCGCACCGATCCGCCGGGCATGCCAGTCCATCGGCTCCACCACCCGGGCATACTCCGGGTCATCGGGGATCATCGCGGGGATCGGGCCTTCGTCAGGCTCCACCGACAGGGGCGCACCGTCGTCGGGGTCGGGCGGGTCTTGGACCGGCACGCTGCGCAAAAACTGTGGTGCGCGATTTCGCATGGAAACTCCTTGTTGAGGAGTCCATTTTCACGCCTGGCCAAGCAGTTTTCTATCGGTGGCTGCGCTGCGTCAATGTCGGCTTTGTCTGATAGATTTTGAGCTTCACACCATCGTTTTCGGCGCTGGTGTTCATTGCGCTTCCTTGACCCAGCTTCGAGTGTGATGCGGTAGTTGTGGGTTCCCAACGGGCCAGCCTATGTGCTCAGTCCTGGTCGGGTCACCACTAAAATTCATTCTGTCCAGCTAAAAGCTGGAATGCAGCAAAAAGGCCCAAAAGCATCAAATTGGTTGTCTTGCCTACCAATTTACCCACTCACACCAAGGAATTTCAATGGCCAATTTCGTAGTCGCCCACGGCGCCTGGAGCGCGGGCTGGACCTGGAAGAAAATGCGCCCCTTGATGCGCGCTGCCGGGCACGAACTGGTCACGCCCACTTACACCGGCATCGGCGAGCGCTCGCATTTGGCGCACGCCGGCATCGACCTGAACCAGCACATCACGGACGTGTTGCAGGTGCTGGCATTCGAAGATTTGAGCGACGTGGTGCTCATCGGCCACAGTTATGGCGGCATGGTGGCCACGGGCGTGGCGGATCGTGCGCCCGAACGTATCCGCCATCTGATTTACCTCGACGCCTTTGCGCCAAAAAACGGCGAAGCGGCGATGAGCCTGCAACCTGAAGCCGTGCGCCTGCGCATGGCGGACGCCGTGCACACGCAAGGCGACGGCTGGCGTGTGCCACCCAACCCCATGCCGCCCGACACCGACCCGGCAGACATCGCCTGGGCCATGCCCAAACGTGTCATGCAACCCGTCAAAACCCTCCAGCAGCCGATAGAGCTGACCGGCGCGGTCGACCAATTGCCGCGCAGCTACATCTACTGCACCCGCAGCGGCCCGGGCGATGTGTTCCGCCAGTTTGCCAACCGCGCGCAGTCTGAGCCGGGCTGGCGTTATGTCGAAATGGACGCCAGCCACAACCCGCACATCACCTGCCCCGAGGCCCTGATGAACGTGCTTGCCAGTTTGACGACTTGAATTTGCCGGAAAAAGGTGAAGGGAATCGGTGCATCTCCAGAAATTCAATTTTCGGGATGCGGTGCAAGGCCTGCATCAGCAATCCGGCCGGAGCAATACACCCGTATTGCGAGGATTTGCAACGCAGCAATGCGCCCGAGAATTGGATTTATGGAGGTGTACCGTGTGCCGAAACATTAAAACCTTGTTCAACTTCGAACCGCCCGCCAGCGAGCTGGAGATCCGCGACGCGTCGCTGCAGTTTGTGCGCAAATTGAGCGGCTTCAATGTGCCGTCCAGAGCCAATGAAGCAGCGTTTGACCAGGCGGTCGCCCAAATTGCCGCCAGCGCCCGAGAATTGATGCATTCGCTCACCACCACGGCGCAGGCGCGCAACCGCGAGGTCGAGGCGGCCAAGGCCAAAGAGCGGTCATTGGCCCGCTTTGGCGGGGTTTAAAGACGGGTTTGAAGGGCGTTGGGCACGGCTTTGAAGAAGATGAAATAATTGGGGCATGGAGAAAGCAGGCGTGTGCGCAGGCTCAGGCCGCTTTCAACACGCTTTCTGGCATATTGGCAATTTCGACAATTTGGAGTTTTTTATGAGCGACCCGCAAAAACGCATCGATGACCTGGTCAAAGGCAACGACATTCTTTTGTTCATGAAGGGCAACGCAAGTTTTCCGCAGTGCGGCTTTTCGGGGCGGGCGATCCAGATTCTGAAAGCCTCAGGCGTGGACACCCGCACGCTCAAAACCGTCAACGTGCTGGAAGACCCCGAGATCCGCGCCGGCATCAAAGACTACAGCAATTGGCCGACGATTCCGCAGCTCTACGTCAAAGGCGAATTCGTGGGCGGCTCGGACATCATGATGGAGATGTACGAGTCAGGCGAGATGCAGCAGTTGCTCGCCAAGGCCCCCTAAGGCGCTCAACTGGCGGGCGTGTAGTCCCAGTTTTTCTTCGCCGCCAGCACCGCGTTCGGGTACGGCGCTTTGCCGCGTGAGCCGTTGTAACGCCCCAGCGCCAGGAAGAGATCGCCCTTTTCGCGGTCCAGGTAGTGGCGCAGAATGACGCAGCCAAAACGCAGATTGGTCTGCATGTGGAAGAGTTTGCTGGCGTCGCCGCGCACGGTGGTGTCATTCGCCAACACACGGGTCCAAAACGGCATCACCTGCATGTAGCCGCGCGCGCCGACTGGGCTCACGGCAAACTTGCGAAAATTGCTCTCCACCTGCACCAGGCCCAGCACCAGCGGCACGTCAAGGCCCGCGCGTTTGCTCTCGTACCAGAGGGTTTGCAGGAACTCTTTGCGCTCGGTCCAGTCCGTCTTTCTCTTTCTGAGTTTTTCGCTCATGGCGCCCAGCCAGCGCAGATAGGCCAGGCGTGACTCGGTGTCGGCAAACTCCGGCACGGGTGGCGCGTGGTTATTCACCGCGCTGGACAAAGCCGTGCGCACCGAGTCCACGAGCGGTTCTTCAAGCTGGCCACCGGCCACGGCCTGCTCTGGAAAAAGGAGCGGTCCGAAGCCAAACAGAGAAACCCCCAGGCACTTTCTTCTTGTAAGACCGGGCCAGAGGTGGTTCAAACCACGCTTTGGCGCCGGGTTGGCCGAATCGGGCGGTGGCTCTTTCAAACGCTCAAGCCCGAGCAGGCCCACTCGCGTCATTTCGCGAGTTTGGACAGAAGCAATGCCGCGATGTCGCCCGCCGCCACTTTGGTGGCTACCGCATCGCGGCGATGCTGGTATTCAATCTGGCCTTCTTTGAGCGCGCGGTCGCCAATCGTCACGCGGTGCGGCACGCCAATCAGCTCCCAGTCGGCAAACATCGCACCGGGGCGCTCGCCCCGGTCGTCGAGGATCACGTCCACACCGGCGGCCATCAGCTCGGCGTACAAGGTGTCGGCCGCGGCCTTGACCTCGGGGAAACGGTCCGGCGAAATCGGGCACAACACTACCGTGAACGGCGCAATGGCATCCGGCCAGATGATGCCCTTGTCGTCGTGGTTCTGCTCGATCGCCGCTGCCGGCAGGCGCGTGATGCCGATGCCGTAACAGCCCATTTCCATCAATTGCGGCTTGCCGTTGACGTCCAGAAAAGTGGCGTTCATGGCTTTGCTGTATTTGGTGCCGAGGTAGAAAATGTGGCCGACTTCGATGCCACGTTCGATGGCCAAAACGCCCTTCCCGTCGGGGGAGGCGTCGCCTTCGACGACGTTGCGCAGGTCGGCGACCTGATCGGGTTCGGGCAGATCGCGGCCCCAGTTCACACCGGTGAGGTGGAAGTCTGGCGCGTTCGCACCGCAAATCCAGTCGGCCATGACTGCCACTTCGCGGTCAGCAACTATTTTGAATCCCCGCATCTTTTTTTCGACTTTGGTGTGATCCAGCAAATCGGGAAAGCCGAGTTCAATAACTTGCACGTCTGAGCTAGGTATGGGCCCCAGGTACCCCGGCTTGCAACCGAAATACTTTTCAATTTCCGCCACGGTGGCGAAGCGGAAATCCGCCAGTCCCGGTACCTTGTTGACATGATCTCATTCATGTCATGGTCGCCACGCAAGAGCAGCAGCCAGACGGTGGTTTTGACGATTTCACCCGTTTCATTTTTTTGATCGGTCGCCAGCACCAGCGATTTCACAGTGGTTTGCAGCGGCACGTTCAGGAACTCCGCAACGTCTTCGCAGGTGCTTTTGCCTGGCGTCGCGGTTTTGGCCATCGCGTGGACAGGCGCGGGCCGCGGGCCGGCCGGCGCCAGCGCCTCGGCCTTCTCCATATTCGCCGCGTAGTCGCTTTGCGGGCAGTAGACGATGGCGTCTTCACCCGTGGCGGCGATCACCTGGAACTCCTCAGACAGGTCGCCGCCAATCGCGCCGCTGTCGGCTGACACGGCCCGGTAACGCAAACCAAAACGGTCAAAAATGGCGCGGTAGGCGCCAGCCATCACCTGGTAACTCGCCTTGGCGGTAGCCATGTCGCGGTCAAAACTGTAGGCGTCTTTCATGATGAATTCGCGCGAGCGCATCACACCAAAACGCGGCCGGCGTTCGTCGCGGAATTTGGTCTGGATGTGGTAGAAATTGCGCGGCAACTGCTTGGAACTTTTGATTTCCTGGCGCGCGATGTCGGTGATCACCTCTTCACTCGTGGGCTGCACGATGAAGTCGCGGTCATGCCGGTCTTTGATGCGCAATAGCTCGGGGCCGTAGGCCTGAAAACGGCCGCTTTCCTGCCACAACTCGGCCGGTTGTACCACCGGCATCAGCAACTCCACCGCCCCGGCGCGGTTCATCTCCTCGCGCACGATGGCCTCGACCTTGCGCACCACGCGCAGGCCCATGGGCATGTAGCTGTAGATGCCAGCGCCGAGTTTTTTGATCATGCCGGCGCGCATCATCAGCTGGTGGCTGGCGACTTCGGCGTCGGCCGGCGCTTCTTTGAGGGTGGAGATAAAAAACTGGGAGGCTTTCATGGGCTCGATTCAAGAACAAAAACACCGTAAAAATACGGTAAAAACACAGTGTCAAGGCGCACCAAAATGGCAAATCCGGGCCGGGTAAAAGCGGTAACATTTTGCTGCCCGTCCCACTCTGTGCATAATGGCTTCAGTTTAAAAAATTTGGGGTTTGATTATGCTTGACCGGGACGGCTTTCGGCCCAACGTCGGCATCGTTTTGCTCAATCAGAAAAACCAGGTGTTCTGGGGCAAGCGCATTCGTACCCACTCGTGGCAGTTTCCGCAGGGTGGCATTGACCGGGGGGAGACACCCGAGCAGGCCATGTTTCGCGAGCTGCACGAAGAGGTGGGGCTCCAGCCGGAGCATGTGTCGATAGTTGCCCGCACCCGTGACTGGTTGCGCTACGAAGTGCCGGATCGTTATATCCGCAGAGATGCGCGCGGCCATTACAAGGGCCAAAAGCAAATTTGGTTTTTACTGCAATTGGTTGGCCACGATTGGGATTTGAACCTGCGTGCCACAGACCACCCAGAGTTTGATGCCTGGCGCTGGAACGACTATTGGGTGCCGCTGGAGGCGGTGGTCGAGTTCAAACGTGGCGTGTATGAGATGGCGCTGACGGAGCTGGCGCGTTACCTGCCGCGCCAGGAGATGCGCACGCGTTACCTGCGCAAGGGCGTGCGCCCGCGTGACGGCCAGGGTGAGTCGGAGTTTGAAGGCCAAATTCCGCGCGACTTGATGCTGCGGCCTAATTTCGAATTGCCGCCAGGTGGCACGTTTGAGCCCGACCCGCAGGCCAGCTGGGACCACGCTTCCGCACAGGATGGCCATGAACACTGATCGTTTTTTCCACTTTTTGCGCGCACTTTTTGCGCCGTCCACATTGGCTGCACTGCTGATCGGCCACGGCGGCCTGATGGCGCAGGTGGCTGCGGACGACCCGGACTGGAAAGAGCTGGACCTGGCGCCGCCGCCCGCCTTCAGCCGCGAGACCCTGATCCCGCTGGAAATGCCCCCGTTTGTGTCGCTCAAATTTGGCATCGACCCAGCGACCTTGACGGTCTCGACCGACGGCATCGTGCGTTACGTGATGGTGGCCATCAGCCCCAGTGGCGCCGTCAACGTGATGTACGAGGGTTTGCGCTGCGGCACGGGCGAGTTCAAGACCTACGCGCGCGCGGGCGCGGCGGGCGCCTGGAGCTTGGCCAAAGAGCCGCAATGGCGTGCACTGAACGACAGCAATATCTCGCGCCACGCGCAGGCGCTGGCGCGCCAGGGCGCCTGCGAAGGGCGCGCTCCCGGCGCATCGGCAGCGCGCGGGATCATCCAACGCTTGAAACAACCCACGCTTGGCCTGTGAGCCTTGAGCCGCAGCTGCGGGTGCTGCTGCGGCGCTTGATGCCAAGGCATGAATATCATACCCATATTGGGTATGATAGGGCCTCCCAATGTCATTTGCGCCGAAATTTTAAGAACTATTGGCGTCTAGCCCACGTATTTATTTAATAGTTTGCTATTAATAATATAGCTTTTATTTTTTGAAATATTGCAGCGATGCGATTTATTCACCGACAGAAGCACTCATCCAGGCTGATTTTTACCTGGACAGGGCCTGGGTTTCAGTGGGTGAGCACCAGGTTGTCGCGGTGCAACATCTCGGCTTCTGCGCAGTAACCCAGCAGGGCTTCAATGTCAGCCGAGGGTTTGCGGCAGATCAGGCGTGCTTCAAAACTGGAGTAATTGGCCAGGCCTCTGGCGAATTCGTCACCGGAAGGGCCGCGCACGGCGATCACGTCGCCGCGTGAAAAATCGCCTTCGACGCTGACCATGCCGATGGGCAGCAGGCTTTTGCCTTCTTCTTTCAATTTTGCAGCGGCACCGGCGTCCACCGTGACAGAGCCGCGCATTTGCAAGTGGTCGGCCATCCAGCGTTTGCGCGCCTGGTTTTTCTGCGTTTGCGCGACCAGCAGGGTGCCGAAGGATTCACCGCTGGCCAGGCGCACCAGGGCGTCGGGCTCGCGGCCCCAGGCGATCACGGTAGACGCGCCCGAGCCCGCCGCGCGTTTGGCCGCGAGGATTTTGGTCAACATGCCGCCCCGGCCAATGCTGGAGCCCGTGCCGCCGGCCATCGCCTCCAGCGCCGGGTCGCCGGCTTTGCCTTCGTGGACGAACTCGGCCGCCGGGTCTTTGCGCGGATCGGCGGTGTACAGGCCTTTTTGGTCGGTAAGGATGACGAGGGCGTCTGCGTCGACGAGGTTGGCCACCAGCGCGCCCAGGGTGTCGTTGTCGCCAAACTTGATCTCGTCGTTAACGACGGTGTCGTTCTCGTTGATCACCGGCACTACGCCAAGTTTGAGCAAAGTGAGCAAGGTGGAGCGGGCATTCAAATAGCGCTCGCGGTCGGCCAGGTCGGCGTGGGTGAGCAGCACCTGGGCGCTGCGCAAGCCGTTTTCGCGCAGCTTGGTTTCGTACATCTGGGCCAGGCCCATTTGGCCGACTGCGGCGGCGGCCTGCAGCTCATTGATGGCACTGGGCCGTTTGGGCCAGCCCAGGCGTTTCATGCCCTCAGCGATGGCGCCGCTGGAGACCATGATGATTTCGCGTTGGGTTTTGCTGGCATCCGTCTTGCTGCCTGCCGCGCTGCCTTTGATCAACACCGCCATTTGCCGGCACCATTCCCCGATGGCCGCTTCATCCAGGCCCCGGCCTTCATTGGTCACCAGCGTGGAGCCGACCTTGACCACGATGCGCCGGGCCTCGCGCAACACTTTGGATGCAGACTTTATCATCATCGGTAGGGCTTAAGGCTGCGCGTCGGGCGCAAAACGCGGATCGATCTCCTCGGGCGTCTGCTCAATCAACTGTTGGGCTTTGACATGCTGGTAAACCGTCTTGACCAGCCCCTCGCAACCTTCGTGCGTGAGGGCGGAAATCTCGAACACCGGGCCCTTGAACTTGAGGCGCTTGACGAACTCCTTCACCAAGGCGGGGCGTTCATCTTTGGGCACCATGTCGAGCTTGTTGAGCACCAACCAGCGCGGCTTGGCGAAAAGTGCCGGGTCGTATTTCTTAAGCTCGTTGACGATGGCCTTGGCCTGCGCGACCGGGTCTGCCCCGCTGTCCAGGCCCTCGTACGTGGGCGACATGTCCACCACATGCAAAAGCAGGCGTGTGCGCTGCAAATGCCGCAGGAACAAATGCCCCAGGCCCGCGCCTTCGGAGGCGCCTTCAATGAGGCCCGGCAGGTCTGCCACCACAAAACTTTGCTCGGGCCCGACACGCACCACACCCAAGTTGGGGTGCAGTGTGGTGAACGGGTAGTCGGCGATACGCGGGCGGGCGTTGGAGATCGCCGTGATCAAGGTCGATTTGCCGGCATTGGGCAAACCCAGCAGGCCGACGTCCGCCAGCACCTTGAGTTCGAGTTTGAGGCTTTTCTTTTCACCCGGCCAGCCGGGTGTTTTCTGGCGTGGGGCGCGGTTGATGGCGCTCTTGAAACGCATGTTGCCAAAACCGCCATCGCCGCCTTTGGCGATGGTGATGACCTCGCCGGGGTTGAGCAATTCGTAAAGCACTTCACCGGTTTCAGCGTCCGTGATGATGGTGCCCACCGGCATTTTGAGCGTGATGTCGTCGCCCGCCGCGCCAAACATGTCCGAGCCCATGCCATGTTCGCCACGTTTGGCGTCGTGGCGGCGCGAGAAGCGGAAATCCACCAAGGTGTTGAGGTTCAGGTCGGCAATGGCAAAGACATGCCCGCCGCGACCGCCGTCGCCGCCGTTGGGGCCGCCGAATTCTTTGTACTTTTCATGCCGAAACGAGACGCAGCCCGCCCCGCCATCTCCGGCGGAGATGTCAATAAAGGCTTCATCTACAAATTTCATTTGGGTGAGTCCATAAATCCAGCTTTGCGCACCTCACAAATAAAAAAACCCTGCGGGGAATCGCAGGGCTTTTTTTGGGCTCCGGCAGTTCAAGCTGCCGTCACACTCACCGTGTGTTTGTTCAGTTCGCCCTTGATGGCAAAACTCACCTGGCCGTCAGCCAGGGCAAACAGGGTGTGGTCTTTGCCAATGCCGACATTGGTTCCGGGGTGGAACTTGGTGCCGCGCTGGCGCACGATGATGGCGCCCGCACTGATGGTCTGGCCACCGTAAGCTTTTACACCGAGCATTTTGGGCTTGGAATCGCGCCCATTTCGCGTAGAGCCGCCGCCTTTTTTCTGTGCCATGGCGCTTGCCCCTTATGCAGCAATGGAACCAATCAGCAGTTCGGTGAACTGCTGGCGATGGCCCTGACGTTTTTGATAGTGCTTACGACGGCGCATCTTGAAGATGCCGACCTTGTCGTGCTTGCCATGTGCCACGACTGTGACACTGACTGTTGCGCCGGACACCAGGGGCGTGCCAACCTTGATATCAGCGCCGTTTCCGACAGCCAATACCTGGTCAATCACGATTTCCTGGCCTACGTCCGCAGCAATCTGTTCTACTTTAATTTTTTCGCCAGCAGCAACACGATACTGTTTGCCGCCGGTTTTTATGACCGCGTACATATTAGACCTCTTACCTCTTAGACCCGTTACCTCTTAGACCTCATTTGATTGGGCTCCGGGACGAATTTCCACAGAGCCCGCTAGTATAACATTTTTCCGATTTTGGAGGTTCCGGCCAGCTCTGGCACCGGAAAGACGCCGGTTGCGCTTTCTATAATCAGCGCAATTCCGTTTTACCCATTTTGCACGCCACTTCCTCCTCCCAGATCTCCAACCCGCTGGCTGTCATCACCGAAGAGATGCGCGAGGTCGATCGGGTCATTGCCCAGCGGCTGGCCTCGAGCGTGCCCTTGATTGGGCAGGTGTCGCGTTACATTATTTCAGCGGGTGGCAAACGCCTGCGCCCGGCCCTGCTGCTGCTATGCGCGGGGGCGCTGGGCTCCAGTTCAGCCCAACGTTTCAACCTGGCGGCCGTTGTGGAATTCATACACACTGCCACTTTGTTACATGATGACGTGGTGGACGAGTCGGTGTTGCGCCGAGGAAACGCCACGGCCAATGAGGCTTTTGGCAATCCGGCCAGTGTTTTGGTGGGCGACTTCCTGTATTCCCGCGCTTTCCAGATGATGGTGGACGCCCAAAACATGCGGATCATGCAGGTTCTGGCGGACGCCACCAACGTCATCGCCGAAGGCGAAGTCATGCAACTGATGAATATGCACAACGCCAGCCTGGACGAGGCCAGTTACCTCCAGGTGATCCGCTCCAAAACAGCCAAATTGTTTGAAGCCAGCGCCAGAGTGGGGGCCATCTTGGCCAATGCCGGCGTGGATGTCGAAAATGCCTGTGCCGACTACGGGCAAGCGCTGGGCACCGCCTTTCAAGTGATCGACGATGTCCTGGATTACGATGGTGATGCCGCTGTGCTGGGCAAGAATTTGGGCGACGATCTGCGCGAAGGCAAGGCCACATTGCCTCTGATATCGGCCATGCAACGGGGCTCGGCTGCCGAGCGCCAGCTGATCCGCTCGGCGATTGAAAATGGCTCAGAAGGCATGTTGTCCGAGGTTGTGAGCATCGTCAAATCAACAGGCGCGCTGGACGTCGCCCGCGCGGCAGCGGCACAAGAAGCGCAACGCGCTGTGACTGCCGCAGGGCGGCTGCCCGCGAATGCCTACTCAAGCTGTTTGATACAATTGGCGTCTCAATTGTTGGAGCGTGACCACTGACGAGAAGGCTCGGCAGTGAAGGCTGCTTTTGCCGCCATGGCTTCTCTTTGCGGGGTGTAGCTTAGCCTGGTAGAGCGCTACGTTCGGGACGTAGAGGCCGGAGGTTCGAATCCTCTCACCCCGACCAAATTCTGCGCCCAAATCTGTCCGGGAGGGCGTTGTTCCTCCTCCTCGTGCTTGAGCACTGCCTGCGTCCGCGCGCCTACGCTGGGCGCGAATTTGAAAAAAAATTGCGTCGTATTCTGTTAAATTTCAACACAGAACATTAGCCAAACCCCCTCTGACGTAGTACATTTTCGGGTCATGGCTGCTGTTGACAACGCCCTTCGCGAATCTCCCTCTATCGCCCTGCCCGGCTTGGGTCGTGCTCTCATTCTTGCTGGAAAACTCGGGCAAAAGTCCGCTGAGGACATTTTCCGCAAGGCATCCACCAACCGGACCAGTTTCATTGCCGAGCTGACGGGCTCTGGGGCTGTTTCAGCGTCAGACCTCGCGCACACGATGTCGTCCGCCTTTGCGGCTCCACTGGTTGATCTGGACGCCATCGACACCAACCGCCTGCCCAAAGGACTGTTGGACAACAAAATTTGCAGCGCCTACCGGATCGTCGTGCTGTCGAAGCGCAACAACCGGCTCATCGTGGCGACGGCCGACCCGTCGGACCAGGAGGCTGTCGAGAAGATCACGTTTTCCACGCAGTTGGGGGTGGATTGGGTCATCGCTGAATATGACAAGCTGCTCAAACTGGTGGACACCAATACGGCCACCGCGACTGAGACGATGGAAGAGATCATCGGCAGCGAGTTTGAGTTTGACGAAACGGCCACCGATGGCCAAGCGGAAAGCGATCAAGTCGGTGTATCGGAAGTCGAAGACGCTCCAGTCGTCAAGTTCCTGCACAAGATGTTGCTGGACGCATTCAGCATGCGCGCCTCCGACCTCCATTTTGAACCCTATGAGTTCAATTACCGGGTGCGTTTCCGCATCGATGGCGAGCTGCGTGAAATCGCCTCACCGCCCGTTGCCATCAAGGACAAACTCGCTTCGCGCATCAAGGTGATCTCCAAAATGGATATCTCCGAGAAACGTGTGCCGCAAGACGGCAAAATGAAGCTCAAGATTGGGCCGAACCGGGTCATCGACTTTCGTGTAAGCACATTGCCCACGCTGTTTGGCGAAAAAATTGTGATCCGGATTCTGGATCCCAGCAGCGCTAAATTGGGTATTGATGCGCTGGGTTATGACCAGCAGGACAAAGAGCGTTTGCTCGAAGCAATCACACGCCCATACGGCATGATTTTGGTGACCGGCCCCACTGGATCGGGCAAAACGGTGTCGCTGTACACCTGCCTGAACGTCCTCAACAAACCAGGCGTGAACATCGCCACCGCTGAAGACCCTTCTGAGATCAACCTGCCTGGCGTCAACCAGGTGAACGTGAACGAAAAGGCCGGGCTCACCTTTGCATCAGCTTTGCGGTCGTTTTTGCGGCAGGATCCCGATATCATCATGGTCGGTGAAATACGCGACCTTGAAACTGCGGATATCGCCGTCAAAGCCTCACAAACCGGCCATATGGTGCTATCAACTTTGCACACCAACGATGCACCGACGACCATCACGCGCATGCGCAATATGGGCGTCGCGCCCTTCAATATCGCCTCGAGCGTCATCCTGATCACCGCGCAGCGGCTGGCGCGGCGGCTGTGCACCTCCTGCCGCGCCATCGCGGATATTCCAAGGCAGGCCTACTTGGAAGCGGGCTTCAAACCCAAAGATTTCGAAACCTCCTGGGTGAGTTACCGGCCCGTGGGCTGCTCCGCCTGCAACAACGGCTACCGGGGCCGGGTCGGCATCTACCAGGTCATGCCTTTGTCAGACGCCATCCAACGCATCATCCTGCGCGATGGCACGGCCCTGGACATCGCTGACCAGGCCCGGGCCGATGGTGTGCGCACCTTGCGCGAAGCCGGCTTGCAAAAAGTAAAACAAGGTTTGACATCGCTGGAAGAAATTTTGGCAGTGACCAATGAATAGTCTGTGCGCTAGTCACCTGTAATCACAGGCAACCAAAGGAACATATGGCGACCGCGAAGCCCAAAGAGATCAAAGAAACCGTCTTCGAGTGGGAAGGCAAGGACCGCAACGGCAAGCAGGTTCGCGGCGAAATACGCGCCGGCGGTGAAAACCAGGTGCAGTCGGCTTTGCGCCGCCAAGGGGTCACTCCGACCAAAATCAAAAAGCGGCGCATGGGTGCGGGCAAGTCGATCAAGCCCAAAGACCTGGCGATTTTCACCCGGCAACTGGCCACGATGATGAAGGCAGGCGTGCCGCTGCTGCAGGCGTTTGACATCGTCGGGCGCGGCAACCCCAACCCCCGGGTCACCAAATTGCTCAATGACATCCGCACGGATGTGGAAACCGGCACATCCTTGTCGGTCGCCTTTCGCAAATATCCCCTCTATTTCGACAACCTGTATTGCAACTTGATCGAAGCCGGCGAATCAGCCGGTATCCTAGACCAGTTGCTTGACCGCCTCGCTGTCTATATGGAGAAGACCGAAGCCATCAAGTCCAAAATCAAGTCGGCGCTGATGTACCCCATCACTGTGCTGATCGTCGCTTTTGTTGTGGTGGCCGTGATCATGATATTTGTGATTCCGTCCTTCAAGCAGGTCTTCTCGTCTTTTGGCGGTGAATTGCCCATGCCCACGCTGGTCGTGATCGCCATGAGTGAATTTTTTGTCAGTTACTGGTGGTTGATTTTTGGCGGCATCGGAGGTGGCTTCTACTTTTTCATGGAATCATGGAAGCGCAACGAAAAAATGCAGCAATTCATGGACCGGTTGATGCTCAAGATGCCGATTTTTGGCGTGTTGGTCGACAAATCTTGCATTGCGCGCTGGACGCGCACGCTCTCGACCATGTTTGCGGCGGGTGTGCCCTTGGTCGAGGCGCTTGATTCGGTCGGCGGGGCTGCGGGCAATTATGTGTACCAGTCCGCCACCGTGAAAATACAGCACGAGGTCTCTACCGGCACCGCCCTGACAGTTGCGATGACCAACGTCAATCTGTTCCCGTCCATGGTGCTGCAGATGTGTGCGATCGGCGAAGAATCCGGTTCGATCGACCACATGCTGGGCAAAGCGGCCGACTTTTACGAAGCCGAGGTGGACGACATGGTGGCCGGCATTTCCAGCCTGATGGAGCCCATCATCATCGTGATTTTGGGCACTGTGATTGGCGGCATTGTGGTCGCCATGTATTTGCCGATTTTCAAGCTCGGCCAGGTCGTTTGATGGTGGCAGTGGTGTGGCTCGACGCTGGGCTGCCCGGCGGTTTGGTTCTGGGGCTTTTGGGCTTGTTGATCGGCAGCTTCTTGAACGTGGTGATCTACCGCCTGCCCAAGATGATGGAGCGCCAATGGGCGGCCGAATGTGCAGAACTCAATGGCAATGCAGTTGGGCCTACCGCTGCGCAACCCGCTGCCTTTAACCTGCTGACCCCGCGCTCCTGCTGCCAGCAATGCAGCCGCCAAATCCGCTGGTATGAAAATGTGCCCGTCGCCAGCTATCTGGCGCTGGGCGGCAAATGCGCGGGTTGCAAAACCCGGATTGGCCTTCGTTACCCTTTGGTTGAGTTGCTCACCGGCATGCTCTTTGCCTGGTGCGGCTGGAAGTGGGGCGTTTCACCCGTTGGCCTGGCCTGGTGTGCCTTTTGCGCCGCCATCGTGGCCTTGGCGTTCATCGATTGGGACACCACGCTGCTGCCCGACGGTATCACGCTGCCGCTGCTCTGGGGCGGGCTGATCGCCTGCGCCTTGCGCATCACGCCCTTGCCGCTTTCAACTGCCTTGTGGGGCGCTGTCGCCGGCTACCTGTCTTTGTGGCTGGTGTATTGGGCTTTCAAACTGGCGACAGGCAAAGAGGGCATGGGTTACGGTGACTTCAAGCTGTTTGCTGCGCTGGGCGCCTGGTTTGGCTGGGCGGCCCTGATTCCGATCATCCTGATGGCGTCCGTCATCGGCGCGTTGGTAGGCATCGCCTTGAAGCTCGGCCCTGGCCTGCGCGAAGGTGGGTACGTGCCCTTTGGGCCATTTTTGGCAGGTGCGGGCCTCACAGCCATGGTCTTTAGCCCCGAGGCGATGCTTCGAGCGGTGGGGCTGTAGCCGTGTTCATGGTTGGCTGCGATGCCTGACGCCCTGCGCCTGGGCCTGACGGGCGGCATCGGCAGCGGCAAAAGCACCATTGCCGCGCTCCTGGCTGGCCACGGCGCCGCGGTGATTGATGCCGACGCCATTTCCCGCAGCACCACAGCGACTGGCGGTGCAGCCATCGCTGGGATCGAAAAGGAATTTGGAGCAGGTTTTGTCGGGGCAGATGGCGCCATGGACCGCGACCAGATGCGCAACTTGGTCTACGCGGACCCAGCGGCACGCAAGCGCCTGGAGGCCATCCTGCATCCGCTCATCGGCCAGGAGATCGCGCGGCAAACCGACGCGGCGAAACAGGGCGGTACAAACTGCATCGTGTTTGACATCCCGCTCCTGGTCGAGTCCACGCGTTGGCGGCACACGCTGGACCAGGTGTTGGTGATCGACTGCACGCCGCAGACCCAGATCCAGCGCGTGGTGGCGCGCAGTGGCCTCACCCCAGATGCAGTTGAAAAAATCATCGCCACCCAGGCGCCGCGCGCCCTGCGCCTGCGCGCCGCTGACATGGTGATCAGCAATGACCAACTGAGCCTGGCGCAACTCGAAGCGCAAGTCGCGCAATTGTGGCGCCTGATCGGGCTATCATCCCGTGCACGCCAAGCCTCCATTTTGCCCCCGTGATCCTTTACGAATACCCCTTCAACGAACGCATCCGCACCTACCTGCGGCTGGAGCATTTGTGCCGCCGGCTGACTGAGTTGACCTCACGCGAATCGGCGCTGGACCACCATTTCGCACTGACCACCATTTTTGAAATCATGGACGTAGGTGCCCGCGCCGACCTGAAATCCGATGTGCTCAGGGACTTGGAAAAACAGAAGCAGGCGCTCAACGCGTACCGCGGCAATCCGAACATTTCTGAGGCCGTGCTGGACCAGGTCATTGCCCAAATCGATCAAAAATTTGCGGCCATGAACCAGCTGCCCGGAAAAGTCGGCCAGTCACTCACTGAAAATGACTGGCTGATGAGCATCCGCAGCCGCGTCGGCATTCCAGGCGGCACCTGCGAGTTTGACCTGCCGGCCTATTACGCCTGGCAGCAGGGCGACGCCGCGCGACGGCATCGGGACCTGGCCCAATGGACAGCGAAAATCGCCCCGCTGGCAGATTCCGTACAAATGCTGCTGAACTTGCTGCGCGACTCGGGCGGCGCACAAAAGGTGATGGCCAGCGCAGGCCAGTTCCAGCAGAACCTGCCGCAAGGCCGCACCTTCCAGCTCTTGCGCCTGGCGCTCGACCCGGCACTGGGCCTCTCCCCCGAGATCAGCGGCAACCGCCTGATGGTGTCGATCCGCCTGATGCGCCACGCCGAAGACGACCGCCTGCACCTGGACAGCGGCGACAGCGCTTTCGAACTCACACTCTGTTCTTGAGCCCGCTGGGGAATGTGATGACGGCACGTGCACCTTTAACAGCACCTCCAACACTGACTTCACCCAAAATCGTGCCCTGCCCCGGCTGTGGCGGCGACAGCGTTTACAGCACGCAAAACGCCTACCGGCCGTTTTGCAGCGAGCGCTGCAAACAGATCGATCTGGGAGCCTGGGCCAATGAAGGTTTCCGCATGCCCACCGAGATGCCTGCGGATGACCTGCCCTACGGCGATGCGCGCTTGCAGTGATTCCATTTCAAAATCATCCGTGCAAGTCCTTGCACTTCCTGGCGGTGCCCCAGCACTGTCGTCGTCGGCGCGCCTGCATGGCGCCTGATTGGCGGATGATTTAGGAATGGCCTAAGCACGCAGAAGCATTTCGCGTGAAAGCTTAATACCCATATTGGGTATGATAATT
Organism: Rhodoferax sp.; assembly: GCA_031365665.1. Lineage (GTDB taxonomy): Bacteria > Pseudomonadota > Gammaproteobacteria > Burkholderiales > Burkholderiaceae_C > JANYCG01. Next base: position 19,788 of record JANLYO010000132.1, on the reverse strand, counting down.
TCAAATAGTTATTTATTTTTCATATTGAATATAAATTTGATTATTTTTATTACATAAATTTAAAATAATATATAGCAAAAAAATCAATAAATTCTTGGCTTAGAACAAAAAAATTACCATACATAATAATTTAAAAAATATTTTACCATCTTTCAATGTATCAAGCCTCCGCCTCCAGCCACTGCAACACCGGCACCGTGCCCGGCAGCACAGGCACCACATCCACCGGCAGACGTTGCCACGAAAACTGCTGCCCTTCACGCATATGCAGGGCACCCTGCCAGTCAAACACTTTGCAGAAATGCAGGCGCACCAAGGCGTGGGGGTAGTCGACCATCTCGGTTTTCCAGGGGTGAACAGCGCCAATGTCGATGCCGAGCTCCTCGTGCAGTTCGCGCGTCAGCGCCTGTGCCACGGTCTCCAAGGCCTCCAACTTGCCACCCGGAAACTCCCAGTAGCCCGCATAAACTTTTCCAGGCGGGCGTGAAGTGAGCAGAAAACTGCCGTCCGGGCGGAACAACACACCCACAGCAACTTCCGTCACGGCGCGGTCATTGCCGGGTGCCTGTCCATCTGTGCGCGGCTGCCCGCCGTCGGCGACCAGCGGCCCTGCGCGTTGGGTCATGCCCCGATGAAGTGGCTGCCCGCGTAGTTGCGGGCAAATTGCCAGGCGACGCGCCCGCTGCGCGAGCCGCGCTCCAGCGCCCACACCAAGGCTTCGGGCCGAGCCGCAGCAATCGCCGAAGCGCCAACGCCGAAAGACGACAACCACTGGCCGACGATGGTCAGGTATTCGTCCTGGGTAAACGGGTAAAAACTGACCCACAGGCCAAAGCGCTCGGAGAGCGAAATTTTTTCCTCCACCACTTCACCTGGATGCACTTCACCGTCTTCGGTATATTTGTAGGTAAGGTTTTCCTTCATGTATTCGGGCAGCAGGTGGCGGCGGTTGCTGGTGGCGTAGACCAGCACGTTGGCCGTGGTGGCCGCCACCGAGCCATCCAGCACCGACTTCAGCGCCTTGTAGCCCGGCTCGCCATCTTCAAAACTCAGGTCGTCGCAAAACACGATGAATTTTTCTGGCAAATCGGCGACCACATCCACAATGTCAGGCAAGTCCACCAAGTCGGCCTTGTCCACCTCGATCAGGCGCAGGCCCTGCGACGCATATTCGTTCAAGCAGGCCCGGATCAGCGACGACTTGCCGGTGCCCCGCGCGCCGGTGAGCAGCACATTGTTGGCGGGTTTGCCTTCGACAAACTGCAGGGTATTGCGCTGGATTTTTTCCTTTTGCGGCTCGATCTCCTTGAGATCAACTAAGGCCATTCTGTCGATATGCCGCACCGGCTCCAGGCTGCCGTGTCCGCTGCTACGCTTGCGATAGCGCCAGGCGTTGGATTGTTGCCAGTCTGGTGCGCTCATTGCTTGCGGCAGCACCGACTCGATGCGGCCCATGAGATGCTCAGCCCGCGCCAGCAACCGCTCAAAACTTTCGTTCATGAGCGGTAGTCCGCGTTGATCGTCACGTAGTCGTGGCTGAAATCACAGGTCCAGACGGTGTCAGTCGCTGCCCCTCTGCCTAAATCCACCCGCACCTTTATTTCACTTTGTTTCATGACGCGCTGGCCGTCCTCTTCGCGATAAGCCGGGTTGCGGCCACCTTTTGTGGCGACATGCACATCGTCCAGAAAAAGCTCGATGCCGGTTGGGTCCAAATCGCCGATGCCCGCGTAACCCACCGCCGCCAGAATGCGTCCTAAATTCGGGTCGCTCGCAAAAAACGCGGTTTTGACCAAGGGCGAATGGGCAATGGCGTAAGCCACCTGGCGGCACTCTGCCGTGGTTTTCCCGCCTTGGATCTGCACGGTGATGAATTTCGTGGCACCTTCGCCGTCCCGCACGATGGCCTGGGCGAGTTGGCGGGCGACCAGCAACATCGCTGCGAAAAGCGCCTGGCCGTCCGGGCTGGCCAAGGAATCAACGGGTTTGTGGCCAGCCTTGTTGGTGGCGATCACGACGAAAGAGTCGTTGGTGGACGTGTCGCCGTCCACTGTGACACGGTTGAACGAACCCTCGGCCAAACGGGCGGCCAGATCGTGCATCACGGCTGGGCTGGCATTGGCGTCGGTCGCCAAGAAACCCAGCATCGTGGCCATGTTCGGCCGGATCATGCCAGCGCCTTTGCTGATGCCGGTCACGCTGACCAACACGCCACCCACTTTTGCTTGCGCACTGAACGCTTTGGCCACCGTGTCAGTCGTCATGATGCCTTCTGCCGCGCGCAGCCAGTGGTCTGGTTTGGCATCGGCAAGGGCGTCGGGCAGACCTGCCTCGATACGCTCCACCGGCAGTGGCTCCATGATCACACCCGTTGAAAACGGCAATATTTGCTGCGCTGAAATGCCCAGGTGCGTCGCGAGGCTGGCGCAGGTGCTGCGCGCGCGTGCCAAACCCTCTTCACCGGTGCCGGCGTTGGCGTTCCCGGTGTTGATCAGCAGCGCGCGGATGCCGCGCCCTGGTTGATTTTGGGAGGCCATCAGGTGCTCACGGCAAACTTGCACGGGCGCAGCGGAAAACCGGTTTTGAGTGAAAACCCCGGAGACAGACGCGCCTTCTTCCAGCAGAACGATCGTCAGGTCTTTGCGATTCGCTTTGCGAATGCCAGCTTCGGCGACGCCGATTCGCACGCCCGCAATTGGCAGCAGCGTGGCGGCATCAGGCGCGCTTAGGTTGACTGGCATGGAAAGCCCCTTTCAACAGGTTTTAGGGTGCACTGGGGTCTGCTGTTTCGCAACCGGCTTCAGGCTAATTTGCCGTGGCATTGTTTGTACTTCTTCCCGCTGCCGCAGGGGCAGGGTTCGTTGCGGCCCACGCGCGGAATGTCTTCACCGAATGGTAAAGGCTTTTTGCCCAACGTGCCTTCGTCTACAACAGCGACCACCTCGCCGGTTTCGGTAGGCGCGGTGTACGTGACGTTGGCGATGTTTTCGCCACGTTTTTCCATGTCCACCGCAGCTTGGTCCAGCTGCTCACTGGACTGGATTTTCACGGTCATCAGGATTTTGGTGACCTCGTTCTTGACCGAATCCAGCAGTTGCCCGAACAGCTCAAAGGCTTCGCGTTTGTATTCCTGCTTGGGCTGTTTTTGCGCGTATCCGCGCAGGTGGATGCCCTGGCGCAAGTAGTCGAGCGAGCTCAGGTGTTCGCGCCAATGGGTGTCAATGCTCTGCAACAGCACCATGCGCTCAAACTGCACGAAGTTTTCGGCGCCAATTTGCTTGACTTTGGCATCAAAGGCTTCATTGGCAGTCGCACGAACCTTCTCCAAAATCTCTTCATCCGTGATGGCGCTTGCGGCTTGCACCTCGGCCTTCAGGGGCAACTCAATCTGCCAATCGTCCAGCAAGGCTTTTTCGAGTTTGTCAATTTCCCATTGTTCTTCGACCGACTCGACCGGCACGTATTGGCGCACCAGATCGGTGAAACAGCCTTCGCGCAGGGACGCAATTTGCGCTGAAAGATCGGTGGCGTCCAAAATGCTGTTGCGCTGCTGGTAGATCACTTTGCGCTGGTCATTGGCCACGTCATCGTATTCCAGCAACTGCTTGCGGATGTCGAAATTGCGTGCCTCGACTTTGCGCTGCGCACTTTCGATGGAACGCGTCACCATGCCCGCCTCGATGGCCTCCCCGTCGGGCATCTTCAGGCGGTCCATGATGGCGCGTACACGGTCGCCCGCGAAGATGCGCATGAGTGAGTCGTCCAGGCTCAGGTAAAAACGCGAGGAGCCGGGGTCGCCTTGGCGCGCTGAGCGGCCGCGCAACTGGTTGTCGATCCGCCGGGATTCATGGCGCTCAGTGGCAATGATGCGCAGGCCTCCGAGCGATTTGACCATTTCGTGGTCTTTCAACCATTGGCTGCGGATGGCGGCTGCCTGGGCCCGTTTGGCGGCCTCGTCCAATGTTTCGTCGGCTTCGATGGCGGTGATGGCTTTGTCGATATTGCCGCCCAAAACGATGTCTGTGCCCCGCCCAGCCATGTTGGTTGCAATGGTGATCTGTTTGGCGCGGCCCGCTTCGGCAACGATGTCGGCTTCGCGCGCGTGTTGTTTCGCGTTGAGCACCTGGTGCGGGAGTATCTCTTTCTCCAGCAGTTGGGCGATGATTTCGGAGTTCTCGATGGACGTGGTGCCCACCAGCACCGGTTGGCCGCGCTCGTGGCATTCACGGATGTCCTGGATCGCGGCTTCGTATTTCTCGCGCGTGGTTTTATAAACGCGGTCAAGCTGGTCTTCCCGCTTGTTGGGCCGGTTGTGTGGCATCACCACTGTTTCCAGCCCGTAAATTTCCTGGAATTCGTAAGCCTCGGTGTCTGCCGTGCCCGTCATGCCGGCGAGTTTGCCGTACAGGCGGAAATAGTTCTGGAAAGTAATCGAGGCCAGTGTCTGGTTTTCGGGCTGGATGTTCACGCCCTCTTTGGCTTCGACGGCCTGGTGCAAGCCATCACTCCAGCGTCGGCCCGACATCAGGCGGCCTGTGAATTCGTCCACGATGACGATCTCGCCCTCCTGCACCACGTAATGTTGGTCTTTGTGGTACAGATGGTTCGCCCGCAAAGCCGCGTAGAGGTGGTGCATCAAGGTGATATTGGCCGGGTCGTACAGGGTGGCACCTTCCGGGATGAGGCCCATGGCAAACAAGGCCTGCTCGGCGCTTTCGTGGCCCTGCTCGGTCAAAAACACCTGGTGGCTTTTTTCATCCAGCGTGAAATCGCCGGGCTTGGTGACGCCCTCGCCCGTGCGCGGGTCGGCTTCGCCTTCCTGGCGCGTCAGTTTCGGCACCATTTTGTTGATGGCGATATACAAGCTGGTGTGGTCTTCCGCCTGGCCGCTGATGATCAAAGGTGTGCGCGCTTCGTCGATCAGGATGGAGTCAACCTCATCGACGATGGCGTAGTTGAGCCCGCGTTGCACGCGGTCAGCAACTTCATACACCATGTTGTCGCGCAGGTAGTCAAAGCCGTATTCGTTGTTGGTGCCGTAAGTGATGTCAGCGCGGTAGGCGGCCTGCTTTTCCTCACGCGGCATTTGCGGCAGGTTGATGCCCACCGTCATCCCCAGGAAGTTATACAGGCGTCCCATCCATTGGGCGTCACGGTTTGCGAGGTAGTCGTTCACGGTGACGACATGCACGCCCTTGCCGGTCAGCGCATTGAGGTAAACCGGCAGCGTCGCCGTTAGGGTTTTGCCTTCACCCGTGCCCATCTCTGAAATCTTGCCGTTGTGCAGCGACATGCCGCCAAGCAGCTGCACGTCAAAGTGGCGCATCTTCATGACACGTTTGGAGCCTTCACGCACCACGGCAAAAGCTTCCGGCAACAAATCGTCTAGCGTTCCACCCTTGGCCACACGCTCGCGGAACTCCTGCGTTTTGGCCTTCAGCGCGTCGTCAGTCAGCTTCTCCAGCGCGCTTTCCAAGGCGTTGATGCGGGTGACCACCCCCCGGTACTGTTTGAGAAGGCGGTCATTGCGACTGCCGAAAATTTTTGTCAGAAAGTTGGTAGCCATGAACGCACGCTCTGGCCGTCAACCCGAAAAGGCCGGCGGCGCTGCGAAATCCCCTAGTTAATCAAGACGAGATGGGGTCTGCGGCGCAATAGTCAAGCCTCATCGCCTGGAGGGCAGACCAGCTTGGGACAACACGGCAAACCAAACCTTTGATTTTACCCGGTTGACGGCCCGGTCAGCCCAGGGCTCCATCTGCGAGTGGCACAACGGCCAAGCCCCCGCCACTCTTCAGACCAGCGGGAAAACGGTGAACCCAGATGCGCTGGTGAATTCGGCATAACTTGAAGCTGGAACTTCATCAGCAGGCCACCTCAATGCTGCAAATCAAGCGCTTGTGCGTGCGCCGCAGGGTCTGAATTCGCAAAGGCCGCAAATACGTCCTTCTCGTCAGAAGTCGTCACCCGCTGCATGTCGCGAGGCCAGCGGGTGTCTTCAAAGTCAGTGCCACGATGCATGGTGCAGCGGTTGTCCCACATCACCAAGTCGCCCACCCGCCAACGGTGGGTATAGACAAACTGGCGCTGTGTGGCATGGGAGGTCAGGTCTTTCATGAACTGGCCCGCTTCAGCGTCACCCAGGCCGTCGATCTTGCCTACATGAGACGCAAGGTAGAGGGTGGTACGGCCCGATTCTGGGTGCAGGCGCACGAGTGGGCGGCGCACCGGGGCGAACGCCAATTTTTCGCTGTCCGTAAACTGGGTGAACCCAAGTTTGGCGCGGGAATACAAGAGCGAGTGCTCGGCCACCAGGCCATGCAAGCGGTCTTTCATGGCTTGGGGCAAGGCAGCGTAGGCGGCCCGTAAATCGGCAAATTCGGTGTGGCCGCCGATGGGTGGGATGGAACGTGCGTACAACATGGAGGCATAACCGGGCACTGCCTTGAACGAGCTGTCGGTATGCCACAGGCGGTTGCCCATTTGGAACAGGCGCAGGCGACTGTCGGCTTTCCAGACCTGGCCGTTGGCGTCGATGTTGGCGATGTCGGCAAACTCGGCGCGAATGCGCAGCTTCCCGCCCTGGATCGTGCCCTGAATGGATCCTTCAAGCGGGCCGAAGTGGGCCGCAAAACGCAGATGGTCTTCCTGCGTGAGCTGCTGCGCGGGGAACACGACCACGCCGTACCTCGCAAACGCCGCCTTCACCCCAGCAAGATCGGCGCCCGACAAAGCCTGCCTCAGGTCAATCTCGCCAATCTCAGCGGCGAAGTGATCGGTGACCGGGAAGATGCGGATGGGCATGGCCGAACTTCTCTTTGGCAGACGCTGGTTTTGACTTCTGAACCTCGACCCAGTTTAGCGGGAATGCGTGGATGCGCGCGACAAATTTGGCTCAGAAACACGTCACGATGGCGTCGACTACGGTGTAAGACTCGTCCACCAAAGGCATCCAACGCCATTTGTCAAAGGTTGTGCAAGGGTGCGAGATGCCCAGGCAGACCAAGTCCCCCACTTGCAACTGAACTCCGTCAGGCACCGGCCAACGCAGGTAGGCATGTTGGTCGTTCAAGCCCGTTACCCGCCAACTGGCTGGCGCGGCCTGCAAGTCTTGTGTGCCGCGCCTGCAAAAACGCAAAACTGAGGGCATTTCCTGATCGTAAGAAATGTCGCGCTTGCCCACGGTCAAAATCGCCAAGCCCGGCTCGGGCAGCGACTGCACCGCCGCCCAGACCTCCAGCGCGGCGTACAAACCATCGCCGCAGCGCAAGCGCATGGCCATCACGCCCATCATGCGTTTGTAATTGCCTTGATCGTGGGTGAGGTAACAGCCCGAGCGCAACAAACCACGTACGGCTTTGCTCAGTTTCGGCTTCAAATGTGAAACAACCAGATCAAAAATCGCAGAGCCGCCCGCTGTGACCAGCACCTCATCTGTTTCAAATAGCCCGTGTGCGTCGCAGGCCAGAGCGACGGCTTCAACGCGGCCCATCAATTCCGCAGCGTAGGCCCTGTCTGCATCGGCCTGACCCGTCGCCGCCAAGCCCTCGTAACACTCAATTCCTGCCAATAACACGGCTGTACTGGCGTGGAGCTTGCGTGCCAATTGCATCGCCTGCCCATGGTCGCGGCAGCCCGAGCGGCCACCGGTTACGCCGATTTCCAGCAAAACCTCAAACGTGGGCGCACCCGGATGGGATAGACACCAGGCCTCAATCAGTTGAAGCTGCGCCGTCGAATCCACGAGGAACAAAATCCGCAGGCCAGCGTGGTGGCGTTTCAAGGCTACGATTTGCGCCAGATCCAGTGCCGCGAATACCTGGTTGGCGATCAGGCAATTTTTTGCACCCGACGCAATGGCGGTTTGCAATTGCGTCACATTCGCCAGGGTCATGCCCCAGGCACCGGCATCAAGCTGGCGCTTGAAAAGCTGGGGCGACATCGTAGTTTTGCCATGCGGCGCCATGTCGACGCCTTGGCTGCGCGCGAAGTCCTGCATCCATTGCAAATTGTGGGTTAACGCCGTAGCCCGAATCACCGCCAAAGGCAAGGGCAAGTCGCCGCGCAGCACGTTCCAGCCCTGCTGGCCGATTTGCGACCTTTTGAGCGGCGGGCTCTGGTGTGGAAAACCTTTTTGGCTACCATCCAGCAGCGGGTCGAGCAAATCTCGAAGCGTCATGATTTTTTTATAAAATATTTCACATCGATATAACTTATATATTTTGATATCAGGTCACGTAAATATTCAATGATTTGCTATTTAAATTAACATTAATTTGATGATATTTTATATATATTATTTTTAAAAATAAATAATAAACGAATAAAATAAAGCTTTCAAAACCTCTCCAAATCGAGTGCCCAGGAGACACACATCACTTAGACCGGCCACACCACGCCGTTGTCATTCAGGATCGCATCCAGCGGTTGGTCATGCGGTTCTGGCTCAAAGTCTTCGGTATAACCACAGGTGTAACCCAAGCCCACTGTGAACGGTTTGGGCCGCAGCTGGGCCAGCGTGCGGTCATAAAAACCACCGCCGTAACCGAGCCTAAAACCGCCAATGCCGTACCCCACGCAGGGCACAAACAGCAGTGTCGGCACCACCACCTCGGTCTCTTTGGGCTTCGGAATGCCAAACGCGTCCTCCTGCATCGGGCAGCCGGGGTACCAGGCGTGAAACTGCAGGGTTTTGTGCACTTTATCCACCACCGGCAAACCGATGCGCCGTGGCTCGGGCTGGTCAAGCAGCTCGCCGTCTTCTTTCCAGCGGTGCAAGGCGGGCAGCGGGTCAAACTCACCGTGGATAGGCCAATAGGCGCCAATCACCACGTCTTTGCGGCCGACCAGCCAAATCCGCATGATTTGTTGCAAAGCATCGGCACGTTGTAGGCGATCTGGCAGGCTCAAACGTTCAGCAATCAGGCGTTTGCGAATCGCCTTTTTTGCCAGCGTCTTGGCGTCCTCGCTTTTCTCCTCGCCTTTGTCCCCTGACTTGTCCATAATTCTCCCTATGCGGTTGCCTGATATTTTGACACTGAAGCTTCATTTGAACTATTGGCGCACTTGGCCCACTCTGGCGGCGCTGCTGGCAGGTCTGTTGGCATCGGGCATGGCGGCACCCGCCCACGCCCAAACCAAGGGTGATGACACGATTCTGGAGGCGCACCAGGCCTTTCGAAAAGCCGACAAAAAGCGCCTCTCTGCCCTTTTGCCCGCATCGGCCGGCCATGCTTTGGAACCCTGGGTGGCTTTTTGGGACATGAAACTGCGCCTGGAGACGGCCTCGCCCCAGGAAGTTCAGGAGTTCTTCACCAAATACGCAGGCAGCTACCAGGAAGACCGGCTGCGCAACGACTGGCTGCAGCTTTTGGGCCAGCGCCGTGACTGGACCAATCTCGCCGCCGAATACCCCCGTTTCCGCATGGGCGACGACAAGGAGTTGCGCTGTTACGCCCTGGCCACAGAAAACGCGCTGGCTGGCTTGGCCACTGCCGAGATGGCCGACCAGCTCAAACCGCTGTGGTACGCCCTGCGCGACGCTGACGACGGCTGCACCTACCTGGCGGGCAAGTTGTACACCGCGCGCAAACTCAACGAGGCTGACATCTGGCGCAAAGCGCGTTTGGCCATCGACGCCAACCGGCCGCGCGCCGCGAGGGCCGCCGTCGAGATTGTTTCGGCAGAAGCTGCCGCCAACATCAGCGAGATCCAGGATGCGCCAGCGCGCTTTTTGTCCAAACGCGCCGTGGCCGTCTCGCGTGCCAACAAAGAGCTGGTGGTGCTGGCCATCATCCGCATGGCCAGCAATGAACCTGAGGCGACGGCAACCGTGTTGGAGCAACATTGGAGCGTGCACCTCTCGCCTGAGCAGCGCGCCTGGGCCTGGGGCGCGATCGGCAAGGCGTCTGCGCAGCGCCTCTCCAACGACGCCATGGAACACTTTGCCAAGGCCGCCAACAAAGACCTGAACGACGACCAACTCGGCTGGAAAGTGCGCGCCGCATTGCGCAAAGCCAATTGGCGCGAGGTGTTGGCGGCCACCAGCGCCATGACGGACGACGCAAAACTAGACGCCACCTGGGTGTACTGGCGCGCCCGCGCGCAGCTCAAACTCGCCAAAACCGACGAGCAGCAAGAAGAAGCCAAGGCCAGCCTTAAAAATATCGCCAGCAGCCGCGGGTTTTATGAACAATTGGCCTTGGAAGAACTGGGCCAGCGCATCACCACGCCCGAAAAACCTCCTGCACTCCTGCCCGAAGAAAAAGAGGCTGCACGCTCCACCCCAGGTTTGGCGCGCGCCCTGCACGCGATCCAGATCGGCCTGCGCCCAGAGGGTGTGCGTGAATGGAATTACACAACCAACCAGCATGCCAAAGGCGGCATGACTGACCGCGAACTGCTGGCTGCCGCTGACCTCGCCTGCCAACGCCAGGTGTGGGACCGTTGCATCAACACCAGTGAACGCACCAAGGCGGTGGTGGACATCGAACAGCGTTATCCCATGCCGTTCAAAGACGCCGTGTTGGCGCGCGCCAAACAGATCGAACTGGACCCGGCCTACGTGTATGGCTTGATCCGCCAAGAGAGCCGCTTCATCATGGATGCCCGCTCCCATGTGGGCGCTTCGGGCCTGATGCAGGTCATGCCGGCCACGGCGCGCTGGACCGCCAAAAAAATCGGCCTGGACGGTTTCAAGCCGGGCGACATCACCGACCGCGACACCAACATCGCCATCGGCACCGGTTACCTCAAACTCGTGCTGGACGACTTCGGCGGCTCGATGCCGCTAGCCGCTGCCGCCTACAACGCAGGCCCCAGCCGCCCACGCAACTGGCGCGGCCAAAGCGGCGCGGCCACGGTGGAGGCGGCTATCTGGGCTGAAAACGTTCCCTTCGCCGAGACCCGCGATTACGTCAAAAAAGTGCTGGCCAACACCACCGCCTACGCAGCCCTGATCACGGGCAAACCGCAGTCGCTCAAAGCCCGTTTGGGTGCCGTGGGCCCGCGTGATACTCAGGCGCCTGCGTCGAATGCAGAGTTGCCATGACGGCATGCACGGGGTGACTGGCGCATCAATTCCGCGCTGATTGGGCATCAATGTCATTCGGGCAAGCGCCTAACATCATTGACCACGCCGCGACACCGTCGTTTCGCTCCCACACATACCGAATTTCGACACCATGCTCAAACTCTACATCGGCAACAAAAATTACTCCTCCTGGTCCATGCGCCCCTGGGTGCTGCTCAAGCAGGCGGGCATCCCGTTTGAAGAGCAAATGGTGCGTTTTGATTCATTTGACACCGATTCAGCGTTCAAAAATGCGGTCGTCAAGGTCACACCTACGGGCCGTGTACCCGTGTTGACCGACGACGGTTTTGAAATTTGGGATACCCTCGCCATCGCCGAATACGTGGCGGAGAAATTTCCGCAGATGAATTTGTGGCCGCACGATGTAAAAGCCCGGGCTCGGGGGCGCAGCATTTGCGCCGAAATGCACGCTGGTTTTGGCGCATTGCGCAGCAATTGCCCGATGAACATCGAAGCCGCACTGCCCGAAATCGGGCAACTGATCTGGCGCGACAAACCGGCTGTGCGCACCGACGTGGCACGCATCGTGCAAATGTGGAGCGAATTGCTGGAACAACACGGCGGCCCGCTGCTGTTTGGCCATTTCACCATCGCTGACGCCTACTTCGCCCCCGCGTGCATGCGGCTGAAAACCTACGCCTTGCCAGTGCCGCAGGCCATCACGGATTACGTCCATCGTGTCAGCCAACTGCCCGGCGTCAAAGCCTGGATTGACGATGCCCTGGCTGAAAAAGACTTTCTGGATTTTGAGGAGCCCTATCGACTGGGTCGTTAGCCAGATTGCTGCCGGATACACCGTGGAGATGCCGACAAAATCTTCAGCAAAATTACTCCGGCAGCAGTCCAATTTCTTTGGCCAATTGCCCCCAGCGGGCATGTTCATCACGCAGGAACGCTGCAAATTGGTCAGGTGAGCCGCCTCCTTCAACCGTGGGGCCAATGGTCAATATACGCTCGGAGATTTCGCGGTCGGCCAGCAGTCTATTCAGCTCTTCATTGACGCGGGCGAGGATCGGCTGCGGCGTGCCGGTCGGCGCGACCAACCCAAACCAGCCCACCATTTCAAAACCGGGCAACACCTCCGCCAACGCGGGCACTTGATCCCATCCCGCCACACGTTTGGACGCGGTCACCGCCAATAAACGCAAGCGCCCCTGGCGCACCAGTTGTGCCGTGGAGGCGAGGTCTGCCACGACGGCGTCGGCATGTCCGCCAATCACATCCTGCACTGCCACACCTACATTGGCATAAGCCACCAAATTCGCCTGCGCCTGCGCGCGCGCGTTAATTACCCGTGCAATGATGCCGCCAAAGGTACGCGGCCCTTCGTTGCCGATGGACAAGGTGCCCGGCTTGGCTTTGGACCGCGCGATCAGATCCTGGATGGAGGTGATGGGGGACTCCGCTTTGACCAACACCGCAAACGGGCTTTTGGCGACAAACCCGACGGGCGCAAAGTCTTTTTGCGGCTCGTACGGCATGGTTTTGAAAAGGTAACTGTTGGTCACCAAGGCCGCTGTGGTGGCAAAGTAGAAGGTGTAGCCGTCGGCGGGTGAGCGCGCGGCTGCCTGAGCGCCAATGATGTTCTGCCCGCCGGGTTTGTTGTCGATCACCACGGCTTGCCCCAGGCTTTTGGCAAGACGTTCGGCCAAAATGCGCGCGACGTTGTCAGGGCCTGAACCTGGCGGCTGCGAGAGCACAAACTTGACGGGTTTGTCAGGCCAGGACTGCGCCTGCACGAGCCCCGCAGCTCCTGCAAGCATCAAACCCAAAACGTAAATAAATCTTCTTTTCATGATGTCTCCAAAACGGCAGATTTGTCCAATTGTCGTTGCGACACCGCCTGTTTGGCGGCGTCCTGCACCAGTTGTCGAATTTCAGAGTGGGCCGAAGCGACGCCATACACATAATGATCTGGCCGAACCAACGCCGCCAGACACTGGTTTCGGTTGAACCAGGCTGCCAGCACGCCGTCTGCCTCACACAATGCATCCAGATGTAGTGTGGTGGCCATCATGAGCGTGACCAGATGCAGCGCGCTTGCGCATCCAGGGACACCTTCGAGGTCTTTCGCCAATTCAAGCGGATCGCCACTGAATCCAGCACCCAGCACCAAGCGCCAGCCGTAGCCCGTCACGCGGTCCAGCAGCACCGTTTGCTCTCCCCGCAGAATCCACGGCTGCGGAAAGATGGAACCGCGCGCGTTGCTGGCCTGCGCCGACAAAAGCCCCGCTTCCAAACAAGGTTGCACGTCTTGCCGGGGGACTGATTTCACAACTCCATCACACGCTGCAAGCAGTTGCGCGTCACGGGCTCGCGCCAGGCCGACGTTTCTTTCGCCGATCAATTGCCCGATGCCTTTGATGCGCGTGGTCAATGCGGTCACATGGGCCTTGCGCTCAACACCGTAGCTGTCCAACACCGCATCGCCCGCCTCACCGCGCAAAACGGCACCAAGTTTCCAGCTAAAGTTGGCCACGTCGCGAATGCCTTGGCACATGCCTTGCCCCAAAAATGGGGGCTGCTGGTGTGCTGCGTCACCGGCCACAAACACGCGGCCAGCGCGCCATTGCCGGGCCACCAAAGCGTGGAAGCGGTAGCTCGCTTGCCGCCAAAGCGTGCCGTCCTCGGGCGTGATCCAGCGCGCCAGGAGTTTCCACGTCGCCTCTGGCGTTGCCAAAACCGCCGGGTCCTCGCCCGGATTAATGGAAATCTCCCAGCGGCGGTGGTTTTGCGTGCCGATCAGAAAGGTGCAGGGCCGCTGCGGTTCGCAATACTGCACGCTGGTTTGGGGCAGTTTGGCCAAGCCCTGCGCGTTGACCAGCGCGTCAACCACCAGCCAGGCCTGGTCGAACCCCAAATCCTGCAATTCGATCCCCGCTTTGCTGCGCACTGTGCTGGACGCCCCGTCGCACGCAAGAACGTATCGCGTCCGAATTTGTTGGGGCGTGCCATCGCGGTTCGCCAGCGTCAAAGTGGCAGATTCACGGCTTTGCACAAGATCCGTCAGTTCGCAGCCCAGGGCCACTCTCACCGTTGGAAGTTGTTGAACATGTTGCCGCAAAATTCGTTCGACGGGCGGCTGGGAAAACACCAACGAAGGCACGTAGCCCAACGGATACGGCGGGTCCACCGTGGTAAATCGCTTGATCATTTGACCATCTACGCCAAAAAACTCTGAGGGCGTAAAGGGCTCCGCGAACTGCAAAACCTGCTGCTCAACACCGATCTGCTGGAACACACGGACGATCTCATGGTCCAGCGCAAAGGCGCGCGGCATGTCGTAAACATCGGGCGCGCGGTCGCAGACAAAGGTCTTCAGACCTTGCGCGCCGAGCAGCGAAGCGGCTACCGCGCCGGTGGGGCCAAACCCCACAATGGCCACGTCGTACAGGCTGTCAGCACCGATCTGCATTTAAGCTGCCTCGTCCCGTATGGGGTTGGACAACAGGCCAACGCGTTCGATGTCGATGTCGATCACGTCGCCGTGTTTCATCCAGACCGGTGGCGTGCGCGCCTGGCCCACACCCGCAGGTGTGCCCATGATGATCACGTCGCCAGGCTCCAGCGTCATGCATTCTGTGAGCAAGGCGATGGTCTCTGCCACACCCCAGATCATGTCCGTGGTGTTGGCGCTTTGCATGACCTGGCCGTTCAACCGGCTTTGAATCACTAGGCCTATTGCGCCAGGCGGCAACTCATCGGCTGTCACCAGCATCGGGCCAAAGCCACCGCTGCCATCAAAGTTTTTGCCAATCGTCCATTGCGGTGTTTTCTTCTGGTAATCACGCACCGACATGTCGTTGAAGCAGCTGTAGCCAAAGACGCAATCGAGCGCATTGGCCTGCGTCAGATGCCGCGCCTTCTTGCCTATGACAACCGCCAACTCTGCCTCGTAATCAAAGCGCTCCGACACACGCGGGCGAATGCCCGCCTCTCCATGTGCGATCAGCGACGTCGCACCGCGAAAAAAGAACCAGGGGTAGTCCGGTTTCTCGCGTCCCCCCTCTTTGGCATGGTCGTAGTAGTTGAGCCCCAGGCAGATGATTTTTCCCGGACGCGGCACCGGCGCGGCATACACAATGCCTGCCACAGGTATGCGAGCTGCGCCGCAGGCCACCGCCACCTTGGCTGCGGCGTGCAAGTCAACGCCCTGCCACAGCGCCACGCCCAGGTCGGCGGGCACCTGCGGCTGCGCCAGGTTCAGGTCGATCACGCCGTCAGCAACAAGCACGCCCAAGCGTACGACACCGTGTTGGCGGTAACTGACTAATTTCATGAAAACTCCAAAGTCTGAAAAAAGTGACGAAAGATGGTGAGGCCGCAAGCAACAAAGGTCACGACAGCAAGGCATTGGCAAACGAAATCTGCCGCTGCGCCTCTTTCAGGCGCGTTGAAGGGGGCGCTGAAATGCCCCACTGATCCACCCTGCCAGGGGGCCATTTCCAGTCGTCCGGACTGCCTGCAATATAACTGTCGTCTACCTGCTCCACGTCAGCCGTGTACTCGATGACAAAACCAGCTGGGCCGACAAAATAGTTGAAGGCGTTGTCGCCTGGGCCATGGCGGCCCGGCCCCCACTCGATGCCGTAACCTGCGTCTTTCATGCGCCCGCCGCCACGCATGACCGACTCCAGGTTGGGCATGACAAATGCAATGTGATTGAGGCAGTCGTTGTCGGCATCGGCCAGCGCGATGCTGTGATGGTCACCACTGGGCTTCATGGGGATGCGGACAAACGCCATGATGCGGGTGCGATCCGAGAGCTTGAAACCCAGGGCGTTTTCGTAAAACGGCAGGCCTGCCGCCACATCATGGCTGTTCAGCACGGCATGGGCCAGACGGATGGGTTTGTCTTTGTGGCCTGTCGTATCGGCATGCCGCGCGTCGCCCCAGACAAAGCGCAAAATGCGCCCCTGCGGGTCGCGCACCACTACGGCCTCACCACCGCCGGGTTCATCCATAGAGGCGCGCGCCGCCAGCACCGTTCCACCATGCAGCGGCACGCGCGCAGCAATCTGGTCGAGCGCGTATCCTGAAGCAGCCCGAAATGTCAATATCAGCAACTCTGGTTTGCCACTTGGGTGAAGAGAAAGCAGGTGATGGTCGGCGCCCGTACCGCGCAGGTACACACTGTTGCCCTTGCGCGCAGCAACCGTCAGGTTCCAAGTGCCCGTGTAAAAGCTTTCTGCGGCAGCCACATCGAGCAGGCCGATTTCAACACTGCGCAGGGCAGCAACCAAGGATTCAGTCATGAATAGTCCTGTGTTCATTCGGCCTTCAAACCCGCAGCGCTGATGGCTTTGCGGTTTTGCTCAATATCACGCGCCAGATAAGTCCTGAATTCTTCGGCCGTGCTGGCGGCGGCCACTGCACCGTTGGCATCAAAAGCCTCCCGCAAGGCGGGCTGCTGCAATGCCGCAACCAGGCCTTTGCGCAATTTGTCTGCCACAGCAGTTTGCAGGCCCTTGGGGGCCATCAAGCCGATCCAGCTGCCATAGTCAAATCCCGGCACGGTGTCTGCAATTGCGGGTGCTTTTCCCAGTGGGTGGATGCCTTTCGCAAGACTGTGCCCGAGCAGGCGCAAACGCCCCCCTCTGACCAAGGCCATCGCAGCCGGTGCCGGTGTCAGCGTCCAGTGCGTTTCACCCGACACCACAGAAGCAACCGACTGGCTGCCGCCCTTGTAGGGAACATGCAGTGACTCAAAACCAGCGGCTGTGGTCAAAGAAACACCGGCCAGGTGGCTGACCGAGCCCGGTCCGGCGGATGCCATGTTGACCTTGCCCGGATTAGCTTTGGCGTAGGCGATCAAGTCAGCCACACTTTCAATTTTCATGGCAGTGTTGCACACCAGCACATTGGGCAACACGGCGACCATCGAGACAAAGTCAAAGTCTTTCAAGGGGTCGTAGCTGATGGACTTTTGCAGCAAGGGCGCCACAGTGATGGAGCTGCTGGACGCAACGATCAAGGTGTAGCCATCAGCAACTGAGTTTTTGCCTGCATCAATTCCCAAAGCACCCGCTGCACCGGCTTTGTTTTCGACGAAAACTTTGAAGCCAGCGGCAGAGATCAACTGGTTGCCCAAAATGCGCCCAATCGTGTCAACTGAACTGCCTGGCGCATTGGGGACGATGAGCTTGACAGGGCGCGAGGGGAAGTCTGCATCCTGTGAATGCGCACCCAAAGGCAAGGCTGCGGCGAAAGGCAGGCACTGAAGCAGCAGGCGGCGACGGCAAAGCGGTGTCACGGCGGCATTCCCAAAAACCGTTTGGCGTTCAAATGCAGCAGCATTTGCTTCGTCGCGTCGTCAAAGTCCGCCTGCCCAATGCGGACGACGGGTGCAGGGTCGTGGAAATTGAAGGGGTAGTCCGTACCCACCATCAACTGCGACGCGCCAAACTTGGCCACCAAGTGTTGCAAGGTAGGCGCGTCAAACACCAACGTGTCATAAAACAGTTTGCGCGCCTGTGCCGTGGGCGAATTGACGATGCCTTCTTTCAGAGCCGGGAAAACTGTGCAGGCCTGCTCCAGGCGGGGTAGCAGCATGGCCAGTGTCCCGCCTCCGTGGCTGAAGGCAATGCGAAGGCTGGGCCTGCGCTCGATCAGATTGGTGGTCAACACCGAAGCTGCTGCCAGGCCAACATCGCTCGGATACGCCAGCACCTGCTGCAAGGGCGGCGGTCCCACCAGGCGGTCCATGCCCGTAGGTCGAAGCGCGTGCACAAACACCGCTGCCCCCAAGGATTCGCAGGCTTCAAAAAAAGCGTCAAACCTCAGATCTCCAATCGGCGCACCATTGACGTTGCTCCCAATCTCCACACCCGCGAAGCCGGGGGTTTCCATCAAGCGACGCAATTCAGCAAGTGCCAAATCCAGGTCTTGCAAAGGCACTGCCCCAAGCCCCGCCAGGCGGCCCGACGACTCTGCCACCATGCTGCCAATTTGTTCGTTAAGGTATCGCAGCAGTTGTGCTGCATCCGGCGCAGCCATCCAATACGAAAGCAACTCGGGCATGGGGGAGATTGCCTGAAGCGCCAAACCCATGTCTTCAAAGTCATCCAGCCGCTTGGTGACACTCCAACACTTGTCAGACACCGTGCGGTAGACCTTGCCTGAGATCATCACGTTGCGATGGCAGGCATGGGCAGGCGCCATCGACGGCCAATCCGCAGGCACGGCGGAACCTAGGTAACGCGGAAAATTTTCCGGGATGACGTGGGCGTGTGTGTCTACGCCGCAAAGGCATTTCAAAAGCGTTCTTTCGGGTGGTGTGAAGTGGTTTGGCGTATTCTGATCTGCATAATAGGCATGCCCGCATCATTTGTATAGAGGATGGTGTGAATAGCTAAAATCCACGGCATGGATATTAGAAGTGTCGACCTCAACCTGCTGGTCATCTTTGATGCCATGGCGCGGCATCGCAGTGTGATGCGGACTGCGAAGGCGGTAGGTTTGAGCCAACCCGCCACCAGCGCGGCGCTGGCGCGGCTCAGGGCACTGTTTGAAGACGCGCTATTTGTACGCGCCGGGTCGGAAATGCGGCCCACGCCCCGGGCGATGGAGCTCGCCCCCGCCGTGCACCGCGTGGTGGATGCCATCAGCACCGAAATATTGCAGCAGGCCGCTTTTGATCCGGCCAAGGCTGAACGCAGCTTTACGGTTTTGACACCCGATATCGGTGAAATTTCCTTCATCCCGGGTGTCCTGCAACGCCTTCGAAATGAAGCGCCTCTGGTGCGCCTGCAAGCGGTGTCGCTGCCGCGTGAAGCAGCCGCAGAAGCCCTGGCATCGGGCGAGGCGGAACTGGCGGTGGGTTTTTTCCCGGACTTGCAAAAAACCGGCTTCTTCCAACAAAGCCTGTTCAAAACCTCGTATGTCGGCATTGTTTGCGCCACCAATATGACGGTGGGAACCCGCCTGACAATGAAACAATTCCTGGCTGCCAAACACGTGGTGGTCAGGCCGGAAGGGCGCGAACACACCTTGGATCGGGTGCTGGAAGAAAGAGGCCATCACCGGCGCGTGATGCTGGAGCTGTCGCATTTCATGAGCCTGCTGGCCATCCTGCCCCGCAGCGATTTCATTGCGACGGTGCCCGATGACATCGCAGCGGCCCTGGAGCGCCACATCACCATCAAGCGGATCCAGTTGCCGTTTCGCCCGCCTGTCATCGACGTGCAGCAATATTGGCACCGGCGGATGCAGCATGACCCGGCGAACCGCTGGTTGCGCGGTGTCTTTTACGAGGTGAACCGGCGCGAAATGAAACTTGAAGTTGAGGGCTCAAGCCTGGCGCGTGTGGCGACTGATCGGCCAATGAAACGACGCTGAATCGAGACTGGATCGACGTAGATTGTCGCACTGTTGGCCAGAGTAGATGCTTCTATTTATATAGCTAACTATTTATATTTCACGTGGCCTATAGGACTAGAAATTCAAAATTTCTTGTTGAAACCGAAAAATGCGAAAATAATTAACATGGATATTAACAAAAATTCAAGAACGCCCAAACCTGCTTGAGCTGCGACTGTCTACTGAGCTAACGATGTCGAAGGAACAAAAATGCCGTGGAAGCCCTCATGCACGCGGCACGGGAACCTCACGGTAGCGACTGGGCCACGGTCAATATGGGCAGCGTCCAGAATGACCAGATCGGTCCGGTTCTCCGAACGCCGGCCCACCATGGTGAG
>JANLYO010000129.1:0-35203 GCA_031365665.1 Rhodoferax sp. | reverse complement strand
AAAAACGCCGACATGGCGGCGCGTTACCAAGCCGGTTCGGTGGACATGCAGGCGTTTGCCGATTTTTACGTGGGCACCTTGGCTGGGTGCACGCCTGTGCAGTGGGAGCCGCTGCGCCGGGCGTTTTTGCAGGACTGCATTGCACCCAAGCTGCCGCAAGAGGCTCGTGATTTGGTGCTGCGCCACAAGGCGGCGGGTGATCTCGTGGTGCTGACAACCGCTACCAACCGGTTCATCACGGAGCTGACAGCGCAGATTTTGCAGATCGACCACCTGATCGCCACCGAGCCAGAGCTCATCAACGGCATCTTCACCGGCCACACCATCGGCACGTTGAACATGCGTGGCGGCAAAGTTGTGCGGCTGGCGCAGTGGCTGGCACAAAACCCGTGGGTGGGTGGCCAAACGCATGGCGGGCAGCACAGCGACTATTTCGTCACCGCCTACAGCGATTCCATCAACGACCAGCCTTTGCTGGAGATGGCCGACCACGCGGTAGCGGTGGACCCGGATGCCGCTCTGAGGCGACTGGCAATTGGCAATAAATGGGATTTAATTGAATTAAATAGATAAATTAATAGGCAAAATAGCTATTAATAGTATATTTAAAAATTAATATTTTACGTGGCCTAGTGTGCTTTTTAAATCACTACATATTTTTCAATTTAAATTTATCACGCTGACGCCGTGAAAGTTGCGTCAACCAAGCGGACGCTTTCGTGGGCCACAGGCGGTACAACAGATCCATGACCTTCGCATCAGCGCCAATCATCAGGCGTGTTTTGCCCTGTTCGATGGCGTCAACGATGGCCTGTGCCGCTGCGGCGGGTGTCGTCATGGCGTTTTGCGCAAAGCTCTGCTGCAACTGCGGCGCGCTCATCTCGATCAGCGACAAATCCGGCATGCGCGCGTTGTTGACGATGTTGGTTTGAATGCCGCCGGGGTGCACACACAACACCCCCACCGGCCCTTCGCGCAGCTCCTGGCGCAGGGCGTCGCTGAACCCGCGCACCGCTGCTTTGGCGGCGTTGTAGATGCTTTGCGTCGGGATCGACACCATCGCGAAGATGCTCGACACGTTGACCAGCAGGGCTTCAGGCCGGGTTTTGAGTTGCGGCAAAAAAGCGCGGCAACCATGCACGACGCCCCAGAAATTGATGTCCATCACCCACTGTGCGTCCTCGGTCTTGAGGTTTTCCACGGATGAGACCAGGCCCACGCCCGCGTTGTTGACCACCACGTCTGCTGCGCCATAGTGCGCTTTGCAAAAGTCGGCCAAGGCAAAAATCGCCGCTTCAGAACCGGTGTCGGTGGTGAGGGTCAACACCTGCGCGCCCCCGGCGCTTGCCAACCGCGCTTGGGTGGCGGTGGCTTGCAGCCCGGCCTCGTTCAAGTCCGCCAGCAGCAATTTGGCGCCCTTGGCCGCCAGTGCAAACGCCAGCGCCTGGCCGATGCCCGAGGCTGCGCCCGTGATCACCACCACTTTGCCTTGGAGAGTTTTCATGTGTTGTGCGTCCGTGTGGTGATGGGCCGCCGGGACCACCTTCCACCATTTTGCACTTGTCGCTGGCCATGAAAACTTCAATAAAAGCAGATCTCCATCGCGGGTTGGACCAGTAGTCAGTTCTGCCCGGACGCATTGCCCCGCCCGGTCAAGCGGCAAACGCGACGTCCAAGCTCAACTGGGCATCGCCCGCCTGGCCTTTCACGGTCAGTGTGACGCCGCTGAATTTGCCACTGGCCAAGTTCAACGCGGGCGTGGTGGTTTTGCCCAGGACACGTTTGGTCTTGTGCGGATACAGGTCGCCGGCGTCACCCGGATTGCCCGCACCAAATATGCTGGCGAGATCCCGTTTGCCGTCGGCCTGGATCAGCTCGATCGCCAGGTTGTTTTCATCGTTCACGTCCTCAATCGCTTCGTCCACCATGTAGATCGCCATACCTTCATCAGGCAAGAAGCTGTCCTGGAACTGGCGCCTGCGGTATTCGACGATGATGTACTGGCGCTCGTTCATGGTTTTTTTGTTCTGGATCACGACACACTGGCCGCCTTCGGCTGCGGGCAGCAGGGCCAGGCCCGTTGTGGATTTGGTCACCAGCGTCGGCGTGATCCAGCCATGGAACATGCGCAGCATGGCGTTGGGCAAGGTTGGCGTGGTGCCTGAGTCGCCCCAGGAGCCGGCCGCCATCAGGCAATAACTGCCCAGGCCGTTGCTGGTCATGTTTTCGCTCTCGCCGGTGTCGTAATAGTCGGCCCAGCGGGCGGCCAGGTGGCCCCACTCGTGCGCACAGACGCCGACCTTGCAGTCTTCGGGCACGGTGAGGTAGGTCGAAACCTTGAGGCCGGCGGCCACATCGACCCCGCCAGGGATCACCCACTTGTGGCTCCAGACGTCGCCCCGGCTGCCGGTTTCTTCCGCGCCGCGCCCGGCGTGGATCACAAACAGGGTGGTGACGATTTTTTCGCCCAAGGCGTCATAGGGTTTGAAATCCACGCCCGCCGCCAGTGCCGCCTTCACGGCGTCACGCGCCATGCCGGGCGCGTTGCGCGGGAAGGTGTCGCTCATGGCCGAATCATTGTTGGCGTAGAAGCTCAGGGGCTGCGGCATGCGGAACCAGCCAAAAACTTCGCCTTGCACGTCAATGCCCGCTGCGTTTGCGCCAGTCTTGAAATTGCTGATGCGCCGGTAATACTCGCGCATCGAACCAGTGGGAAACTGCGCGCCCAGGCCAAACAACATGTGTTCGAAATGCACCTTGCTGTTTTCCATGGCATGCGCTTGGTCGGGGAAATCCACCAAGAGCACGATGGTGCGCACGATGCCCTGCAGCTTCTTCTTGGGGCGGCTGATCAGCGCGGCGCTGGACTTGGGCGCGTGCACTGTGCGCGCGTCGTCCAGCCCAAAAAAACTCTCGCCCCGCCGCGACGACACCCAGTAGTCAAACCACTGCTTGAAGGTGGTGTTGGCGGGCAGCCGTTTCTCGGCGATCAGGTCGGTCCAGCGTTGCAGCAGGTTTTGCATCAAACCCGGCGAGGGCGGCACCTGACAGCGCTGGCGTTCACACTCCGGATGGCCCAAGGGCTTCAAGCGGCGGTACATGGCGGATTCCTCCCCAGAAGTTGGTGGTTTGTGGGTGGTTTATAGGCGGCCCGCCTGGCGCTGTCAAACGATGCGTCATCCATTGTGAGGAGATCTGTTTTGATGTGCCCCAGGCCGGCGGGCCAGAATTGCCCGGCAAAATTCAGCGGCGTGGCTCAGCGGCGCGGTTCTTGCAAAAAATATAGCAAACTATTTATATAATACGTGGCCTAGAGCCCAATAATATTTGAAAAAAATGGGCAGGAGCAATTATAATACCCATATTGGGTATTATTGCGGATTCCCGCTCGCCCTTCAACGCAAGCGCCCGGAAAATGGAAATGGCGTCCATCACAGGTGACAGGCGAGCGTGTTGGCAAGTGCTATTCTGGCGGCCCGCCGTTTGACGACAGGCGCTTCCAGCGCTCCAAGACGACGCCCCAGGACGGCGCCATAACACGGCACTTTGCACGACCCTTCAACATCACCCGCCTTACTGCTGCCAAACCATGGAATATTTCGACGTGCTGATTGTCGGCGCCGGCCTTTCGGGCATCGGCGCCGCCTACCACCTGCAAACCAACTGCCCCGGCAAGACTTTTGCCGTTCTGGAAGGGCGCGAGGCGCTGGGCGGCACGTGGGATTTGTTCCGTTACCCCGGCGTGCGTTCGGATTCCGACATGTACACGCTGGGTTTTTCCTTCAAACCCTGGGAGCAGGCCAAGGCCATCGCCGACGGCCCGTCGATCCTGGCGTATTTGAAGGAGACGGCGCAAGAGAACGGCATCGAGCAGAAGATCCGTTTCAAACATCAGGTCAAGGCGGCGGCGTGGTCTTCAAAAGACGCGCGCTGGACGGTCAGCATTGAGCGCGGGGACGCCAAAGAGCCCGTGCAGATCAGCTGCAATTTCCTCTTCATGTGTTCGGGCTACTACTCCTACGCGCAAGGTTTCACGCCAGAATTTCCCGGCATCGGGGACTTCAAGGGCCGCATCGTCCACCCGCAGAAGTGGACGAACGATGTGGACTTCGCCCACAAACAAGTCGTGGTGATCGGCAGCGGCGCCACCGCCGTCACGCTGGTGCCGGAACTGGCCAAACAGGCCGCCCAGGTCACGATGTTGCAGCGCTCGCCCACCTACATGGTGGACCGCCCCTCCGAAGACGCCATGGCCAACCGCCTGCGCCGCTGGTTGCCCTCGATGTTGGCTTACGGCCTCAACCGCTGGAAGCGCGTCCTTTTGGGGATGTATGTGTTCCGGCTGTGCCGCACCAATCCCGCCAAAATGAAGGACTTGCTCTTGGGCGGCGTGCGCATGGCGCTGGGGCCGGACTACGACGTCAAAACGCATTTCACGCCGCGTTATAACCCTTGGGAGCAGCGCCTGTGCCTGGTGCCGGATGGCGATTTTTTCAAAGCCGTCAAATCCGGGCGCGCGCGCCTGGTCACCGACCACATTGCTTCGTTCAACGAAAAGGGCGTGTTGCTGCAGTCGGGCCGACAACTCGATGCTGACTTGATCGTCACCGCCACCGGCTTGAATTTGCAGGTCTTGGGCGGCTTGCAGTTGACCGTGGATGGCCAGGTGCAAGACATGTCCAAATCCATGAACTACAAAGGCCTGATGTACAGCGGCATCCCGAACCTGGCGTCCAGCTTCGGCTACACCAACGCATCGTGGACTTTGAAATGCGACCTCACCTGCCAGTACGTGTGCCGCCTCCTGAACCACATGCAAAAGAAGGGCCTGGCCTATTGCGTGCCGCGCAACGACGACGCGAGTGTGACTGAGCGGCCGTGGGTCGATTTCTCCTCCAGCTACTTCGCGCGCTCCATGCACCTGTTTCCCAAACAAGGCTCCAAAACGCCGTGGCGCCTTTATCAAAATTACCCCAAAGACATCCTGCTGCTGCGATTTGGCAAGGTCGATGACGGCGTGTTGCGCTTCGCCGCTGCCGGGCAGGCGGCGTGAGTTGACGTCGGCTTGCCCAGTGCCGAAGTTGTGCGTCCGAAAACGGCCAGCCGCTGGCCTGCGAGTGGCTCAACATGGGCGTTTACAAAAACCCCCAACCCATGAGCGCTGACACGGCACAAGCTTTGCCCACCGGATTTCGCCGCCTGGTTTGGTCTAACCTCGCGGCGCAAACGGCCGAGCAGATCAGCCTCGCGGCGGTGCCCATCGTGGCGGTGCTGGCGCTCCAATCGGGGCCGGGTGAAATTGGCCTCTTGGCGACCTTTCAGACCCTGCCGTTTTTGCTGTTCTCTATCCCGCTGGGCCTGCTGGCGGATCGTGTTTCGCGCAAACAGTTGATGGTTTGGGCAGAACTGCTGCGGGCGGTGTCGCTCTTGGGTCTGCTGGCAGCGCTGCTCTTGGGAGCCTTGAGCCTGCCGCTCTTGGCGGTGCTCGGGTTCGCAGGCGCTGTGGGCACGGTCGCGTTCAGCGTCGCCTCACCGGCGCTTGTGCCCGCGCTGGTCGGGCGTGAATCGCTGGCGCGCGCCAATGGCCGTTTGGAGTTGGCACGCAGCGCGGCGTATGCGGGCGGCCCAGCCTTGGCGGGTGCGCTGGTGGCGTGGGCGGGCGCATCCAGCGCCTTTGTGATGGCGGCCATGTTGTCCGGGGCGGCAGCTGTGATGTTGTTTGGGATTTTGGAGCCCGCCCGTGCCCCCATGGCGTCGCGGCATCCGCTCTTGGACTTGAAAGACGGCGTGGGCCTGGTCTGGGGCCACCCCCTGTTGCGGCCGATCCTCCTGACGGCGGTTGCTTGGAATCTGGCTTGGTTTGTATTGCAGGCGGCGTATGTGCCCTATGCCGTGCGCGTCTTGGGTCTGAGCGCGGCTGAGGTCGGCTTCACGCTGGCTATTTATGGCGCGGGCATGGTTTTAGGCGCGCTTTTGGCGCCGCGCATCGTGTCAGCCTTGCCGTTTGGCCGTGCTATCCAGTTGGGCCCGGTGTTCTCGGTCCTGGGTTCGGTGCTGATGCTGGCAACCTGGGCCTATCCAAGCGGTGCGCTGGCCGCCTTCGCCTTCTTCATGTTTGGTTTCGGCCCCATTCTGTGGACGATTACCTCGGTGACGCTGCGCCAAACCATCACGCCCAACGCCATGCTGGGCCGTGTGTCCGCAGTGTTTGTCACCGTCAACATGGGGGTGCGCCCCATTGGTGCCGCCGTCGGTGGTCTCGTGGGCGCGCAATGGGGAGAAGCCGCCTGCCTGGGCTTGTCACTGTTGCTGTTCAGCGTGCAACTCTGGGTCATTCTGCGCTCGCCAGTGAGCCGTTTGCAACAATTGCCGCCATCGGTCAACTGATGCACCGCACGTCGATGCGCCCCAAAGACAAACACCACCCCGCCGACGCTTTGTGCCCCTGTGGCAGCGACGCGCCATATGCCGAATGTTGTGGCCGCTACCACATCGGCGTCTCCGCAGGAGAGACCGCGCCAACGCCCGAAGCGCTGATGCGCGCTCGCTACTGCGCCTATGTGTTGGGATTGATCGACTATCTACTGGCCAGTTGGCATCCGTCCACGTCACCGGGCGAGTTGGAGCTGCCTTTCGTCAAATGGCTGGGCTTGGAGGTTCTGCACAGCCAGGCCAGTGCCGACGCGGGTGTGGTGGAATTTGTCGCCCGTTGCAAGGAAAGCGGGCGTGCCCAGCGTCTGCACGAAACCAGCCGCTTCGTGCGCGAAGGCGGTACGTGGTTTTACATAGATGGGCAGATGCACGGGCCTGAATAAGCGTTGTCGATTCAGGCATTTGCTACTAAATTCAAAGCAAAACCAGTATTGTTTGTAGGGCTTTCAACGACCCCCAAGTTGAGGGACTTTACAATCCAGCGGGGTGGGGATGCAGGCCTCGGTGCAAACCCTGAAACGGGTGCCTATTTAAGCAAACTTGATCAACGTCAAGAGTTTTTCTCCTAAACCGCGTAAATATGCGGCACGTCAACACTACCACGCGGGTGAAGTAGCCGCGATTTGCCGTTCACCCGTCGTCATTCAGTTGGAAGCATCGGAGCCATCATGTCCAGAACCCATCTTTTTACTTTGTCTGCAATCGCCAAAACCTGCCGACGCACTGTTTTGGGGCTAGTTGCCGCCATTGGCTTCGGTGTGCCCGCTATGGCCGCTTGGGAGCCGACCAAGCCGGTTGAATTTGTGGTGCCCGCCGGCACTGGCGGTGGCGCCGACCAGATGGCGCGGCTCATTCAAGGCATTGTCATCAAATACAAACTGATGAAAGAGCCGCTGATCGTCGTGAACAAATCCGGCGGCGCAGGCGCGGAAGGCTTTTTGTCGGTGAAAGAAGCCAAGGGCGACCCGCACAAGCTCATCGTCACCCTGTCCAATCTGTTCACCACGCCCATGGCCACGGGTGTGCCCTTCAACTGGCGCGACATGACGCCGGTTTCGATGATGGCGCTGGACCAGTTCGTGTTGTGGGTGAATGCAGAAACACCGTACAAATCAGGCAAAGAGTATTTGGCGGCGGTCAAAGCGGCTGGACCGAACAAATTCAAGATGGGCGGCACGGGCTCCAAGCAGGAAGACCAAATCTTGACGGTGGGCATGGAGCGCGCTACCGGCACGAAGTTCATCTATGTGCCGTTCAGGGGCGGTGGAGAGGTAGCGGTGCAGTTGGTGGGCAAACACATTGACTCCACGGTCAACAACCCCATTGAAGCGGTGGCGCAATGGCGTGCGGGCCAACTGCGGGCCTTGTGTGTGTTTGACGACAAACGCATGCCTTACAAAACCAAGGTGACCGACAAGCTCTCCTGGAACGACATCCCCACCTGCAAAGAGTCGGGCCTTTCGTCTGAGTACGTGATGCTGCGTGGCATTTTTACGTCGCCGGGCGTGAGCAAAGACCAGCTTGAGTTCTACGTCAACATGCTCAAGAAAGTGCGTGACACGGCCGAGTGGAAAGACTACATGGAAAAGGGCGCCTTCAACCAGACCAGCATGTCGGGCGACGCTTTTGGCGACTGGCTCGGAAAAGCCGAAAACATGCACCGGGAGCTGATGAAGGAAGCCGGATTCATGGCGAAATAAGGGGTTGGTGATGTCGCAAAACTTGGAATCAGGGGACGCAGGGTCTGACGGTGTTGTTTCAACCCATGTGGTCGAGGCCGTCGTTGCGGTTTGCATCCTGGCGTTGGGGGCCCTCGTGATTTATGGCAGTCGCGCACTCGGTTCGGGCTGGACCAGCGACGGCCCGGGCTCAGGCTATTTCCCGTTTTATATCGGCGTGCTGCTGTGTATTTCGGCGACTGGCGTGTTGTACCAGGCGCTCTTCACCCCACAGAAAAACACCGAGGCTTTTGTCGACAAAGAGCAGCTAAAGCGGGTTTTGTCGGTCTTTCTGCCGGCGTTGGTGTACGTGGGCGCAATCCAGTTTTTGGGTTTGTACGTGGCCTCGGCGGTTTATATCGCCTTGTTCATGGTGGTTCTAGGCAAATTCTCGCCCGCCAAGAGCGTGTTCGCCGCGCTGGCCATCAATGTGGTGTTTTTCCTCATGTTTGAAGTCTGGTTCAAGGTGCCCTTGTTCAAGGGCAGCCTGAATCCATTGGGTTTCCTGGGTTATTGAGCCCTCCTCCTGAGACCGTCTCCGCGCCTAAAAACCCACAACTGACACCGGTACCCCATGGACGAAATCAATGCGCTTTTTCACGGTTTCAGCGTCATCCTGACGCCGATGAACATCCTGCTCATGTTTGTGGGCATTATTCTGGGCGTGTTGATCGGCGTTTTGCCCGGTCTGGGTGGCGCCAACGGCGTGGCGATTTTGCTGCCCCTCACGTTCACGATGTCGCCCACCTCGGCGATCATCATGCTGTCCTGCATTTATTGGGGCGCGTTGTTTGGCGGGGCGATCACCTCGATCCTGTTCAACATTCCGGGGGAGCCGTGGTCCGTCGCCACCACCTTTGACGGTTACCCGATGGCGCAGCAGGGCCAGGCCGGTGCGGCCCTCACCACGGCATTCACCTCGTCTTTTGTCGGCGCGTTTGTGGCGGTGGTGATGATCACTTTCCTGGCGCCCCTGGTCGCCAAGTTCGCGCTGAAGTTCGGCCCGCCCGAATATTTTGCCGTCTACCTGCTGACGTTTTGCAGCTTTGTCGGCATGGGCAAGGGCTCGCCGTTCAAGATTCTGGCCTCGATGTGCATCGGTTTTGCACTGGCGGCGGTCGGCATGGACACCGTTACCGGGCAACTGCGCCTGACCTTCGGCTTTACCGACTTGATGCGCGGCTTTGACTTCCTGATCGCTGTGATCGGCCTGTTCGGCATCGGCGAGATTTTGCAGTCCATGGAAGAAGGCCTGGCCTTCAACGGCAAAAGCGCCAAACTCGACTCCAAAGTCGTGCTGGAGACCTGGAAGAGGCTACCCAAATATTGGATGACCTCGCTGCGCAGCTCGCTGGTCGGCATCTGGATGGGCATCACGCCCGGCGGCGCCACACCGGCGTCCTTCATGAGTTACGGCTTGGCCAAGAAGATGTCCAAAAACGGCGCGAATTTCGGCAATGGCGAGATCGAAGGCGTGATCGCCCCCGAAACAGCCGCCCACGCGGCGGGCACGGCGGCTTTGTTGCCCATGCTGGCGTTGGGCATCCCCGGCTCACCCACCGCGGCGGTCTTGCTCGGCGGCTTGTTGATCTGGGGCTTGCAGCCTGGCCCGCTCCTGTTTGTCGAGCAGAAAGACTTCGTCTGGGGCCTGATCGCGAGCATGTACCTGGGTAACCTGGTGGGTTTGATCGTGGTTCTGACCACGGTGCCGCTGTTCGCCTCGATCCTGCGCATCCCCTTTGCCATCATCGCGCCGGTGATCGTGGTGATCTGCGCGATTGGCGCGTTCACCGTGCACAACGCCATGCTGGACATCTGGTTCATGATGCTCTTCGGCGTGATCGGCTACCTCTTCAAGAAGCTCGATTACCCGCTAGCACCCTTGGTGCTGGCCCTGGTATTGGGCGACAAGGCCGAAGACTCGTTCCGACAGGCCATGTTGGTGTCGCAGGGCGAGTTGTCGATTTTGTGGTCCAACCCGCTGGTGGGCACGATCTCCACCCTGGCGATCCTGCTCTTGGTGTGGCCGCTGATCTCCAAAGTGCTGGCCAAGATGCGTCCCGCCAAACCGAAACTGATTGACGTTGAACAGCCCGTGGATTGAGCTTGCCAAGCTTGCGAACCAAGGCAAGCTCCGACTGGGTTCGAGTTTGAAATCAGTGCAGTTTTCGTTGCCGAAAATCTGAAATATCTTAATTTAAATAAATTAGATTATATTTTTTCGACATTAAGCCACGTATTATGTGGATTTACTGCTATCTTATTTTAAGTTAAAAATCATTTAAATAAGTCTTAAATGCAATTAAAATCTAAAATAACTGTGAAATTCTTGCCTTGCTTTGGCAATCGTCAAAACCGCAGCCGTCAAATCTTCCCGCGCTGCTTCAATCGGCTGAGTGTTTCGGCGGACAGGTTCAGGTAAGCCGCAAGTTCCTTTTTGGGAATGCGCTCGGCCAGCTCTGGGTGTTTGCGCATGAAGCGGTTCACACGGCCAGGCGCGTCCAGCAGGTGCAGCGTGATAGTGTGCGCCATGATCTCGCTCATCAGGCGCATCACCGCATATTCAAACGAAGCCTTGATCGAAGGGTGCTGCTCCATGAAAGCCGCCCACTGCGGCAAGGGCAGTTTGGCCACCCGCGTTTTGGCCACCGCGACGATGCTGTAGGGCGTGGGCGTGCCCAGTCGCCAGGCGGCGTAGCTGGTTTCCATGTCGCGCACGTCGGCAAAACGCAGAATCATCTCTTTGCCCTGCGGATTGGCGACAACCCGTTTGAGCACACCGTCGAGCACGAAATACTGCTCCATGTCCGTCACGCCCTGGTGCAGCAAAGAATCGCCTTTGGGGCAATCCACCACCGTGAGCAGACGCTCCAGTGCCACGCGTTCGGCATCGGTCAGGTCTTTCAAGACCAGGTTTTGGGTCAACTGCACCCGGATGACGTTTTTGTCGGGGTGTTTATCAACGGAGGACATGGTGGCGTGTCAGCGCAGCAGGGGGGCTTCAGATGCGGGAAATTGGGCAAGTGACTCAGCAAATGATTCCGTGAAAATTGACCGGGGTCAAGGGGGATGTCCGAATCGATTCCTATGATAACGCCACTGTGCGTCGGCCCTTGCCGCGCCAGCCATCCAACATGACAACTGACACCTCCACTGATACGTCCACCGCCGCCCAGACCGACGGTTTCCACCTGGTGATCGATGCGCTGAAACTCAACGGCATCGACACCGTCTATGGCCTGCCGGGCATTCCCATCACCGATCTGACGCGCAAAATGCAGGGCCAGGGCATGCGCGTAATCTCGTTTCGCCACGAGCAACACGCGGGCAACGCGGCGGCGGCCGCGGGTTTTCTCACCCAAAAGCCCGGCATTTGCCTGACCGTTTCGGCACCCGGCTTCTTGAACGGCCTGACAGCGCTGGCCAACGCCACCACCAACTGTTTTCCGATGATTTTGATCAGCGGCTCCAGCGAGCGCGAAATCGTCGATTTGCAGCAAGGCGACTACGAAGAGATGGACCAGTTGGCGATTGCACGCCCCCACTGCAAAGCCGCCTTTCGCGTTTTGCACGCGGCGGACATCGGTGTCGGCATCGCGCGGGCGATTCGCTCGGCCCTGTCGGGCCGTCCCGGCGGCGTTTACCTTGACTTGCCGGCCAAGCTGTTCTCGCAGGCGATGGGCGCTGAAGAAGGCCGCAAGTCCCTGATCAAGGTGGTCGACCCCGCGCCGCGCCAGATCCCCGCGCCAGACGCCGTGCAACGCGCTTTGGACTTGCTCAAAACCGCTAAGCGCCCTTTGATTTTGCTCGGCAAAGGCGCGGCCTACGCGCAAGCCGACGCTGACATCCGCGCACTGGTCGAGAAAAGCGGCATTCCGTATTTGCCGATGTCGATGGCCAAGGGCCTGTTGCCGGACACGCACGAGCAGTCGGCGTCCGCCGCGCGCTCCTACGTGTTGGCCGAAGCCGACGTGGTGATGCTGGTCGGCGCGCGCCTGAACTGGCTGTTGTCACATGGCAAAGGCAAAACCTGGGGCGGCGACAAAGCCGCTAGCCGCCAATTCATCCAGGTCGATATTTCACCCACCGAGATGGACAGCAATGTGCCCATCGCTGCACCCGTGGTGGGCGACATTGGCTCCTGCGTCGCGGCCCTGCTGGCGGGCATGGGCCCCAACTGGGCCAAAGCACCGGCCGATTGGACCGGCGCAGTCTCTGAGCGGCGCATCAAAAACCTGGCCAAAATGGCCGAAACCTTGGCGCTGAACCCCTCGCCCATGAACTACCACAGCGCGCTGAACGTCATCCGCAATGCCGTCAAGGCGCGGCCTGACGCCATCGTCGTCAATGAAGGCGCCAACACGCTGGATTTCGCGCGCAGCATCGTCGACATGTACGAGCCGCGCAAACGCCTGGACGTCGGCACCTGGGGCATCATGGGCATCGGCATGGGTTTCGCCGTGGCGGCGGCCGTGGTCACGGGCAAACCCGTCATCGCCATTGAAGGCGACAGCGCTTTTGGTTTCAGCGGCATGGAGGTCGAAACGATTTGCCGCTACAACCTGCCGGTGTGTGTGGTGGTGTTCAACAACAACGGCATCTACCGCGGCACCGATGTGAACCTGGGGGGCGGCGCTGACGTGGCGCCCACCGTGTTCGTGAAGAACGCGCGGTATGAGCTTATGATGCAGGCCTTTGGCGGCGTGGGTGTGGCAGCCCATACACCTGCCGAGCTGGAAAAAGCGCTGTCGGAGGCCGTTGCCTCGGGCCGCCCCACTTTGATCAACGCCATCATTGACGAGACAGCGGGCACTGAAAGCGGCCGCATCACCAGCTTGAACCCGCAAAGCGCGGCCAAGAAGAAATAAAGAAATAAACTGCGGATTGAAGTTAAAAATCCATCAAGCCCAACAATAGATCAACCAGCGTCATCCATAAGGAGAAATGAAGATGTCAACTAAACCGCTCGATGGAATCAAGATCATCGACTTCACCCACGTGCAAGCCGGCCCGGCCTGCACCCAGATGCTGGCCTGGTTCGGTGCCGACGTGATCAAGGTCGAACGCCCCGGCTCTGGCGACGTGACACGCAGCCAATTGCGCGACATGCCCGATGCCGATGCGCTGTACTTCACGATGCTCAACAGCAACAAGCGCTCGCTGACGTTGGACACCAAGAAGCCCGAAGGCAAAGCCATCCTGGAGAAGATGATCAAGGAGTCCGACGTGATGGTCGAGAACTTCGGCCCCGGCGCGCTGGACCGCATGGGCTTCACCTGGGAGCACATCCAGTCGCTCAACCCCGGCATGATCCTGGCATCGGTCAAGGGCTTCAGCGACGGCCACCACTACGAGGACTTGAAGGTCTACGAAAACGTGGCGCAGTGCGCCGGTGGCGCAGCCTCCACCACCGGCTACTGGAAGGGTGAAAACGCCGGCCCCACGATCTCGTCCGCTGCGCTGGGTGACTCCAACACCGGCATGCACCTGGCCATCGGCATCCTGACGGCGTATATCGGCAAGCAGAAAACGGGCAAGGGCCAGAAGGTCGCCGTCTCCATGCAGGACGCCGTGTTGAACCTGTGCCGGGTGAAGATGCGCGACCAATTGCGCCTGGACATGATCGGCCACTGGGAAGTGTACCCGCCGTCCCCGCACGAGAGGGACGCCTCCATGGCCGGGGTGGTGCCGCGCGGCGCCAACGCCGGCGGCGGCGGCCAGCCGGGCTGGATCCTGAAGTGCAAGGGCTGGGAGACCGACCCCAACGCCTACATCTATTTCACCATCCAGGGCCATGCCTGGGGGCCCATCTGCGACGCCCTGGGCAAGCCGGAGTGGAAAGACGACCCCGCATACAACACACCGCGTGGCCGCCAGCCGCACATCATGGACATCTTCGCCACCATCGAAAACTACATCTCGGACAAGACCAAGTTTGAGGCGGTCGACATCTTCCGCAAGTTCGACATCCCCTGCGCCCCGGTGTTGTCCATGAAGGAACTGCTGCACGACAAGTCGCTGCGCGCCAGTGGCTCCATCGTTGAGGTGCCGCACAAGGCGCGCGGCAGCTACTTCACGGTCGGCAGTCCGATCAAGTTCTCGGACACCAAGCCAGAAGTGACGGCGTCGCCTTTGCTGGGTGAGCACACCGATTCCGTGCTGGCCGAATTGGGGTATTCTGCCGCCCAGATCGCCGACATGCACAAAGTTGGAGCCGTTTGACCCGACGGCATTGACAATTGATCCTGGCCAGAGCTTGGCCCAGGAGCGGCAAAAACGGCGTTCACTTTTGAGCGCCGTCTTTGTTTGAGAGTTTGAAATCTGAAAGGCCCACCATGCAAACCGCTGTGGATATGAAAGCGCTGGTCACCGCAATCAGTGACGCCGTGATGGTGTGTGACGCCAGCGGTCTGATCACGCTCTGGAACCCTGCCTCAGAGCGTATGTTTGGTTTTTCAGAGGCTGAGGCGCTGGGCAAGTCGCTGGACATGATCATTCCCCAGCGCCAACAACAGCGCCATTGGGACGGTTACCACCAGACTATGAAAACTGGCGTGACCAAATATGGCAACGACCTGCTCAAGGTGCCTGCGCTGCACAAAGACGGGCATACCTTGTCGATTGCATTTACGGTTTCGCTGCTGCATGCACCCGATGGTTCGGTGGGCGGCATTGCAGCGGTCGTGCGTGATGAGACGGTGCGCTTTAAAGAAGAGCGCGAGCTGCGTAAACGCCTGAACGACGCCGAAACCAAGCTGGCAGGCGTGTCAACGCCTGCGCAGGGGGAATAGGCATGAGCAAAGCCCTGGACGGCGTGAAGATTCTGGACTTCACCCACGTGCAGTCTGGCCCCACCTGCACCCAGTTGCTGGCCTGGCTGGGCGCAGACGTGATCAAGGTGGAGCGTGCTGGTGAAGGCGACGCCACGCGCGGGCAATTGCGCGACATCCCCGATGCCGACAGCCTGTATTTCACGATGTTGAACCACAACAAACGCTCCATCACGCTGGATGCCAAAAAGGCCAAAGGCCGTGAGGTGCTGGACGCCCTGATCAAGCAGTGCGACGTGATGGTTGAAAATTTCGCACCCGGTGCGTTGGACCGCATGGGCATCACCTGGGAGCACATCCAGGCGATCAACCCGCGCATGGTGGTGGCCTCGGTCAAGGGGTTCGGCCCTGGCCCTTACGAGCATTGCAAAGTCTATGAAAATGTCGCCCAGTGCGCGGGGGGCTCAGCTTCGACCACCGGTTTTGACGACGGTCCGCCGATGGTCACGGGGGCGCAGATTGGCGACAGCGGCACCGGTGTGCACCTGGCCCTGGGCATCGTCGCGGCGCTATACCAGCGCAACAGCAGCGGGCGCGGCCAGAAGGTGCTGGCCCCCATGCAAGATGCCGTGCTGAACCTGTGCCGCGTGAAACTGCGCGACCAGCAGCGCCTGGAGCGCACCCGCACCATGCACGAGTACCCGCAGTACCCCGATGGCAAATTCGGCGATGCGGTGCCACGTGCGGGCAACGCCTCGGGTGGCGGCCAGCCTGGTTCGATCCTCAAATGCAAAGGCTGGGAGACCGACCCCAATGCCTATATTTATTTCATCACCCAAAGCGGCGTGTGGCCCGCAGTCTGCACGGTGATTGGCGAGCCTGGCTGGATTGAAGACGAAGCCTACGCCACGCCGCAAGCGCGGCTGTTGCACCTTAAGCCGATTTTCGCGCGCATCGAACAATGGACCAAGACCAAGACCAAATTCGAAGCCATGGACATCCTGAACCAGTACGACATTCCCTGCGGCCCGATTCTCTCCATGAAGGAAATCGCCGAAGAACCGGCCTTGCGGGCGACGGGCACCATTGTCGAAGTCGATCACCCTACACGCGGCAAATATCTCACGGTGGGCAACCCCATCAAACTCTCAGACAGCCCGACCGAGGTCACCCGCTCGCCGCTTTTGGGAGAACATACCGACGAAGTCCTGGGCCAGCTCGGTTTCGACGCCGCCTTTATTGCGAGCCTTCGCGCCGACAAAGTCATCTAAACCCTCCATGAACCATCCCGTCATTCCTATTGCCGTCGCCAACGCTGCTGACGCGCGCGCGCGAAAACGCCAGGCACCCAAAGGCCGCCGCGTGGAGCCGCAAGCCTTGGCGCAGGTGCAAGCCTTGTTGGGGGACAGTTCCCGCCAAAGCGATCTGCTGATCGAACATCTGCATAAAGTCCAGGACCATTACGGCCATTTGTCCGCCGCACATCTGGCGGCACTGGCGCAGGAAATGCGCATGCCGCAAACCTCTGTGTACGAGGTTGCCACGTTTTACCATCACTTCGATGTGGTCAAAGAAGGTGATGCCGCCCCTGCGCCCCTGACGGTGCGCGTCTGCGACGGGCTCTCGTGTGAGATGGCCGGTGCGCAAGACCTGTTGACCAAATTGCCGGGCCTGCTCGGCCGCGAAGTACGGGTGATCGCCGCGCCGTGCATTGGCCGCTGTGAACAGGCGCCTGCCGCCGTGGTCGGGCAAAACCCGGTGCCGAATGCAAACCTTGACCTTATCGTGGCCAAGGTCAAAGCGCGGGACGTGCAACATCGGCCTGAAGGCTTCGTTGACCTTACGGTGTATGAAGCCACGGGTGGATACGCCTTGCTCAAGAGTTGCGTCAGCGGCACCCGCCCTGTCGAATCAGTGCTCAAAACCATGGAAGATTCCAGCCTGCGCGGCCTGGGCGGCGCAGGATTCCCCACTGGGCGCAAATGGCGCATTGTCAAGGCGGAGCAAGGCCCACGCCTGATGGCCGTCAACATTGACGAAGGCGAGCCCGGCACATTCAAAGACCGCGTTTACCTCGAGCGCGATCCGCACCGCTTCATCGAAGGCATGTTGATCGCCGCCTGGGCGGTGGGCATCGAAAAAATCTACGTGTATTTGCGTGACGAATACCACGGCTGCCGCAACTTGCTGGAAGCGGAACTGGCCAAACTCCAGGCCAAACCGCCGATGCCCAAGCTCCCGCACATCGAGTTGCGCCGGGGCGCGGGGGCCTACATTTGCGGTGAAGAGTCCGCCATGATCGAATCCATCGAGGGCAAACGCGGCATGCCGCGCCTGCGCCCGCCCTATGTGGCGCAGGTCGGCCTGTTTGGCCGCCCGACCTTGGAACACAATTTTGAGACCCTGTATTGGGTGCGCGAAATTCTTGAAAAAGGCGCGGCCTGGTTCACGACGCAAGGGCGCAATGGGCGCAAGGGCCTGCGCTCGTTTTCAGTTTCGGGCAGAGTCAAGAGCCCCGGCGTGAAACTCGCGCCGGCAGGCATCACGATCCAGGAGTTGATCGACGAATATTGCGGCGGCATGTTGGACGGGCAAACGCTCTATGGCTATTTGCCAGGCGGTGCCTCTGGCGGCATTTTGCCGGCCAGCATGAACAACATCCCCTTGGACTTTGACACCCTGCAGCCCTACGGCTGTTTCATCGGCTCGGCAGCGGTGATCGTATTGTCTGGCCAGGACACGGCCTCGGGGGCGGCCCGCAACATGATGAACTTTTTCCAGCATGAGTCCTGCGGCCAGTGCACGCCTTGCCGTGTCGGCACGGCCAAGGCCGCGCATCTGATTCGCCAGCCAAAGTGGGATTTGCCACTGCTGGCAGACCTCTCGCAGGTGATGCGCGACGCGTCGATTTGTGGCCTGGGGCAAGCAGCGCCGAACCCCGTGGATTGCGTCATCAAATATTTCCCTGGAGAGCTGGCATGAACGCAATCACCCGCCGCGAGTTGGCACAGTTGGACGCGCCCACGGTCAACTTCGAGCTCAACGGCAAAGCGATCACCGCACGCGCTGACGAGACGATTCTGACCATCGCCAAACGCGAAGGCGTCGAGATTCCGTACCTGTGTTTCAAAGAGGGGTTGGAGGCCGTTGGCAACTGCCGCTCGTGCATGGTCGAGATCAATGGCGAGCGTGTCTTGGCCCCATCGTGTTGCCGCGTGGCAGGCGCTGGAATGAAGGTAAGCACTAACAGCGAGCGCGCCGTTGCGTCGCAAAGACTCGTGCTGGAACTCCTCCAGTCCGACATGCCCGAGACCTCTTACACCCGCCACAACGAGGTCGATCAGTGGTCGGCCAAGCTCGGCCTGGGCAAACCCCGTTTTGAAGCCCGTGCACAAGTTCGGCAAGACCTGAGCCATCCCGCCATCGCTGTGAACCTGGACGCCTGCATCCAATGTACCCGCTGCCTGCGCGCCTGCCGTGACGAGCAGGTCAACGACGTGATCGGCCTGGCGTTTCGGGGAGACCAGGCCAAGATCGTGTTTGACATGGACGACGCCCTGGGCGCTTCCACCTGTGTTGCCTGCGGCGAATGTGTGCAGGCCTGCCCCACGGGAGCGTTAGCGAGCATCGTCAGGCCTAGCGCGCTGACATCAAACGTCCGCACAGCGGCCGGGCCTGCCCGCGAAGCCGCCATGACGGTGCCAGACAAACAGGTCGAATCGGTCTGCCCGTACTGCGGCGTAGGCTGCCAGCTCACCTACAACGTCAAAGACGACAAAATCCTGTTTGTCGAAGGCCGCGAAGGGCCCGCCAACCAGGGCCGCCTGTGTGTCAAGGGGCGCTACGGTTTTGATTACGCGCACCACCCGCAGCGTTTGACAAAGCCGCTGATCCGCCGCAAAGATGCGCCCAAACGCGGCGACATGGTGATGGACCCCGACCGGGTGATGGATGTCTTTCGTGAAGCTACGTGGGAAGAGGCGCTCGAACTTGCCGGCGGCAAATTCAAACAACTGCGCGACCAATTCGGCAAAAAATCGCTGGTCGGTTTTGGTTCTGCCAAAGGCAGCAACGAAGAAGCCTATCTGTTCCAGAAACTCGTTCGCATCGGTTTTGGCAGCAACAACGTGGACCACTGCACGCGCCTGTGCCACGCGTCTTCGGTGGTGGCATTGCTCGAAGGCATTGGCTCGGGCGCGGTCTCTAACCCGGTGATGGATGTGACCAAAGCTGAGGTCGTCATCATCATCGGCGCGAACCCGTCGGTGAACCACCCGGTGGCGGCCAGCTGGATCAAAAATGCCGTCAACAACGGCACCAAGCTGGTGCTGCTGGATCCGCGCAAGTCGGATCTCGCCCGCCTCGCCCACCGCTACCTGCAGTTCAAACCTGACACAGACGTGCCTTTGCTCAACGCGATGATGCACGTCATCGTCGAAGAAAACCTGGTCGACGCCGCCTTCATCCGCGACCGCACCGAAAATTATGAGGCGCTGAAGGCCAATGTGGCCGCCTACAGCCCCGAGAAGATGGCGCCGATCTGCGGCATCGACGCCGACACCATCCGCGACGTGGCGCGGCTTTACGCCACCTCCAAGGCATCGATGATCCTGTGGGGCATGGGCGTGAGCCAACACGTGCATGGCACCGACAACGCGCGCTGCCTGATCGCGCTCTCCCTCATGACCGGCCAGATCGGCCGCCCCGGCACCGGCCTGCATCCGCTTCGCGGCCAAAACAACGTGCAGGGCGCGTCCGACGCCGGTTTGATCCCGATGATGTTCCCCGACTACCATCACGTCAGCAACGCCGCTACGCGCACCAGCTTCGAGAGCGCCTGGGGCGTGCCCGCCGGTTCGCTGGACGACCAGCCGGGCCTCACCGTGGTGGAAGTCATGCACGCCATCGACGCCGGCAGCGTCAAGGGCCTGTACGTGATGGGCGAAAACCCGGCCATGAGCGACCCGGATGCCAACCACGCGCGCCACGCGCTGGCGCACCTGGAGCACTTGGTGGTGCAAGATATTTTCCTCACTGAAACCGCCTACCTGGCCGATGTGATCCTGCCGGCCAGCGCCTTCCCCGAGAAAAACGGCAGCTTCACCAACACCGACCGCCTGGTGCAAATGGGCCGCCAGGCCATCCAACCTCCGGGTGATGCCAAGCAGGATTTGTGGATCATCCAGCAGATCGCCAACCGCGTCGGGCTCAACTGGAACTACGGCCAGGGCGATGAACTCAAGGCCGTCGCCGAAGTGTTCGACGAAATGCGCCACACCATGCCTAACATCGGGGGCATCACCTGGGAGCGCCTGGAGCGTGAACACGCTGTCACCTACCCCTGCAAGGCCGAGGGCGACCCCGGCCAGTCGGTGGTGTTTGAGGCAGACTTCCCCCGCGAGGGCGGTCGCGCCAAGTTTGTGCCCGCCGACATCATCCCCGCCAACGAGCGGCCCGACGCCGAGTACCCGCTGGTGCTGATCACCGGGCGCCAGCTTGAACACTGGCACACCGGCAGCATGACGCGCCGCGCCAGCGTGCTGGACGCGATCGAGCCTGACCCCGTGGCGCTGGTGCATCCGCTGGATTTGGCCGACATGGGCGGCCAGCCCGGCGATGTACTCACCATCGCCTCACGCCGGGGCGAGGTGGCGTTGTATGCCCGCGCCGACGACAGCTCTCCGCGCGGCGCGATCTTTGTGCCCTTCTGCTATTACGAGGCGGCCATCAACAAACTGACCAACGCCGCGCTTGATCCCTTCGCCAAAATCCCCGAGTTCAAATACTGCGCGATCAAAGCCACGTTGGGCGGCACGGTGCAAGAGGCGAGCAGTTATGGGGGTGGGCAGCTATTGCGCAAATGATGAGATTCTGCATAATTAACATGAGTATTAATTGTGCAGAAATTATGCAGAAATTTGACGCTATTTTTGTAAGTTAAAAGGTTTGTAGGCCTCTGAGTCTCGTGGAATAAGCATATATAGCTATTATAAAAATAGCAAATACGAACAAATTCCAAGCCTGGTTTTCAAGTACCCCGACATCAAGTGCCAAGAATTGCCCTTGCCTTAAGGGGTTCAATTTTTGCGATGGCTTTTTTCAAAGCCTTTTCAGAACTGGCTAAATCATATTGCGCCTGCATATGCAGCCACGACTCAGCGCTGCCACCTAACGCTGCAGCCAAACGCAAGGCCATGTCGGAGCTCACGCCATTCTTTCCGTTGAGCACGTTCGACAGCGTCACCCGCGTCACGCCAATCCGTTCTGCAAACGCCGTCACGGTATGGGCGGAGTCTGTAAAAACACCATCTCTCAATACTTCGCCAGGATGTGGCGGGTTAAACATGCGGGTCATTGTTGGTCCTTTACTAGCAATTCAGTGCTTTTAGCCTGCGGCGACTCAATGGTAGTCACGGTAGTCCACCAGCACCGCGTCAACACCTTCAAAAGCGAATGTCATCCGCCAGTTGCCATTGACCCAAACAGACCAGTGCCCCGTGGTCAGCGGGTGAACCCGCCAGCCCGGCAAGGCCATGTCATCCGGCCCTGTTGCGCCATCCAGCTTCGCCAACTGGAGTCTCAATCGCGCCGCGTGAGAAGGTGCAATTCCCGCCTTGCTGCCCGTTCTGAAAAACTGCTCCAGCCCTTTGTGTTTGAAAGTGCGGATCATCGAAGAATTGTATATTGACAATTGACGGTTATCAAATCGAAGCGCTTGTCTATTGCTGCTTTAAGAAGCGCGTCACTTCATTTTGAACAAATTGCGCAGTGCCAAACCCATCAAAAAATAGGCGATCAGAGCCAGCAGCTTTTGCAGGGATTCGAGGATGAAGGCTGCCAGGCTGACCCAAGTGCCGGGCGCGCCAAACAAGGCGCTACGCAGGTCTTTGATCAGGCTAGAGTCAGGCAGCGGCAACATGTTGGCGAAGGTGAATTGAAGCCATTGGGTGGAGACTTCCAGCTCATCAACTAATTTCACGTTCATCAATTCCGGATTGCTTAACGCCGTCAAGATTAAAAACGCAAATGCAAATCCAACTCCAGGGAGCGCCACTAAGCGCTTAAACGGGCGCCAAACGCTGAAGCCGAAATCACTGAAATAGTCGTAGGCCCTGTAAAGCCATCGTTTCCATCCTGACTCCCTAGCCGCTTCTTCCTGCATTTCCAATTTGAAAAAGCGCTGTTCCTCGCGGATGGCTTGCTGCTTGGAAAATGCGAGTTTCAGCGTTCGGTAGGCACGTGCGGCTTCGTCGCTTCCCGTTGGGGCCGGAAATGTCGCGCCGTCGAAACTGATATCTTGATGGAGTTCGCAGCCGTGAAATTCCGGTGCCGTTGTAAAGCAAACTGGACTGCCCTTTGCAATTTCTCGGGTTGGATCAGAAATAGTTCTTCCATTTCTCTGCCATACGGGCTTGCCGTCACCAATGACCGGGCGCACTCGCGTAAGGTCACTGGGCAAGCGGGCAAATCGGGCTTGACCCAGAAACTGACGGTTGTTGAAGTCAGCTACGCCATCAAATACCGCCCCGTCAAACGATATGGCTCCAAATGTGGTCGGTGATGTGCCTCGCGCAACTGCCCAATCTTTGGGGTTGTTGTTGTCTTCTGCACAATAGAAAACGAGGCCTGCCCAAGATTTGGCCGCGAAAATGGCATCGCTAGAGAACATCACACCGTCAAATGTTGCCCAGTTGCCGAACTGCGCACCGTCAAACCTCACAGAATTGCCGAACTCGGAATGATCGAATGTGGCAGCGTTGCCGA
This sequence comes from Rhodoferax sp., assembly GCA_031365665.1. Lineage (GTDB taxonomy): Bacteria > Pseudomonadota > Gammaproteobacteria > Burkholderiales > Burkholderiaceae_C > JANYCG01. Next base: position 12,519 of record JANLYO010000129.1, on the reverse strand, counting down.
ACTGCGCACCAATCAATCTCGCCCGGTAAAGGAACTTCGCGGCGGCAAAATTGGTGCCATAGCCAAATTGTGCTCCACCAAATGAACTGCGTCACCGAATAAGGCGCCTGCAAAGGTTACATAGTCACCGAACTCAACTCGCTGGCGTTGCCGGGGAAGGTTTTGGAGACTGCCATTAGCAGATTCTAGGAGCCAGGCAAATTTGGGCGGCAAGGTGCAGGCCGCAGGCAGTTATGGTGGCGGGCAGTTGATCAAGTGAGGGCTGGGAATGAACGCGCGTTTGAAGGCGCGTTCAATGCGCTCTAATTTTGTTGGTTTGGTAAAATAAATTACTTCAATTTTTTCTAATATAAATTATTGGCAATTAGGTCTTGTCATTATTTGATTTATTACTATCAAATTATGACTATTTTTGATTAAAAATAGTCATTTACTTTCGTTGAAATTTTAAATCAACGAAAGATTATTTGATCTGAATCCGCCTGCACAAAAGAAGTTTCAGGCCTTCAAACCTTGGCCACAGGCGGCTGATAAACATTGAGCTGCAATCTCTCGCGCTCAATCGTCCGCGCCACGGCGGGCAGTGTGGCGACTTTTTGGGCGTGCGCCCACAGGTTGGGCAACTGGGTCGGGTCTTGCCCGGCGTAACCGCCCCAACGCATCAACACGGTGGCGTACAGGTCCAGCGGGCCGGGGTGGGCGCCGGCAAACCAGGGCGCGGCTTTGGCGGCCATCGCGTCCAGTTCACGCAAGACCGTCATGTATTTGGCGGTCATGAAACTTTTCACTTCCGCCACGGCGCCTTCAGACGCCGTAAAGTTGGCGGGGCGGAACACGTGGGTAAACGTGGTGTGGGCCGAGTTGTTCATCCATGCCAGGGTGCTCATGGCCTGCGCCTTCGCCATCGGCTCTTTGGGCAGCAGATTGTGCTCGGGGAAACGGTCATTCAGGTAGTTGCAGATGGCGACGACTTGGGTGAGCACCTGGCCATCGACCACCAGCACCGGCACTTGGCCGCGCGGGTTGATCGCCAGGTACTCCGCGCTTTTTTGCTCGCCTGCCGCGAGTTTGACGATTTGCGGCTCAAACGCGGCGCCGGTCATCTCCAGCAAGGCGTGCGGCACAAAAGAACACGCGCCGGGGGAGAAATAAAGTTTCATTGTCATGTTGGCTCCTGAATGAATTCGAACGGGTGCAGAGAATGTGGGCGGTGAATTTAGGCGGTGTGTGAAGCCCTGCATTGTTGCAGTTTTTCAGGCGAGGCGTGGGGCCGTGCAAGTGGTGCGAGCACCCCAGTTTCAAGCCCGTTGGGCCCTAGAATGGCGCGCGAAAGCAACACATGCAGTATCAAAACAATAGCTGTACACGTAAACACGCTGTGCAGTATTGAGCTAATTCGTCATACTCGCCTCATCAATGTCAACTTTTTGCAGGAATCCTATGACGGTGTTCACCAAACTTGCTCCGCTGCTCATGGGCTTGACGCTGGCGGTCTCGTCAGCGCAGGCTGAAAACGGCATTTCCGAGAGCGAAATCCTGATCGGCCAGTTCGCCGCCACCACGGGCCCGGCGGCGCAACTGGGGCTGCGCATGCAGGTTGGCATGCAGAGTTATTTCAAGGCGGTTAACGCCCAGGGCGGCGTGGGCGGGCGGGCCATCAAACTCGTGACGCGTGACGACGGCTACGAGCCTGAAAAGGCAGCCGCAGCGGTCAAGGCGCTGATCAACGAAGACAAGGTGTTCGCCCTGGCAGGCTCTGTTGGCACGCCAACGGGCTTGGCCGCCCTGCCCATCCTCACGGAAGAAAAAGTGCCTCTGATCGGCATGTTCACTGGGGCGAATTCGCTGCGCGACCCTTTCAACCGCCACATTTTCCACGTGCGTGCCAGCTATTTTGACGAAGGCGAGCGCATCGTCGAACATCTGAACACGCTGGGTTTGAAAAAGATTGCTGTCTTCTACCAAAACGACGCCTACGGCAAGGCTGGCCTGGAGGCCGTGACCCGCGCCTTGACCAAACGGCAGCTCAAGCCGGTGGCTGTCGCCACGGTGGAGCGCAACAGCGTGGACGTCGCCAAGTCGCTCGACGACATCCTCAAAGCAGGGCCCGAAGCCGTGGTGCAGATCAGCGCCTACAAATCCTGCGCGGCCTTCATCAAACAAGCGCGTGGCAAGGGCTACGCGGGCCAATTTTTCAACGTGAGTTTTGTGGGCTCGCGCGCCTTGGCCGACGAGTTGGGCGAGGCCGGGCGCGGCGTGGTGATCTCGCAGGTGGTGCCCTTTCCCTACGCCGGCAACAGCCCGGTGGTGCGGGACTACCAGCAACGCATGACGGAGGCCGGCCAGAAGGAGTTTGACTTCTCAAGTTTTGAGGGTTACCTGACCGCGCGGGTGCTGGTCGAAGGCCTGCGCCGCGCCGGGCGTGTGCCCACCCGCGAAGGCTTGATTACCGGGCTGGAGACCATGCGTGAGGTCAACTTTGGCGGTTTCACCATCAACTACAGCGCCAAGAACCACCAAGGCTCCAGCTTCACGGATCTGACCATCATTGGGCGTGACGGGAAGTTCATGCATTGAGGGCAGGTTTTATACGGTCACACAAAATTTATATTTTTCTAATACATTAGCATATTAAATTTGTCTTTAATCCACGTAAATTTTGATTTTATAGCTATATATAAATGACTATAATTATCACTAATTTAATATAATATCTAATTAAATCTATAATTAACGGCATGTTTCAGACAATCGCCGCCATCGTTGTTGCCCATCAAGCGTCCAGATGTTTGCCCACAATTAGGCCAGTTCAAACATCGCCACCTGCCCGTTGAAACCGCTGTCTACAAGACGACCAGATGCTCCGGTGCCGCGCTCGCTACGGCGTTGAGTGGTATGCGCCTGTCTAAGGTGACCAGCCGTGCGGCATGCTTGACGGCCAGTGCCAGCAGGTACAAGTCGGTGAGCTGCGAGGGGCTGTGCATGAAGCTGACGTGGAAGCGCTGTGCGTCCAGCAGGCTGATGTCATCTGCAAGCCATGTGTGAGCGGGCGCCGACGTGGATTGGCGCAGCATGCGCACCAGCGCGGCCAAGGGCTGCGGGTTGCTGTAACCGGGCTGGCTCATGATGCGTAGGCAGCCGTTTTGCGTCAGCGGGCAGCTAGCCCAGCCGTCGGCCTGATGCTGCTGGAGCCAGGCGACGACGCGCGGGTGGTGAACGTGGTCGCGATCATGCAGCGCGATCAGCGCGTTAACGTCAAGAAGGGCCTTCACAGAGGAAGCCGCCGCACTCAAATGCCTTCTTGCTCGCGCAGCCGGTTCACCAACTCATTGGTGACCAGACCTCCGCGCGATGGCAATGGCGCAATGCCATAACTCGCCAGCCAATCCGTGGTGGAGGCCACTTTGGGCGGGGTTTCGGCTGGCAAAGAGCGGTCCCCAAACGCCTTTCGGGCCAAGTCACTGATGACTGCGCCCAAAGGCCTTTTTTCGCGTTTGGCGACCTCTTTGGCAGCAAATAACACGTCGTCGGCAATGTCGAGGGTGGTGCGCATGAGGGTTGTTCAATGAATTGATGCGTGATGATAATGCATCACGCATCAAAATTCAAGACACCCGAGGCTCTTGGATTTCAGCACTGCCAGCGCCGACTCAGGCACCCAAATGCTTCCCCACAATCCCGGCCAGCTCAAACATCGTCACCTGCGGCTTGCCAAACACGGCCAACAGCTTGTCGTCGGCATTGATATTGCGTTTGTTGGCAGCGTCCTGCAGGCCATTGGCCTTGATGTAGTCCCACAGCTTCTTGATCACCTGCGGGCGGGCGACAGGCTCCTTGCCGATGACGGCGGCCAATGCGGCGCTGGGTTGCAGGCCAGCGGCAGTGGAGGCCTTTTTGGCGATCGTCTTCTTCGGCGCGGCTGCCTTGGCCTTTTTGACCGTCGATTTCGCCACTTTTTTGGCCACAGGTTTCGCGGGAGAAACACGACCAGCTAGTGATTTTGCAGCGCTTGTAGTTTTTGCCGCAGCGCCCGCAGCCGCCGGTTTGCGCGGCGGAAATTTCGACGGGGCGAATTCGAAGTTCACTTTGCCAGCTTCAGCGTCCCAGGCCAGCATGGCTTTGAAGCCCCGGCGCGTGCGCATCGAGACAAATTTGTCCAGCAGGTCGGTCTTGCCGGTGGCCAGCAACTTGCTCATCTGCTCCCGCACAACCGGCTGCTGCAAGATGATTTGCCCGGTCTTGAAGTCACAACTGGGAACCACCTGCCCGTGTGTAGGCACTGACTTCTCGCAGACGTAGTTCTTGCCGTGTTCGAACACCCTGCCGCCTGCGGCAGCACCTGTTCCAGCGCCGCATTTGGGGCATAGTCCCAATGATTCCTGCGCTGAAAAGTCGATGATCTCGCCGGATTCTTCACCTTTCCTGTCGTCGCCAAAATCGAATTCGAGCTTGTAGTTTTTGGCGTCGTCGTCGTATTTGATGACCATCTCGGCGGTGAACGGCCAACCCGCTTTCGAGCGGAAGCCGTCAAGCGGCCCGATCTTCTTGTCGCGCAGAAACTGCTCGACTTCGGCCACCTCAAAGGTACGGCCTGCGGGCGTTTTGCCAAACGAAAAACCGCAACCGCTCTCCGTGCCCGATTTGCCGGTGCAGGTGTAACGCCGATAGTTCTCCTTGACGATGCCGCCGCAGTTGGGGCAGGGCGCGGCCAGCGTCGCGTAGTCGCCGGGAATGGTGTCGCGGTCGTATTCCTTGGCTTTTTTGACCATGCGTTCGGTCATGGCGGCGATTTCGGCCATGAAGCTTTCGCGGCTCAACTGGCCGTGTTCCATCTGGTTGAGTTTGTATTCCCATTCGCCGGTGAGTTCGGCTTTGGAGAGTTCTTCGACGCCCAGGCCGCGCAAGAGCGTCATCAACTGGAAAGCCTTCGCCGTCGGGATCAGCTCGCGGCCTTCGCGCAACATGTACTTTTCGGCGATCAGGCCCTCGATGATGGACGACCGTGTGGCGGGCGTGCCCAGGCCTTTTTCGTGCATGGCAGCGCGCAGGTCGTCGTCTTCCACGGTCTTGCCGGCGTTTTCCATGGCGCCCAGCAGCGTTGCTTCTGAATAACGCGCTGGCGGCCGGGTCTTCAAGCCCTTGGCCTCGGCTTCGTCCGTCTTGACCTTTTCGCCCGGCGCCACGGGCACCAGGCTCTGGCCCTTGTCGCCATCTTTGGCATCAGCGACTTCGTCTGCGGCTTCCTTGCCGTAGATGGCCAGCCAGCCTGGTTTCACCAACACCTTGCCTTCCGTCTTGAAACTGTGACCAGCGGCGGAATTTTCCGACGGGCCGCCCCTAGGAAAATTAGCCCCCTCGGGGGGCAGCGCAGTACGCGAAGCGACAAGCGTGGGGGCAACATGCGTTATTCGCGTTGTCACTTCGTATTCGGCGCTGGGGAAAAACACCGCCATGAAGCGCCGCACCACCAGGTCATAGATCTTTTGCTCGGCCTCGCTCAGGCCGCTGGGCGCTTGCAGCGTGGGGATGATGGCAAAGTGGTCGCTTACCTTGTTGTTGTCAAAAATTCGTTAACTGTCATTGAAGTAGTTGCCCTTGACGGCCTGCGCAGCGAAGGGTGCCAGGTGTTTCATGCCGCTTTTGGCCAGCATCTCGAAGGTGTCCCTGACCACCGGCACATAGTCTTCCGGCAGCGCGCGCGAGTCGGTCCGCGGGTAGGTCAGCGCCTTGTGGCGCTCGTACAGGCTCTGCGCGATGGAGAGCGTGGTTTTGGCGGAGAAACCAAACTTGCCGTTGGCTTCGCGCTGCAAACTCGTCAAATCAAACAGCAGCGGCGAGGCCTGGCTGGTCGGCTTGCTTTCTTCGGTGACGCTGGCAGGCTGGCCGCGCACGGCGTTGGCGATGCGCTGGGCGTCGTGGGCGGACCACCGGCGGTCGGCTCGCAGTTCCGCGTCCGGCTCGTCGGCATTGCCTGCGGCGGCATTGGCGGCGGTTTTGCTCCATTTCGGGTCAAACCATTTGCCGGCGTACACACCTGCCGCTGCGCCAAAGCTGGCGTGAATCTCCCAGTAGTCACGGCTGATGAACTTGCGGATCTGTTCTTCGCGCTCCACCACGACCGACAGCGTCGGCGTCTGCACCCGCCCGACGGTCGTCAAAAAGAAGCCACCGTCGCGCGAGTTGAAGGCCGTCATGGCCCGTGTGCCGTTGATGCCCACCAGCCAGTCGGCCTCGGAACGGCAACGCGCGGCGTCGGCCAACGGCAGCATTTGTTTGTCGGTGCGCAAATGGCTGAAGCCGTCGCGGATCGCCTGCGGCGTCATCGACTGCAGCCACAGGCGCGAGACCGGCAGCTTGACCTTGCTGTATTGCTGGATGAGGCGGAAGATCAGCTCGCCCTCGCGCCCGGCGTCGCAGGCGTTGACAAACGCGCCCACGTCCTTGCGTTTGGCCTGCTTGACGATGGCGTTGAGCCGCGTTTTGGTTTTGTCATGCGGTTTCAGGTCGAAGTGCGGCGGAATCACCGGCAGGTGGGCAAAACTCCACTTGCCGCGTTTCACATCGAACTCCTCGGGCGCGGCAATTTCGACCAGGTGGCCGACGGCGCTGGTCACGATGTAGGTGTCGTTCTCGAAGTGCTCGTCGTGTTTCTCGAACTTGCCTGACGTGGGTGTGAGCGAACGCACGATGTCCTGCGCCACCGACGGTTTTTCAGCAATAACCAGTGTTTTCATAATTCAAGTTCAACGTCAAAAATGCCATGACTACAATCCAGCCTCTCGCGTGCGCACCCGTGCGGGCGCACACACGCATGCGCACACGCATACGGTTCACAATAACAAATTTTTCGGGGCCACCGCAAATCCGACCGGCCCCGGCAATTTTCAGCAGCATTTTTTCAGGAAACCTTCGTGAGCAAGAAACCAGCCCCTGGGGACAACCGCCGCATCCAAACCCGCCGCTCAGGCGTGCATGGCAAAGGCGTGTTTGCCGTCAAGGACATCGCCGAAGGCGAAACCATCATCGAATATGTGGGCGAGATCATCAGCTGGAAGGCGGCCCAGGCGCGCCATCCGCATGACCCAAAAGACCCCAACCACACCTTTTATTTTCACATTGATGAAAAACACGTGATTGATGCGCTCTTTGGCGGCAACTCCTCACGCTGGATCAATCACGCCTGCAAGCCCAATTGCGAAGCCGACGAAGAAGGCGGCCGCGTTTTCGTCAAGGCGCTGCGCAACATCACGGCCGGCGAAGAGCTGAACTATGACTACGGCCTGATCATCGACGAGCGTTACACGCCCAAACTCAAAGCCGAATACCCCTGCTGGTGCGGGGCTAAAAATTGCCGTGGCACCTTGCTGGCCCCCAAACGTAAACGATAAACCCCGTGCCCCGGTGACAACTGCTACGACAAGCGCTTTGGCCCAGCCTGTGCTGTGGTGCACCGAGGCCATTTGGGAGGCCATTGCGCCGACCCTGCCGGGCTTTACGGTCGAAGTGCTGCCTGAAATCGACTCGACCAATTCTGAGCTCATGCGCCGCGCCAAAGCCGGGCAACTCGATCCGATCTTGCTGGTCGCCGAGCACCAAACGGCGGGGCGCGGGCGTCTGGGCCGGGCCTGGTTTGACGATGGCCGACCGAATGCACCGTCTACCCTGATGTTTTCATTCGGCATGATGTTGTCGCCGCAGAACTGGTCGGGTCTGTCGTTGGCGGTGGGTTTGACGGTGGCGCGCCAGTTGCATGCGGGCGTTCGCCTCAAATGGCCCAACGACCTTCAGTTCGAGCAGCGCAAACTCGGCGGCATCCTGATCGAAACCGCCTTGCCCGGCGTTTCGCTCACCAGGGCGGGCGATGGCCCCGCAGCACCGGGGCGCTATGTGGTGATCGGCGTCGGCATCAACATCGCTCCCCGCGCGGCAGACGGCCTAAGCACGGCGCCAGCAGCTTTGGCCGAGCTTGACCCGAGTCTGGACGCCGCGACGGTGCTGCACCGTGTTGCAGTGCCCTTGGCCAGCATGGCCAAAGCGTTTGAAAGCTCGGGTTTTGCACCCTTGCAGCGCGGCTTCAACGCCTTGGATGCCCTCATGGGCGTCGAGGTCAACTTGAGCGATGGCCTGAGCGGCACGGCACACGGCGTTGACGAAAATGGCGCTTTAAGGGTGGCGACCCCGCGCGGCGTGGTAAAAATCAGCAGTTCCGAAGTCAGCGTTCGCCCCCAAAGCAGCACATCCACTCCCGTCTTGCCGATCCAAACCTAGCCATGCTGAGATTTTTGGTTTTATTGCTGCTCCTGGCCAATGGCGGTTATTTCGCCTGGTCCCAAGGCATGCTCAAGGCCTATGGTTACGCCCCGGCGGAAGTGGCCGAGCCACAGCGCCTGGCGCAGCAGATCAAACCGGAAGCCATCCGCGTGTTGCGTGCCGACGAGGCGCGACGCCTGGAAGCCGCCGGGCAGGCCCCTGCCCGAGCGCCCGAGTGCCTGACAGCGGGCGGATTTGACGAGAACCAGACACAGGCGCTGCGCCGCATCCTCGAATCCAATCTGCCACCCGGCAGCTGGGAGCTGGACGCGGCCACCGCGCCTGGCCGCTGGATCGTCTACATGGGAAAATATCCCAGTATCCAGGCGCTGGCCGCGAAACGCGCCGAGCTGGCGCAACTGAACCTGAAATTCGAACCGCTCAACAACCCGGCGCTGGAGCCCGGTTTGTCCTTGGGTGGTTTCCCGTCCAAAGACGCAGCCGATACCGCCTTGGCGGCCTTAAGCAAACGCGGTGTGCGCACCGCCAAAGTGCTGCAGGAGCGTGAAGACGCGAAAGCCTGGGTGTTGAAATTGGCCGCTGTGGACGACGTCCTGCGGCCGAAAGTGGAGGATCTGAAGCCTCTTTTGGGCGGCAAACCCCTGCGAGCCTGCCGGTAAACGGGCATGTCGATGCGGCTCGATGGCGTCAGCCTTTACGCCTGAATCCTGGCCGCCGCCAAGCGAAACCGCACGGTGAACCGGGCCCCCGGCGGCACCTGCCCGGGCCGCACCTCGCTTACCGTCACGTCGGCAAAGTGATGCCCCGCAATCTCCCTGACGATGGAAAGCCCCAAACCGGAGCCATCGGCGTCGTTGCCCAAAGCCCGGTAAAAGGGCTCGAACACCAGTTCGCGTTCCGTCTGCGCGATGCCAGGCCCAGAATCATCGACTTGCATCGATAAAGTCTGCGTCGCCGGCTCTGCCAGCACCCTCACGGTGATCACACCAGGTTTATCCACGGTGGACGGCGTGTAGGCGATGGCGTTGTCGATCAGGTTGCGCAGCATTTCCTTGAGCAAGGTCGGGTTGCCTTCGATGTGCACGCCGGGCGCGCCTGCCGCAGCGCCTTCGAACCCCAGGTCAAGGTGTTTGTCCAGCGCGTGCGGCACGCTGTCCTGCATCACTTCGGTGGCCAGTTTGACCAAATCGCAGCTTTGGCGCGTCATCGCCGTGCCGCTGCCCTCGGCGCGGGCCAGGGCGAGCAACTGGTTCACCGTGTGGGTGGCGCGGATGCTGCTGCGCCCGATTTGCCGCAAGGAGAGCTTCAGCTCCTCGGCATCCGCGCCTTCGCGCAGCGCCAGCTCAGCTTGCATGCGCAAACCGGCCAGCGGCGTTTTCAACTGGTGCGCGGCGTCGGCGAGGAAACGCTTTTGCGTGGTGATCGAGTCTTTGAGGCGCATCAGCAGATCGTTCACGCTGGCGGCCATCGGCGCGATCTCCAGCGGCACCTCTTCGATGTCCAGCGGGCTCATGTCATCCGGGCGGCGGGCGCGAATGCGTTCTTCGAGCTGATGCAACGGTTTGATCGCCTGGGCCAGCGCCAGCCAAATCAGCAGAACCGCCAGCGGCAGGATGACAAACTGCGGCAGCATCACCCCCTTGATGATTTCGGTGGCCAGCACCGAGCGCTTCTCCAGCGTCTCGGCCACCTGCACCAGCGCCATGCGTGGGTTGGCCGGATCCGGCTTGACCCAGGTGTAGGCGACTTTGATGTCTGTGCCCTTGAGCGAATCGTCGCGCAGGCGCACCTCGCCAGGCACGATGGTCTCGCCCTCGGGCGGCAGCGGCAAGTCGCGCTCGCCGCTGACAAACTCGCCTTTGAGCCCCAGCACCTGGTAATAAATGGTGTCGGTGTCATCGGCCCGCAGCAGTTCGCGCGCGGGCTGGGGCAGATTGAACTGCATACGCCCGCTTTGCACAGTGACCAGTTGCGCCAGGGCGCTGGCGTTGTATTCCAGTGCACGGTCAAACGGTTTGCCGGCAATGCCTTGCGCCACGATCCAGGTCAACACCAGACTCACCGGCCACAAGAGCAAAAGCGGCGTCAGCATCCAATCCAGAATTTCGCCGAACAGCGAACGCTGCTCGCGCTTGAACAGGTTAAGTGCCACTGACTAACTCGCCCCCACGGTCGCGCACTGCGTGTGGCTTCCTGCCCCCCCGAGGGGGTCGCATTTTTGCTTGGGGCGGCCCGGCGCAAAAACATGCCCCCACGGTCGCGCACTGCGTGTGGCTTCCTGCCCCAGCGCAGGAGCCTGCGCTTCGCTTGGAGTGGGGGCGCATTTTGCCTTGGGAGCGGCCCGGCGGCAAAACATCCTGCTATTCACAGTCCAGCGTGCGCGGCTGCATCATTCTTGAATCTTCTCCAGGCAGTAACCCAAACCCCGCACGGTGGCGATGCGGATGGGGCCTTTTTCGATCTTTTTGCGCAGGCGGTGGATGTAGACCTCTATGGCGTTGTTGCTGACCTCATCGCCCCATTCGCACAGGCGCTCGACCAGTTGGTCTTTGCTGACCAGGCGCCCCGTGCGTTGCAGCAGCACTTCCAAAAGGCCCAACTCACGCGCCGACAGGTCGACCATCTTGCCTTCAATCGTGGCCACGCGGCCACCCTGGTCGTAGGTGAGCGGGCCGTGTTTGATGACATTGTGGGTGGCGCCCACACCACGGCGCATCAACGCGCGGGCACGGGCTTCGAGCTCTTGCAGGCTGAAGGGTTTGGCCATGTAGTCGTCGGCGCCCAGATCCAGGCCCTTGACGCGTTCTTCCACCGAATCAGCCGCCGTCAAAATCAGCACCGGCATTACCGAGCCACGTGCGCGCAGGCGTTTGAGCACTTCCAGCCCGTGCATTTTGGGCAGGCCCAGGTCGAGGATCAAAAGGTCAAACTCGGTGTTGGTCATCAGCGCCGCATCGGCCTGCGAGCCATCGGCCACCTGGTCCACCGCCGCGCCGCTGCTGCGCAGGGCACGGATCAGGCCGTCTGCCAGGACCTGGTCGTCTTCCGCAATCAATACTCGCATGGTGTCTCCTGGCTTTGATTCCATTTCCAAATCATCGCTGTAGGTCCTTGCGCCTCCTGGCCGTGCCCTAGCACTGTCGGCGTCGGCGCGCCTACTACACCAATGATTTGGAAATGGAATAAGGCTAGATTTTAGGCCGCATAGGCTTCCAGCCCGATGGAAATCACGGTGGCCACCTGCGCGCCGACCGCCTGCTGCAATTCGGCCTCGGTTTGGGCCACGGCGTTTTCGAAGGCCTTGAGCCATGCCCGCCCCAGGGGCGTGAAGCTGACCCACTTGGCGCGGGCGTCGCGCGTGTCGGGTGTGCGCGTGACCAGCGCCCAGGCCTCGCATTGGTCCACCAATTTGCCCATCGCCTGTTTGCTCATGCCGGCGCTGGCGGCCAAGTCAGTGAGGCGCGAACCGCCCAGCGCCAGGTGGCGCGTAATGTGGATATGCGCCGCGCCCACCTGATGGCGCGTGGCCAGGTTGGCCAGCGCCAACGGCACGTTGACGTCTTGCGCCATCAGCGCGAGCACCCGCGCGTCAAACCGCTGCAAGGCGCGGCCCATCAAATAACCCAAGTGGCTGTGGCGCCAGCGGTCGTCTGGCTCTGGCGCAGAGTCCGTGTTTGAATTTAGGTGGGAAGCCATGCCCAAATGGTAAATCAAACTGACTAAAAAACTTGTTTACTAATTTCAACAAGCCGCGTTAAACTACTGTTCAAGCATCCAGCCTGTTGATAACAGCAGACCATTTGCCGACATCCGATTCTCGATTTTGCCAACATTTTTGAACCGTAACTAACTGATTTACAAGGAGATTTCCATGGACGCACCCGTCAAAGGCATGAGCCTCACCGCCACCACCGAAAAAGCCAAAGCCCTGCAAGCGGCTTTGTTGCAGATCGAAAAACAATTCGGCAAAGGCACCATCATGCGTTTGGGCGAGGGCGAGGTGATTGAGGACATCCAGGTCGTCTCCACCGGCTCCTTGGGCCTGGACATTGCCCTGGGCGTGGGTGGCTTGCCGCGCGGCCGTGTGGTCGAGATCTACGGCCCGGAGTCGTCCGGCAAAACCACGCTCACGCTGCAAGTCATCGCGCAAATGCAAAAAGCCCTGGGCACCTGCGCTTTTGTGGACGCCGAACACGCGTTGGACATCCAATACGCGCAGAAACTCGGCGTCAACCTGCAAGAGCTGCT
>JANLYO010000124.1:0-25044 GCA_031365665.1 Rhodoferax sp. | reverse complement strand
TGTGTCTTGGCAGTTTGGTTCTCTCGTCGGCATGTTGGGCCGATGGCAAAACCGTGTGCACTGCTGCGCAGGCCCGTGCTGCAGAAAAGCGCGTTTCATCGATTGCATCTTGGGACCAATTCCACTCAGCCTACAAAGCCTTTCAGCACTGCGATGATGGCGCGATTGGTGAAGGTTTCAGTGAATCTGTGTCGCTTTTGATGGCAGACAAATGGCGCTCATTGACTCGATTAAATCGCCTGGCACAGCAGGATGAAGAATTCCTTGGGTTCGTCTTAAAACACATTGACGAAACGATTCCAGAAGAACGCCTGCGGCAAATCGAAAACAATGCAAAAAGTAAATGCACTGAACCATCCAAGTCAATTTGTTTGGCTATACAACAGGCTGTTGGAAAACTGAGCCCGTCGAAGTAGTTGGCCATTGAGAGTGCGTCATAAGCTGCGAAATAGATAGCTTCTTATGCATGTTCCGCGAGGGGAAATCCCTGTTTCTCTTTTTATCCCGATACATTGCGACCGATGAAGGCTGGCTGTACCTGACGGCGGCGCTTGACCTGTTCAGCCGCCAGGTCGTGGGCTGGAGCATGAGGGATCACATGCAGACCAGCGCGGTGACCGATGCGCTGCGCATGGCGTGGTTTCGCCGCCGCCCTGCACCGGGGCTGATCTTCCACTCCGATCGGGGCAGCCAGTATTGCAGCCACGACTTCCAGAATGCGCTCAAGGGCTGCGAGATGAAGTCGTCAATGAGCCGCAAGGGTGATTGCTGGGACAACGCGCCCACCGAGAGCCTGTGGGGTCGCCTGAAAGTCGGCAGGCTGTACGGCAGACGGTTTACCACCCGGCGTGAGGCCATGGACGAAGTGATGGATTGGCTGACGTTCTATAACCACAAGAGATTGCACTCGACGCTGGGCTATGTCAGCCCCATGACGTTTGAGCAACGCTGGATCGCGGCCCAGCAGCAAAACAGGAAGTCCGCATAATGGGCAGCCTATGGAGTGCGGACAACAGGGGCAAGGTCACACCATGGCCGCCATGATGGCCCCGTGTTCCGTGAAAACGTAGGGCAGGTATTTGCGGTGCTGACCGCGACCGGTCTTTAAGGTCGCAATTTGCGACCTTAAAGAATCGGACTCCTCGGCTGTCAGCTGGAACATGAAGTCGACCGGAAACCGTGCGGCGTTGCGCTTGACCTGCTCGTTAAAGCGCTTGGTCTCCACGCCATACAACGCCGCCAGGCCGCTGTCCAGAATCACCCGCTGACCGCAGCGCCGCAACATCCGACCAAAGGGTCACGTCTTGCCTTTTGCCTAAATGCCGAAATTTGCCCCAAAAATCCACTCCACTCGTCGCGTCAAATGCTACACAATAAATAGCATAATACGTCCATTCTACGTGACCCGGTGCCGCAAAAGTCTTGAAGCCCTAAAATCCGACGCCTAAATCGATTCTTTGTTAATACCCATGTTAACAACTCGTTCGGCCCGCCAAAAGCGCCTTTGCGCCCGCAAACGGGCGCGCGATGCCACCAGCAAGCGACCAGGCTACGACTTGCCTCAAATTCACGTCGTTCATCCTGTTTCGACATCTCTGAGTTGGGTACGTATGCACCGGCGGCGGTTATGCTTGCATTCACCATGCAAAGTTTCATCGACCCCGCGATTCTGTTTTTTGTGTTTGGCATCGTGGCGGGTTTGCTCCGGTCGAACCTGGAGATTCCGGCGCCCATCTCACGGTTTCTTTCGCTTTATTTGCTGATGGCATTGGGGCTCAAAGGCGGGTTTGCCTTGGCCAAGTCGGGGCTGACGGCGGAGGTGGCGGTGAGTTTGGCCTCAGCTCTTTTTTTGGCGACCCTCGTGCCCTTGCTGGGTTATGCGGTGTTGCGCCGTCTGGTCAATGGTTTTGATGCGGCAGCCTTGGCGGCGACTTATGGTTCGGTGAGCGCGGTGACTTTCATCACCGCCGTGCAATACCTCGATACCCACGGTCTGACCTACGGGGGCCACATGGCGGCGGCGATGGCGTTGATGGAGTCGCCAGCCATCATTTTGGCGGTGTTGCTGGCTAACTGGGTGCGCCAGCGGACACCCAGCGCGTCGGGCGCCACCGTGCCGTTGCGCCGCATCCTGCATGAATCGCTGACTGACGGCGCGCAGATGTTGTTGCTCGGCGCCATGTTGATCGGGCTGATTGCAGGTGAGTCGGGCGAGGCGGTGATGAAGCCGTTTTCCGTGGATTTGTTCAAAGGCATGTTGGCCTTCTTTTTGCTGGACATGGGCTTGCTGGCCGCGCGCAATCTGGGCTCGCTCAAAGGCACATCGGCGTGGCTCTTGGCCTATGCCATCGCCGGGCCGTTGCTGCACGCCAGCTTTGCGCTGGGCCTGGGCCTGCTGTTGGGTATCTCGCCGGGCAATACCGCCTTGCTGATGGTGCTGGCGGGCAGTGCGTCTTATATTGCCGTGCCCGCTGTGATCCGCCACGCGATCCCGGAGGCCAACGCCTCGCTGTATTTCGGCATGTCGCTGGGGCTGACGTTTCCCTTCAATATCCTCCTGGGGATTCCGCTTTACGTGTTTATGGCGCACGGCGGGATCGGCTGAGCGCCTGAGCAACTGCGGCGGCTCCCGTCCTTATTTGTTGACCGCCCGCGCAGCCGTGCCGCTTTTGGCCAACTGGCGCACATTGGCCTCGCCCGCGCTCAAGAATTTTTGAGGGTCTTGCGGCACGCCTTGCACCAGCACCTCAAAGTGCAAATGCGAGCCGGTGGAGCGGCCTGTGGTGCCCACTTCGGCGATTTTTTGCCCGCGTTTGATGAGGTCGCCCTTTTTGACGAAAACCTGAGAAGCGTGCGCGTACCGTGTGACCAGGTCTTTGCCGTGGTCCACTTCCACCAAGTTGCCGTAACCCGCGTGGTACTCCTGCGTGACGACCACGCCGCCCGCAGCGGCGTAAATGGGGGTGCCGGTGTCGGCCTGGAAATCCAGGCCCGTGTGCAAGGCGGATTGCCCGGTGATCGGGTCGATGCGCCAGCCGAAGTGGGAGCCGAGGTTGGCGCCCGGCACGGGCGGCTGCGTGGGCACCATCATGTTGCGCATTTTTTGCTCGAACAAACGGGATTCCATCAGGGTCATCAGGTCGGCGCGCTGGTCTGCCGCCTGATCCATCGCGGCCAGAGTGGCTTGCAATTCCACCAGCGACAGGTCGCGCCCCGGCAACAACACGCCACCTCGGCCCGGCAGGGCCTTGATGTCGCCCGCGTTAACGCCCGCCAAGCCCGAGACACGTTCACCCAGCGACTCCAATTGTGTCAATTTAGCCTGCATTTCGCCGACTTTTTTGGCCATGACGTTGAGGTTTTCGCGCATGAAACGGTCGCGCTGCTCGAATTCATCTTTGACCAAAAGCCGCACAAAGCTGCCAATCACGGGCCAGCCCTCACGCGCGCCCTTGAGGAAAACCCAGTGGTAGATGCCGGCGGCGACGATGGTCAAGGCCAGCGACAACACGCCCAAGGCGAAGACCAGGCGCCGGCCCGAGAGATGGATCGCGCGGCTTTTGGCCAGCCAGGCGTCCGTGATAATCAATTGCATCTGCCACTTCCTTTTTCTGGCCCACTTGGACATTTGGACTCGACCGCCCCATGACACTGCGCCAGCCACCGCCGCCAAAGCCGCACACTTACACGCTTTTGCAGGCTGCCGGGGAAACGCCAACGTTCGCGCGGCTTGCAGAGCTCACCCGCGAATCGAGCAGCCGACTCAAATCGATTGAAGCGCTGATTCCGGCAACGCTCAAAAAATCGATCACGGCCGGCCCCATCGACGGCCCGGTGTGGTGTCTGATCCTGGACAACAACGCCACCGCCGCCAAAATCCGCCAGTTGCTGCCCGCCTTCATGGCGCATTTGCGCAGCAAGGGATGGGAGGTTACCTCAATTCGGCTGCGGGTTCAAATGCAGCAAACCCGGTAATTTGTCACTTTCAGAAATTGGATGCAGCGGGTTGCAACAATTGTGGATTCTGAAAAGTCGTTGCCACGAAAGACTGCCGCGAAAAAAAACGGGCTGCGGCAAAAAAATGCTGCAACCCGTTCTTCACAACTGGCGGAGTGGACGGGACTCGAACCCGCGACCCCCGGCGTGACAGGCCGGTATTCTAACCAACTGAACTACCACTCCTGGCAGTTTGGCCCGCTTGCGAAGGCCAACCGAAAAACGCCAAATCAATTGGCGACCCCACGGGGATTCGAACCCCGGTACTCACCGTGAAAGGGTGATGTCCTAGGCCTCTAGACGATGGGGTCAAAACCTGGGTACAAACGTACTGACAACTTCACTGACAACTCTGGCAACAACTTAAAAACAGAAATTTTGGTGGAGGTAAGCGGGATCGAACCGCTGACCTCTTGCATGCCATGCAAGCGCTCTCCCAGCTGAGCTATACCCCCTCACCTCAATCTACCTTGGACTGCATTGCGGAACACTGCAGCCATCTTCTGAGCCTCATATTATAGCAATAAAACTGGGCTTTCTTGACAGCACAAATGGGAGGCTCTTGGGCTTCCCTCGTCAATCAGACCTGCGCCGCCGCCAAACGCTGGGCGACTTTGCGGCGGTCCATCAAGGCCAGCACGGCGTCCAGCGAGGGCGTTTGCGGCGTGCCCATCACCAGCACACGCACTGGCATGGCCAATTGCGGCATCTTCAGGCCTGCCTCGCCCAGCACTTCCTTGATGGCGGCGCTAATGGCGGCTTTGTCCCAGCTGCATTCGGCCAGTTTGGCCGCGAGCAACATCAGGGCAGGTTTCACGGCGTCCGTCACGTGGGCAGCGCGGTCTTCCGGTTTGACGCTGACCTCGCCATAAAACGCCTGCGCCCAATGGGCCAGCGCCACGGTGGTGTCGCAGCGATCCTTGAACAGCCCGCAGATGCCCGGCAGCCGTGCGTCGGCCACCAAGTGCATCGTGTGCAAATGCCCCGCCACCATGGGCGCCAGCGCCTCATCTGCCGTCGCCTTCAGATGCTGCGCATTGACCCAACGCAGCCTGGCCTCATCAAACTGCGCCGCACTTTTGCCCAGGTGATCCAAATTGAACCAGCTGACGAACTGCGCGCGGCTGAAGATTTCGTCATCACCGTGGCTCCAGCCCAGGCGCGCCAGGTAGTTCACCATCGCGTCGGGCAGAAAACCTTCTTCGGCAAACTGCGTCACCGGCTTGGCGCCGTTTCGTTTGCTCATTTTTTCGCCCTGCTCATTGAGCACGGTCGGCAAATGGGCGTACACCGGAGGCTCTTTGCCCAGCGCTTTGAAGATGTTGATCTGCCTCGGCGTGTTGTTCACATGGTCGTCGCCGCGGATCACGTGGGTGATGGCCATGTCGATGTCGTCCACCACCACACAGAAGTTGTAGGTGGGCGTGCCCACGTCCCCCAGCGGCGCGGGCCGGGCGATGACCAGGTCATCGAGTTCATCGTTGCTGATCTCGATGCGGCCCTTGACTTTGTCGTCCCAGGCCACCACCCCGCCTTGGGGATTTTTAAAGCGCAAAACCGGTTGCACCCCATCAGGCACAGGTGGCAAAACCTTGCCCGGCTCAGGCCGCCAGGTGCCGTCGTATTTCGGCTTCTCTTTGGCGGCCATCTGCCGCTCGCGCAGGGCGTCCAGCTCGGCCACGCTCATGTAACACGGGTAGACCTTGCCTTCAGCGATGAGGCCGGCCAGCACGTCCTTGTAGCGCCCGATGCGTTGCATCTGGTAGAACGGGCCTTCGTCGTGGTCAAGACCCAGCCAGGCCATGCCCTGGAGGATGACATCCACCGCCGCCTGGGTCGAGCGGTCTTCGTCGGTGTCTTCGATGCGCAGGATGAAGTCGCCGCCGGTCGAGCGGGCAAAGGCCCAGGGGTACAGGGCTGAGCGGATATTGCCCAGGTGGATGAAGCCCGTGGGCGACGGGGCGAAGCGGGTTCGGGTTTTCATGTGTTGGCGTTGATCAGCATTCATGTCGGGTCAGGCCGACTTAGGCTGGTTTATGCAGGGTTCGGCAGCGCCAGGCGCGAGGTATCGTCTTCGGGCTCGTGCGCCGTCACGCGGCTTTCGTTGAGGCGCGCGATGTCGCCAGCCAAGATGTCGCCGGTCACGTAGACACCGTCAAAACACGAAGCGTCAAAACCTTTGATGGACGGATTGAGCTTGCCAATGGCTTTTTTCATGCCCTCCACGTCCTGGTAAATCAAGGCGTCGCAGCCGATGATTTTTTGGATTTCTGCGACGCTGCGGTCGTGCGCCACCAGTTCGGTGGCGGTCGGCATGTCGATGCCATACACATTGGGGTAACGCACCGGCGGCGCAGCGCTGGCCAGGTAGACCTTGCGGGCGCCCGCGTCACGCGCCATCTGCACGATCTCCTGGCTGGTGGTGCCGCGCACGATGGAGTCGTCCACCAGCAGGACGTTGCGGCCTTTGAATTCGCTGACGATGGCGTTGAGCTTCTGCCGCACCGATTTTTTGCGCACCGACTGCCCCGGCATGATGAAGGTGCGGCCGACGTAGCGGTTTTTCACAAAACCTTCGCGATAGGGCAGGCCCAGCAGTTGCGCCAGTTGCGCGGCGCTGGGGCGGCTGGATTCGGGGATCGGGATCACCACGTCGATCTCATTCGGCGGCACGGTGGAGATGACGCGTTTGGCCAGAGCCTCGCCCAGGTTCAGACGCGCCTGGTAGACCGAGATGCCGTCCATCACCGAATCGGGCCGCGCCAAATAAACAAACTCAAAAATGCAGGGGTTCAGCGTCGGCGTGTCAGCGCACTGCTGGGCGTGGATCTTGCCTTGCAAATCGATGAACACCGCCTCGCCGGGGTCGATGTTGCGATCGAAGGTGTGGGCCGTGCCCTCCAGCGCTACCGACTCACTGGCCAACATCAGCGTGGCGGCGTTTTTGTCGACGCTTTTACCCATGCAAAGCGGGCGGATGCCAAAGGGGTCCCGAAACGCCAGCACGCCGTGCCCGGCCAAGAGCGCCACCACAGCGTAGGAGCCGCGAACGCGCTTGTGCACGTTTCTCACAGCGGTGAACAGGTCAGCCGGTTGCAGCGGCAAGCCGCGTGTGGTTTTTTCGATCTCGTGCGCCAGCACATTGAGCAACACCTCGGAGTCGCTCTCGGTGTTGATGTGGCGGTGGTCGGTGTTGAACAGCTCTTGCTTGAGCGCCTGCGCGTTGGTCAAATTGCCGTTGTGCACCAGCACGATGCCAAAGGGCGCGTTGACGTAAAACGGCTGGGCCTCTTCTTCGCTGTAGGCATTGCCTGCCGTGGGGTAACGCACCTGGCCCAGGCCGCAGTTGCCCGGCAGAGTGCGCATGTTGCGGGTACGAAAAACATCCTTCACCAGGCCTTTGGCCTTGTGCATGAAAAACTTGCGCTCCTGCTGCGTGACAATGCCTGCTGCGTCTTGCCCGCGATGCTGCAAGAGCAGCAGCGCGTCATAAATGAGCTGGTTAACGGGTGCGTTGCTCACAACGCCGACGATTCCACACATGAGCCAGTCCCTTATTTCAATGCCAAACCTGGCTTGGCCTTCACGGCAACAAACGTCCAAACGCCACCGGCAACACCGGCTTGAGCCCTTTAAGTACCACCGTCAAACCGCTGGCGCCCACCGACTCTCGCCACCAGGCGGCAGATTTCAGCGGCGTCATCGCCACCACCACCGCGACGGCCAGCAAAATCACCAACCCGCGGGTGAGCCCGAAAAGCGCGCCCAGAGCCCGGTCAAACGGCGCCAAACCCGCCACGGTCACCAGTTTTTTGACCAACACCGCCACCAGGCCACCCACGAACACGGCGACGACAAAAGTCAACCCAAACCCCGCCGCATACCGCACTGACTCACCCGCGCCGCTCATCGGCAGTTTCTGCGCGACATCTGCGGCCAACCATTGGGCCAGGCCAAAGGCCACCACCCAGGTCGCCAGCGAAATCAACTCAAACACCAAGCCACGCCAAGCGCCGATTAAAAGCGAGAGCAGCAGCACCGCCAAAAATACCCAATCCAAAACCGCCAGATCCATCACCGCTTGAGTGCCGTCAAATGCCGCCAAATTCCACGAGGGCGGTGCCGATCAAAGCGACAAAATCGCGGCAGGCAAATCGAGTGATTTGACTTTTTGGGCGGCGCGGTCGGCCTCGGCCTTGTCTGAAAACGGCCCCACTCGCACCCGGGTGCGTGCGCCCTCTTTGGTCTCGACCACTTGGGTGTAGGTTTTAAGGCCTGCTGACTCCAACTTGGCGCGCGCTTCCCTGGCACGTGTGGCGTCTGAAAAAGCGCCGACCTGGACGACGAACCGCCCCTCAGCCGCCGCCGCTGGTATAGCTGCGGCTACGGGCTTGTCGACCGGCTTGTCCGCAGATTTCCCTTCGAGCAAGGCCAAGGCTTTTGCGCCATCTTCGGTCGAATTTTTTTTCTGTAAAATGTCTTTTGATGAAATTATGGTTTCTTTTTTAGACGAATTTAGATCATTTTTAGTAGCTAAATCACTTGTTTTTACCTGGCCTAATGGCAATTTTTCTTTTTGCACAATAGTTTCGGATATTTTTTCACTGGGTGCTTTGACATCGACCACCACAGGGGATGCCGAGGCCGCCGGGGCGGCGGGCGCTGCGGTGGAAGTGCCCTCCGTTGCGGTCACTGGCACCGGCATGGTCAGCGGCTTGACTTTGGCTTTGTCGGGGATTTCAATCTTGATGTCCACCGCCACTGGCCTGGGCTGGCTGTCAAACAAAAGCGGAAACCCGATCACGCCGGCCAGCACCAGCACGGCGGCGCCGATCAGGCGAAAAGTGGCGCGTTTTCGCAGGGCGTCAACACTTTCGTTCTGGGCCGGTGCGGCTGGTGCGTCGTCCCCCGATTTGCGAAACTTGAAAAAGGCCATGAACTTGGAATCGGGTGGGCTTGAAGAGTGGCGTGGGGCTGGTGAGTCGGTACGTCGGTCGGGTCAGGAGCGCAGGTGTCGGAGCAGAATTCAGGCGTCAGCGTTTCAACTTTTTGATGATTGGACTGTCATGTGCAGGGCGCTGCGTTTGGGCACGCCCGCCTGCAAAACGCCCCCCACCGTGAAGAAGGAACCGAAGACGACGATTCTATCAGCGGGGTCTGCCGCATCGACCGCCGCCTGCAAGGCCGCGCGAGGGTCTTGGTGCAGGGTGATGGCCGTGCTCACGGCCGCACCAGGGGCCACGATTTTGGCCGCCAGTTGCGCTGCCGTGGCGGCTCTGGGCGTGGGCAGATCGGTCAGGTACCAGCGGTCGATCAAAGGGCTGACGCGGGCCAGCATCGGGCCGAGGTCTTTGTCGGCCATCACGCCAAACACCGCGTGGGTGCTGGGGAAATAACCCATCGCGTCCAGGTTGGCCGCCAGCGCCGCCACCGAATGCGGGTTGTGCGCCACGTCCAGCACCACCGTGGGCTGGCCGGGGATGATCTGAAACCGCCCTGGCAGCTCGACAAAGGCCAGGCCGTTGCGCACCGCTTGCGCTGTGACGGGAAGTTGGCCTCGCAAAGCGGTGAGCGCCGCCAACACACCTGCCGCGTTGATGAGCTGGTTCGCACCTCGCAGCGCCGGGTAGGCCAATCCGCTGTAGCGCCGCAAGGCTGGCCGCACCGCGTTTGCCGCTTCCTCTGCCGCGCTCGCCTCGTTGGCCGTTGCGCTTGCTGGGGACAACCGGGCCGGGGCGCGCCCGGCCCACGTCCACTGCTGTTTATCTCCGTCGGTTTTGAAGTCGCGCCCAGCCTGCCAAACCTCAGCGCCGATGGAGGCCGCATGGGCCGCAATGCTCTGGGGCGGCATCGGGTCGCTCACCACCACCGGTCGGCCAGCACGCATGATGCCGGCCTTTTCGAACCCAATCGCTTCGCGCGTGTGGCCCAACAGCTCGGTGTGGTCCAGATCAATGCTGGTGATGACGGCACAGTCGGCGTCGATGATGTTGACGGCATCCAGCCGCCCGCCCAGGCCAACCTCCAAAATCGCCACGTCAAGCTGTGAGCGCACCATCACGTCAAGAATCGCCAATGTGGTGAATTCAAAGTAGGTCAGCTGTATTTCAGCGCCATTTTCGATTCTGGCCCTCTCCACACGGCCGCAAGCCGCTATCAACTCAGCGGCGGTCACGGGTTCACCCAGCAACCGCAGGCGCTCCTCAAAATGCACCAAGTGGGGCGAGGTGAACACGCCGGTTTTGTAGCCCGCCTGGCGCAGGATCGACTCCAGCATGGCGCAGGTGGAGCCTTTGCCGTTGGTGCCCGCCACCGTGATCACCGGGCAGGTGAAGCGCAGCGCCATGCGATCGGCCACGGCGCTTACGCGCTCCAGGCCCAGGGAAATGCTTTTGGGGTGAAGCTGCTCAGCCCGCGTGAGCCAATCTTGCAGTGTTTGAGCTTGCGAAGTTTCCATTGCGCCGGATTGTCGCCGCTGTGCCAGGGGCGCAGCCTGGGCCGGGTCGTATTTGCGTATAGTGGACGAAGGCACTCCCCACGTTTCCCAACCGTTTCGCCAAAGGCCAGCGACATGACGTCAACGCGTATCGAACCCGGCTTCGCAACACATCGCGCCGCGCGGCGGCATCTTTTGGCGGCTGGCCTGGGCATCGCCACACTGGCTGTTTTGCCCGCCCTACCTGCCCGGGCGCAGGGTTTTCCCGCCAAACCGGTGCGCATCATCGTGCCTTACGCTGCGGGCGGTGGGCCGGACGTATTGACACGCAAAATCGTGCCCCGTTTGACGGAAATCCTCGGGCAAAACGTTGTGGTGGAAAACATTGTGGGCGCTGGGGGCATCTTGGCCGCTCAAAGTGTGGCCCGCATGCCACCCGACGGCTACAGCGTGCTGCTGGGCGCGTCCACCCACGTGGTGCAAAAAGCCATGCAGCCAGGTGTGAAGTTTGATCCGATCAAGGACTTTGTGCATATCACCCGCACCACCGTCAGCCCGCAGATTTTGGTGGTGGCTCAGGACGCCCCGTGGAAAACCGTGCAGGAACTGGTCGCCGCGATCAAAGCCAGCCCGGGCAAGCTGAATTACGCCTCGGGCGGTGTTGGCAGCGCCGCCCACTTGGTCGGCGCGGCGGTCGAACTGGCCATGCAGGTGCAGGGTGTGCACGTGCCATACAAAGGTTCGGTGGAAATTGTCCCCAGCATCCTGCAAGGCACCACACAATACGGTTTCCCGGTGGCATCCACTGCGGTGCCCTTGGTGTTGCAGGGCAAAGTGCGGGCGCTGGCAACCTCAGGGGCGACCCGACTGGCGCAACTGCCCAACGTGCCGACTTTGAAAGAAGCCCTGGGCAAAGACGAGCTGGTGTTGGAATCCTGGGGCGGCATCTGGGCGCCTGCAGGCACACCCGCCGCAGTGATTGACGTGCTCTTCAGGGCCTACCAGAAGTTGTACAACGATCCTGCGGTGCGTGCTGACCACGAAGCTGCCGGCGCCTTTGTGTCGCTGAATGCCTCGCCTGCGGAGTTCAGCCAGTTTGTGGCGCAGGAAACCGCCAAATACGACAAACTCGTCAAAGCCACCAACCTGAACGTGAATTGACATGAAACCCCTCACGGGTTTGACAGTGCTCGATTTCAGCCATGTGATTGCCGGGCCCTTGTCGACGTTTTACCTCGCGCAACTCGGCGCGCGCGTGACCAAGATCGAACAACCCGGCCCAGGCGACGTGATGCGCAGCACTGCCAAGGGTGCGACGCAATTCGCCGCACTCAACGCGGGCAAGGATTTTGCGCAGATTGATCTCAAAAGCGCCGTCGGTCGCGCCGAGGCGCTAGCCTTGGCGGTCGAGTGTGACGTGCTGGTGGACAATTTTCGCCCCGGCGGCTTGGAGCGTGCAGGCTTGGGTTATGAGGCGCTACGCCAAATCAACCCAAAGCTGATTTATTGTGCCATCTCGGGCTACGGCACGCACCATGCGCCTTGGCAAGGGCGCGGGGCCTACGATCACGTAATCCAGGCGGCCACCGGCATGTCGATGCTGGCCGGCGGCCCAGGCGACCCGCCGATCAAAACCGGCTTCCCGGTGGTCGATGTGATGACCGGCGTGTTGGGCGCATTCGCCGTCACGGCAGCGGTGCAGGAGCGCAGCCGCACAGGGGAAGGACGCCACATTGACGTGTCGATGTGGGGCGCAGCGCTGCAATTGATGTACCCCTTCACCGTCGACACGATGGCCAACGGCCAAACACCGGATCGGGTCGGCAACAAGGGTTACTCGGGCAGCCCGGCGTCGGAATATTTTGAAACTCTGGAGGGTTTCATCGCCCTGGGCGCCAATACACCAGCTCAGATTGGCAAGTTGTATCCGCTTCTGGGCTGGTCAGCTGCAGACGCCGAGCTTGACCTGGAACGCGGCGCTGGTTTTGCCCGCGCACGCAACCCAGCCGCATTTAAGGCGAAGCTGGTGGCCACGCTCAAAACCCAAACCGCTGCACATTGGGAGGCCGCCTGCAACGCCCAAGGCATTCCGGCTGCGCGGGTGCGCAACCTGGCCGAATTCACCAGCGAGGCCCTGGCATCTGGGGCGCTCGTGCCGACGCAACTGCAACTGGGCGAGCTTAAGATTGCTACGCCTGGATTGGGTTGGACGACGCCCTGAGCACCGACCTACTACGGCACGAAAACCCATGACCGCCATTGACGCCGATCTTCAAGCCGCCTTTGAATACACCTTCCCGCTTTTTGAGATGGCGCGCACGCGGTATTTGTCGGTCGAACTGGCCGCCAACCCCCAGCGTGGCGTCAACCGTCTGGTCCACCGGCGCACCTTGCTGGACCACAAAGCCCGCGCCGTCACGACACCCAACAACGATACGCTGTACACCTCCGCCTGGCTGGATTTGAGCCAAGGCCCGATTGAACTGGCACTGCCTCGGTTTGGCAGCCGCTATTGGTCATTCCAGTTCATGGACGCCTATACCAGCACCGCAGAACTCATCGGCTCGCGCAATGCGGGTGAAGGGGATTTGAAATTGTGGGTGATGCTCGCCAGCGACACCACGCCGGTGCCAGCGGGCCAGCGCGTGCTGCGCCTGCCCACGCGGGATGTGTGGATGCTCGGGCGCATCCTGGTGGACGACGCAGCAGACGCCCAAACTGTGCACACGTTACAAGACGCGATTGCGCTGCGCGTGGCGAACACTACGCCCGCCCCGTGGACGAACCCGACGGCCCCCGCCAGCACGCGCGGCTCGCCCACCGACGCAAGCAATTATTTGCAGGTGGTCAACGACATGTTGGCCCGCAATCCGGTGCCCGGCGCGGCCAATTTGCTGGTGCGTTGGCAAAAGTTGGGCCTTGCACCTGCCGCCACACAAGGCGCGGCTGCCTCGCCCGACGCCGTGCAAACTTGGTCTGCCGCCTTGCCTGCGCTCAACAAATCCATTCAGGGCGGTTTGAACGCTGGCGCTGCGAGCGCGCAAAACTGGCGTTTTCCACCGGCTGGGGTTGGCGTGTATGGCGACAACTACCGGCTTCGAGCCGGCATCGCACTGGGTGGCCTGGGCGCACTGCCTGAGGTTGAGGCTATCTACCTGAGCGCTTTGACTGACGAAGCCGGGCAGGCGCTGAACGGCCGGCTGGGCTACCGCGTCAAAATCGGCCCGGCAGGTATTGCAACCCAATCTTTTTGGTCTTTGTCGATGTACCAGATCGAACCCGATGGTCGCCTGTTTTTCACCGACAACGCCATCAACCGCTACACCGTGGGCGACCGCACGCCCGGCCTCGTCAAGAAAGCAGACGGCTCGCTCGACATCGTGGTGCAACACGCAGAACCGACCAGCCCCAGCGACAAAGCCAATTGGTTGCCCTCACCTGCCGGGCCTTTTCAGCTCATGCTGCGCGCCTATCTGCCCACCGAAGCTCTCGCAAAAGGCCAAGCGCCGCTGCCCGTCGTCAAACCTTGCGCGCCTTGATCACCGTTAAAGACCATGAAAAAACCCACGCAGCCAGTCGTTTTCGGCATTCCCAATTGCGACACCGTCAAGAAGGCGCGCGGCTGGCTCAGCACCCAGGGCGTGGCGCACGAGTTTCACGATTTCAAGAAGCAGGGTTTGCCCCTGGAACAAGTGGATTTGTGGATCCAGGCAACCGGCTGGGAGAAATTGCTCAACCGCCGTGGCCCGACTTGGCGCAAGCTGGGCGAGGCCGTGCAGGCCAGCGTGGTCGATGCCGCCGGCGCCGTCGCCGTCATGCAGCTCAACACCAGCGTAATCAAACGCCCGGTCGTGCAATGGCCCGGCGGCCAGGTCACGGTGGGGTTTGACGACGGGGTTTGGCGCCGACTAATCCGAAACTAGCATTCACCCATCACACAGGTGCAACCGCCATCGGCCACACAGGTGCAGATGACGCATTTTTCTGCGGCAGGATTCAGCAATTTCCACGGCAAGGTCTGCTTGCCGGTAAGTATGCCGAAGGGATCCGGCAGGGGTGGCCAGGTCACTTGATCCGGGTCGACAAAACCTTTGAGGCCCAGGATGCGCTTGGCCGTGGAGCGGAACAAGGAAGCGCCATCGCTGAAGCTCAATGCCCGGATCGCTTTGAGCGTCTTGGCGTCACGGGGCTTGATCCGGATGCCCAATTTGGTGGGTTGGATTTCAAAGTGGATGCCAGGCACCGCTGTTGCAGTTTTCGCCATCTTGTTCTCCCTTAGCAAATAAAAAAGCGGCTTTGCAGCCTCGCACAAATCGCGGAAGACGCCAAAAGCAGCCTCCATGACTTGCTGATTCCCACTTTAGTCTGCCTGCGCCAAAAGTCAACTTGGCGCGGCTTGCAGCGCGAGTGCGCCTGAATGCCAGCTTGGGTGCTGGGCCGACCCGATTAAAATCAATCCATGACTACATCCACTCTCCGCAGCGACACCGAATATTTAAGCAACGTTACTGTTGCGACCCAGGCCAATGTTTACTTTGACGGCAAATGCGTCAGCCACAGCGTGAGCTTTGCCGACGGCAGCAAAAAATCGGTCGGCGTGATTCTTCCTGCCACACTCACTTTCAACACCGGCGCGCCGGAAATCATGGAGTGCGTTGCGGGCGCCTGCGAGTACAAACTCGCGGGAACGGACACTTGGGTGAAGTCTTCACCCGGTGAAAAGTTCAGCACCCCCGGCAATTCGAAATTCGACATCCGGGTCAGCGAGAGTTACCACTACATCTGCCATTTCGGATAAAAGCGACTCGACCCGCATACCGTTCGCCCTGAGCTTGTCGAAGGGCTTTTGACTCAGAAAGCCATATGGCCACCATCCTCCAGCACCTCCCCCTGAACCAAAAAGTCGGCATCGCGTTTTCGGGCGGGCTTGACACCAGCGCCGCACTGCACTGGATGAAACTCAAGGGCGCCGTGCCCTATGCCTACACCGCCAACCTGGGCCAGCCCGACGAGCCCGATTACGACGAGATTCCGAAGAAGGCGATGGAATACGGCGCGGCAAAAGCCCGGCTTGTGGATTGCCGCAGCCAACTCGCCGCTGAAGGCATTGCCGCGTTGCAGGCCGGCGCCTTCCATATCTCGACCGCCGGCGTGACCTACTTCAACACCACGCCGCTGGGCCGCGCTGTCACGGGCACCATGCTGGTGGCCGCGATGAAGGAAGACGACGTCCACATCTGGGGCGACGGCAGCACCTTCAAGGGCAACGACATCGAGCGCTTCTACCGCTACGGTTTGCTCACCAACCCCAGTCTGAAAATCTACAAGCCTTGGCTGGACCAGCTCTTCATCGACGAACTCGGCGGCCGCGCCGAAATGTCGGCCTTCATGACAGCAGCAGGTTTTGGCTACAAGATGAGCGCCGAGAAGGCCTACAGCACCGACAGCAACATGCTGGGCGCGACGCACGAGGCCAAAGACCTGGAGTTTTTGAACAGCGGCATCCGCATCGTCAACCCCATCATGGGTGTGCCCTTCTGGCGCGACGACTGCGTGGTCAAGGCCGAAGAAGTGCGTGTGCGTTTCGAAGAAGGCCAGCCGGTCGCGCTGAATGGCAAAACCTTTGCCAACAGCGTTGACCTGATCATGGAAGCCAACCGCATCAGTGGTCGTCACGGCCTGGGCATGAGCGACCAGATCGAAAACCGCATCATCGAAGCCAAGAGCCGCGGCATCTATGAAGCGCCCGGTCTTGCACTGCTGTTCATCGCCTACGAGCGTTTGGTAACGGGCATCCACAACGAAGACACCATCGAGCAGTACCGCGACAACGGCCGCAAGCTCGGTCGCCTCTTGTACCAAGGCCGCTGGTTCGACAGCCAGGCCATCATGCTGCGCGAGACCGCCCAGCGCTGGGTGGCCCGCGCCATCACCGGTGAAGTCACATTGGAACTGCGCCGTGGCAACGACTATTCGCTCTTGAACACCGAAAGCGACAATCTGACCTACAAGCCCGAGCGCCTGTCGATGGAAAAGGTCGAAGACGCGCCCTTCAGCCCGCTGGACCGCATCGGCCAGCTCACCATGCGCAACCTGGACATCACGGACACGCGGGCCAAGCTGGGCATTTATGCCAAAAGCGGCCTGCTGTCACTCGGCAAAGACGGCGAGATGTTCAAGCTGACGGGGGATTGAGCCTTCAGGGAACCACCGTCGTGAACAGGTAGACGGCGAAGATCACCAGGTGCACAGCGCCCTGTAGCACGGTGGTGCGGCCCGAGCCGAGCGACAGGCCGGCCACCATCAGCGACAACAGCAACAGCACGGTTGACTTCGCGTCAATGCCCAGCGTGAGCGTCCAGCCGGTGGCGAGCGACACCACCGCGACGGCGGGAATCGACAAACCGATGCTGGCCAGCGCCGAACCCAGGGCCAGATTGAGGCTGGTCTGCAGGCGGTTGGCGCGCGCCGCGCGAAACGCAGCCACACCCTCTGGCAGCAGCACCGTGGCGGCGATGATGACGCCGACCACGGCGTTGGGAGCACCCACACTGGCCACGGCAGACTCCACAAAAGGCGATATCGCCTTGGCCATCAACACCACCGCGCCCAGGCAGGCCAGCAAAAGCGCCGCGCTGGTCCAGGCAACTTTGTCGCTCGGTGGCGGCGCGTGGGCATCCTCGCTGGCATCGGCATCGGGCGGCAGGAAGTAGTCCCGATGCCGCACCGCCTGCACAAACACAAAGGTTCCATACAGCAAGAGCGAAACGGTGGCCACGAAGGCGAGCTGGCTGGCGCTGTAGGCGGGGCCAGGCACGGTGGTGGTGTAGTTGGGCAGCACCAGGGTCAGCACCACGATGGAGGCCAGCGTGGCGAGTGAGGCGTTCACCCCGTAAAGCCCAAAGCGCTGCTCGCCAAAACGCGTGCCGCCGGCCAGCAGACACAGGCCAACCATGCCGTTGAGGATGATCATCACGGCGGCAAACACGGTGTCGCGCGCCAGCGCCGCCGTACCCGGGCCGCCGGCCACCATCAAGGACACAATCAGCACCACTTCGATCACCGTGACAGCCACCGCCAGAATCAGCGCGCCATAAGGCTCGCCGACCCGATGCGCCACCACTTCGGCGTGGTGCACAGCCGCAAACACACAGGCGAAGAGGCCCAGCGCCAGCAAAAACACGTACCAGGCGCCGGGCTCAAACTGCTGCCCCGCCAGCAGCAGCCAGCCGGCAATCGGTGCGGCGATGGTCCAGATGGGGAGCAGGGAGACAGGTTTCATGGTGCCTTGATCGTACCCAAAAGCGCCGGGCCCCTGCCGCGCAGCGTCAGGACGGGCTGGGGCTGCTCAGGGGCTTTGCACCTTTTCCTGCAGCCACACTTTGATCAGCGACTGATAGGGCACATCCCGCGCATTGGCTGCCGACTTGATCGAGTCCAGCAAGTGCTGCGGCAGCCGCAACGAGATCGCCTTGGTCGTCGGCTTGAGATTGGCGAATGTGACTTTGCGGGCTTTCGACCAGTCCACGTAAGCGCTGGAGTCATGCGATTCCCAGAACGCGCGTTCGCCCGCCTCATTGGCAAAGCGGGGAATGGCCGCCGGGATTTTTCCGGTCGCGAGGGGTTTCGAAATCGTTCTTTTCGAAATCGTTTTATCAGCTTGCTTGGTCATAAATTCCCCTTTCTTTGCGATGCATGTCCCGTGCTGAAATAACCCGTATCAAGGCCCCTGCTTCGCGCAAGGTAAACGAGATGTGCAAATGCCTGCCTTCGTCGGATTGCCCCAGCGCATGAAAACGCGGCTCGCTCTGGCTGTGCGCAACGTCGTCCAGCAGCAACAAAGGTGAATTGAAAAAAACCTGTTCGGCTTCAGCCAGTTTCACCGCGTGTTTTTCATTTTTCCGCGCATTGCCAGCATCCCAGTCAAAACCGGAGATCTGGCCTGGGTCAATCATTTTTGTATATTACTATAATATTCAAAAAGATCAAGCGGCAAGGCCTTCCACGCTGACCAGCCGCGCCGAGCTGCATTCATCGCGGATCGACTTGAGGCCCTGGTACACGGGGCCGAGGTAGAAGCCCTCCCACGCGGCGACAGACGGAAACTCCAACACCACGATCCGTCGCGGTGCCCAGTCGCCTTCATACACCTTGTGCGCGCCGCCCCGCGCCAGGTAACGGGCACCCGCCGCATCCAGCGCAGGCTTCACCTGCTTCATGAAGTCCTGATAGCGAACCGGGTCGCGGATTTCAACGTCGAAGATCACGTAGGCTGACATATTTCACTCCTTGAAGATTTGCGGTGCCAGGGTCCAATTGAACACCGGCTCAGGCTTGATCGACGTCCGCCCGGCGACAGGGCAAGGGGCGTGCGGACGTTGATACGAGAACGACTTCGACAGGCTCAGCCCGAACGGGAAAGCGGAAAAGGCCAATCAGGAAAATGCTATATTTTAAATAGCATACTATATAATATCGACAGGGGCCATAGCTATAAAACCATCGGCTCCGGCTCCAGCAAGATGCCAAAGCGCTCATAAACGCTGGTCTGAATGGACTTGGCCAGCGTCATCACTTCGCCGCCTGTCGCGCCAGATGAACCCCGCGAGCCGCGGTTCACCAGCACCAGCGCATGTTTCTCATGCACGGCCGCCTGCCCGACGGATTTGCCCTTCCAGCCGCAGGCGTCGATCAGCCAGCCTGCGGCCAGCTTCACCGAGCCGTCGGCCAGCTTGTAATGCACGATCTTCGGGTCGCGCGCGATGATGTCGGCGCACTGCTCCTTGGTCACCGTGGGGTTCTTGAAAAAACTGCCGGCGTTGCCCACCACCGCCGGGTCGGGCAGCTTGGCGCGGCGGATCTCGCAGACCCAGTCAAAAATCTGCTGGGCCGAAGGCGCTTTTTCGCCAGTGGCGGCCCGCTTCTTTTCGATGTCGGCGTAGCCCAGCACCGGCTTCCAGGGTTTGGGCAGCGCAAAGCGCACAGTTGTGATCAAGGCTCGGCCAGCCAGCCCCAAACCGGCAGCGGTGCCCGCCCCCTGGGCGGGCAGGTGTTTGAAGACCGAATCCCGGTAGCCAAAGCCGCACTGCGCGGCGTTCAGCGTGAAGGTTTTGCCGCTGGCCAGGTCCACCGCGTCAAGCGACTCAAAGCGGTCTTGCAGCTCCACGCCGTAAGCGCCGATGTTCTGCACCGGCGCGCCGCCCACCGTGCCGGGGATCAGCGCCAGGTTTTCCAGCCCCGGCCAGCCCTGCGCGAGCGTCCAGGCGACAAAGTCGTGCCAGTTGTCACCGGCGCCGGCTTCGACCACCCAGGCTTTGGCCGTTTCTTCCACCAGGCGTTTGCCCAAAAGCTCGACTTTCAGCACCAGCGCCTTGACGTCGCCGGTGAGCACCAGGTTGCTGCCGCCGCCCAGGATGAATTTGGGCTGGCCCTGCCATTCGGGGCTGGCGATCAGTTGCGCCAGCGTCTCCAGATCACCCACGCGCACGAGAGAATGCGCCTTGGCGACGATGTGGAAGCTGTTGTAAAGCTGTAACTGGACGTTTTTCTCGACTAACATCGCCCCATTGTCGCCGCGCCTGCCAATCCCGGGCCCTGGCAACACCCGGATTTGCTGTTTGGAGCCGAAATTGCCGTCCTTTGATACTGTCTGCGAAGCCAATCTGGTCGAGGTGAAAAACGCCGTGGAGAACACCGCGAAAGAGATCGCCACGCGCTTCGATTTCAAGGGCACGGCGGCGGCCATCGAGCTGAAAGAAAAAGACATCACGCTGATTGGCGACGCTGAATTCCAGCTCGGCCAGGTCGAAGACATCCTGCGAAACAAGCTCACCAAACGCAGCGTGGACGTGCGTTTTCTGGACAAGGGCGACGTGCAGAAAATGGGCGGCGACAAGGTCAAGCAGGTGATCAAGGTGCGCAATGGCATCGAGTCCGACGTGTCGAAAAAAATCCAGCGCCTGATCAAGGACAGCAAGATCAAGCTGCAGGCCGCCATACAGGGCGACGCGGTGCGTGTCACCGGCGCCAAGCGCGATGATTTGCAGGCGGCCATGGCGCTGATCCGCAAGGAGATCGCCGACCTGCCGCTGTCCTTCAACAATTTCCGCGACTGATGTTCTCCGCCCTGTCCACGTTGATCGCCGCCGCCAGGCTGGTTCTGCTGTTCGCGCTGTCGGGCAGCGCCTGGGCGCAGCCAGTCTCGCAATCAGTATCTTTGGCGGGCATGCTCGGCCCCAAGGCGCTGTTGATCGTTGATGGCGGCACCCCAAAAGCTTTGGCGGTGGGCGAGAGCCACCAGGGGGTGAAATTGCTCTCCATGCAAGGCGACCGCGCCGTGGTGGAGATGGGCGGCGTTAAGCAAAACCTGCGCATGGGCGACGTGCCGGTGAGTGTCTCCAGCGGCGGCGTGCAGGCCAGCAGCGGCGGGCGCATTGTGTTGCCTGCGGGCACGGGCGGGCATTTTTTAGCGCAGGGCCTGATCAACGGCAAACCAGCCACGATGTTGGTCGATACGGGTGCAACCTCGGTGGCCATCGGAAAAGAGGATGCCGACCGCCTGGGCCTGGCCTACAAGACCGGCCAGCAGGTGCGTGTGCAGACGGCCAATGGCACCTCGGTCGGCTGGCGCATCAAGCTGGGCAGCATGCGTGTCGGTGACGTGGATGTGTACGACGTGGACGCCACGGTCACCAACAGCGCCATGCCCTTCGTGCTTTTGGGCAACAGTTTCCTCTCGCGTTTCCAGATGAACCGCACCAACGACCAGTTGGTGCTGGTCAAACGTTTTTAGGGTCTCCGCCGTGGCCGTGCAAAACGAAACTGAATACGAAGACCTGCTGGGCCTGTGGTCTGACCTGGAGGCGGGCCTGGGCGTGATCCTGGGCAGCCCCTCCAACGTGCAGGAGTTCGAGGCGCGCGTGGGCCAGTATGACCGCTGGATGCAGGCGCTCTTGAAACGCGACCCCGACAGCGGCCTGTATTTGTTGTTCCAGTTGGCGACCAATTCCCCGGTCGGTTACAGCGCCTCGCACGCGCTGGTCAGCGCTGTCTTGTGCCACATGTTGGCCGCTGAGCTGGACCTGAACGTGGTGGAGCGCGACGCCCTGGTGCACGGCGCTTTCACGATGAACATCGGCATGACGCAATTGCAAGACGAGCTGGCGGGCCAGGCCGAGCGCCCCAGCACGCGGCAGCTTGAGCTGATCCGCGGGCATTCGTCCAAAGGCAGCCTGATGCTGGCCAACCTGGGCATCGACAACGATCTATGGCTGGAAGTGGTCTCGCTGCACCACGACGAGCGCACCGACCAGGGCGACCTGCACACGGTTTTGCCGAATTTCCGCCTGGCGCGCATTTTGCGCATGGTTGACCGCTACGCCGCGATGATCAGCCCGCGCCATTCACGCACCGGGCGCAGCACGGCCGACTCGATCCGCTCCATCTTGGGATCGAACAAGGAAACCATTGACGAAGTCGGCCACGCCTTGATCCGCACCGTGGGCCTGTACCCGCCGGGCACCTACGTGCGGCTGGAGAACGGCGCGGTGGCGGTGGTGATGCGCCGCTCGGGTGTCTCCAACCTGCCGCATGTGGCCATCGTCATCGACGCCTCAGGTGAGCTGGTGGCCCAGCCGCGCCTGCACCGCACCTCGGTGAGCGAGCCGCGCATCCAGGCGGCGCTGGCGGCCTCGGTGGTGCGCCTGCAGTTGAACCATCACCTGGTGTTGCAGCTCAGCGCACACGCGGCCATGCAGTCTTAATTCTGTTTCCAAATCGCTCTGAGAGGGCGTTGCGCCGTCACTTTGCCTTTTTGCGGCCGAGTTTGGACTCCGTGCCCTTGATCAAACGGGAAATATTCAGCGCATGGCGCCACACCAAGAGGCAGGTCATGACGCAGATCGCCAGCAAAACACTTTTTTCAAAGTCCCAGGCCACGCCGCCGCCAAACACGTAATACACCGGCGCAAACACCGCCGCCACCAAAGACGCGAGCGACGAATAACGAAAGAAAAAGGCGATGATGCCCCACGACGCAGCCACCGCCAAACCCAATATCCAGTTGAACGCCAGCAACACGCCCAGCGCCGTGGCCACGCCCTTGCCGCCCTCGAAGCGGAAGAACACCGGGAACAGATGGCCCAAAAACGCGGCCAGCCCCACCATGGCCATCGTGCCGTCGCCCAGCCCGTAGGCCGGACCGAACCAGCGCACCAGCATCACTGGCAGCCAGCCTTTGAGGGCGTCCAGCAGCAGCGTCGCCACGGCGGCCGCCTTTGAGCCGGAGCGCAATACGTTGGTCGCGCCGGGGTTTTTGCTGCCGTAAGTGCGCGGATCGTTCAGGCCCATCAGGCGGCTGACAATGACGGCAAATGACAGCGAACCAACCAGATATCCAGCCAGCACGGCCAAAAAGGGCAACAAGGGTTTAAGGGTGTCCAATGAGGTCTCCTGAGAAAATGCACCAATCCAACGCCATCCACTGCAACCAGGCTGCCACTTTAACGCGTATGTCTCCCTCCTCTCTGTCGTCAACGGGCCACGTCGCCGCCCCTACCCGCCATCACCCCGTGCCCGACCAGCACGGCGTGAACCTGTTCACCAGCGACCCGCAACTGGCGGCGCTGCTGAAAATCTACCTTCCCGCCGACCTGTTGCAGCACCTGCTGCCGCATCTGGCGCATCTGGGCGGCCTGGCGGGCGGCGTGCTCGACACGCTGGCGCATACGGCCGACCGCAACCCCCCCGTGCTGGAGCACCGAACCCGCGCCGGGCTGGACATGCAGCGCGTCGTCAAGCACCCCGCGTATGTGGAGCTGGAGCGTGTGGCCTTCAGCCAGTACGGCCTGGCCGCCGTGTCGCACCGGGGCGGTGTGCTGGGCTGGCCGGCGCCAATGCCAGCGACCGCCAAATACGCCTTCACCTACCTGTATGTGCAGGCCGAGTTCGGCGTGTGTTGCCCACTTTCGATGACAGACTCGCTGACGCGCACGCTGCGCAAATTTGCGTCGCCCGAGCTGGTACAGCGCTTTTTGCCGCAGCTCACGTCAACAGACTTTGACACGCTCTACCAGGGCGCGATGTTCATGACCGAACAAGGCGCCGGCTCCGACGTGGCCGCCACCGAAACCCGGGCTGTGCCGCGCGCGGTGCAGAGTGAATCAAGCCGTGGCAGCGACGTTGACCGTGACGGCAGTTGGCAACTGTACGGCGACAAATGGTTTTGCTCCAACCCCGACGCCGACCTGGCCATGGTGCTGGCGCGGCCAGAAGGGGCCGGTGGCAGTGATGGCGGCAGCTCACAACCCGGCATCAAGGGCCTGTCGCTCTTCCTGCTGCCCAAACGCCTGGCCGACGGCTCGCCCAATGCCTACCGCATCGTGCGCCTGAAAGACAAACTCGGCACCCGTTCCATGGCCAGCGGTGAGATCCAGCTCAACGGCGCACGCGCCTGGCTGGTCGGCGAACCGGGCCGTGGTTTTGTGCAGATGGCCGACATGATCAACAACTCGCGCCTCAGTAATGGTGTGCGCGCCGCCGGCCTGATGCGCCGCGCAGTCAGTGAAGCGCTGTTCATCGCCAGCCAGCGCCAGGCCTTTGGCAAACGCCTGGTAGACCTGCCGCTGATGCGCCGCCAGTTGCTGAAAATGATGTTGCCGATGGAGCAGGCACGCAGCATGGTGTTCCAGACCGCCGCCGCGTTGAAGCGCTCGGACGATGGTGAAGCCGCTGCTTACCCGCTGGTGCGCATCCTCACGCCGCTCATCAAGTTCCGCGCTTGCCGCGACGCCCGCAAGGTGACGGGCGACGCGATGGAGGTGCGCGGCGGCTGCGGCTACATCGAAGACTGGGCCGACGCCCGCCTGCTGCGCGACGCGCATCTGGGCTCGATCTGGGAGGGCACCAGCAACATCGTGGCGCTGGACGTGTTGCGCGCCATCACGCGCGAAGGCTCTTTGCCGGCGCTGCGTGCGCACCTCGAGGGGCTGCTGCGGGAGTCGCCCTTGCATGCGTCCGCCCGCGAGGTGTTCACGCGCACGCTGACACGGGTATGCGCCCTCGCCGCGCACGTGGCCGGGCAAGGCAAAGCCGGTGAAGCGCAGGCGCGCAGCGCTGCCTCGGCGCTTTACCACCTGACCAGCAGCATCGCGATGGCGTGGGAAGCGGGGCAAAGCCAGTCTGCCCGCCGCATGCTGCTGGCGCAGGGCGTGGTGTTGCACCGGCTGTTGCCGCGCGACCCGTTGGCCGAGTCGAACTTGCCCGATGCGATGTTTGCGCTCCTGGATGCATCGTTTGACGCGTCGCCGCCGCGTGTGGAAGACAT
The DNA here is from genome assembly GCA_031365665.1 of Rhodoferax sp. GTDB lineage: Bacteria > Pseudomonadota > Gammaproteobacteria > Burkholderiales > Burkholderiaceae_C > JANYCG01. The sequence continues at coordinate 289 of JANLYO010000124.1, read as the reverse complement.
CAACCTGTTTTGACGCGTTGTGGCGCTGTTGAGTGGCAGAAGGCTGCAAAAGATTATGAAAGTTAACGAGCAACAAATGCTATATATTTTGTAGCAATAAATTGATATTTCACGAGACCTAGAGGTCAATTATTCTTGAAATTTGCCGATTTTTGGGGTTTTTTTACTGAAATTAACACCCATGTTAATTTTAAAGGAAATTCAGGCTTTTCTACAACGAGCGCCGGGCAAACGGTGCGCCCTCGCCGACCCTGCTTCGGGGGCCCTTCGGGCTGCCTTGCGGTGCTCG
>JANLYO010000066.1:0-27396 GCA_031365665.1 Rhodoferax sp. | reverse complement strand
GGCCGGCGCCGTCGCGCGGGTCGGCGCGCTGCGCGTAGTAGGCGGCCATCAGCGGCGTGGGCAGGGCGCCGGGCGCGCGGTTGCGCGTCAGCGGGGCCATCACCAGGCGGTTGGGCAGGCGCATGGCGCCAACTTGAATGGGGTCAAACAGGGAGGTCATCGTGCAGGGGGTTGTTGAAAGCGGTTGGGGCAGAAAATAATGCTGATAGCCCTCGCCAAGTATAGAGAAGCAGCTACAAAAATTGTAGCCGCTTCGCGACGGCGCTGCCGCGCCGCTGACGCTCAGGGCGTCAGGCCTTCGGCTTTCAGGGCGGCCAGCACGCCGGGGCGCGTGGCCATGCGGGCGCGGAAGGCCTGCAGGTTGGGGTAGCCCGACAGGTCCACGCCGGTGGGCACAGACCAGCGGCTCACGGTGTAGAGATAAGGGTCGGCCACGCTGAACTCGCCCATCAGGTAATCCTTGCCAGCCAGTTGGCCGTCCACCCACTTCAGGCGCTGGGCCAGCTTGTCTTTGGCGGCGGTCTTGACGCTGTCGGGGTTGGCGGGGTTGAACAGCGGCGAGAAGCCCTTGTGCAGCTCGGTGCCGATGAAGGTCAGCCACTCCTGCAGGCGGTAGCGGGCCATGCTGCCGTTGGCCGGGGCGAGCTTTTTGGCGGGCACCTGGTCGGCGATGTACTGCACGATGGCCGGGCCTTCGCGCAGGCGGGCGCCGTCGTCCAGCTCCAGCAGGGGCACATAACCCAGCGGGTTGATGGTGTAGTAGTCGGTGCCGTCGGCCAGCTGGTGTGTCTTGGTGGGCGCGGCCAGGGCTTCATAGGCCAGGCCCGCTTCCTCCATCGTGATGTGGACGGAAAGTGAACAGGCGCCGGGGGAGTAATACAGTTTCATGGGTCTTTCAGTGAGAACAAAGGGGAACGAGGGCGTGATGCTAACGGGTTGTGCCCAGGTCTGCACGGCACGGGCTTTTGTGGGGCCGTATCATCAACACATGAGTCCTTCAACCCATCTTGCCCCCGCGTGTTGCGCTCTGCTGGCCGTGGTGCGGCTCGGCCTGGCGCCCGCTGTGGCCAGGGCCTGAACGGGCGGGTGTGGTGACGGCCCGGCTGCCCCGCATCGCCAAGTGGCTGCTGGCTTTTGTGGCGGCTGTGCTGCTGCTGGCGGTGCTGGCGCTGTTGGTGTTGCAGCACTGGGTGGGCACCGACGACTTCCGCCAGCGCGTGAGCCGGGAGGCCACGGCTGCGCTGGGCTTTGAAGTCAAGGTCGGCCGCATCGAGCTGGACTGGTGGCCGATCCCGGCGCTGGCCGTGAACGAGGTGCAGGTGCAGACGCGCCCGCCCCTGAGCGCGGCGCGCATCGAAGTGCGGCCCAGCTGGCCCAGCCTGATGGCGGGGCGCCCGGCGCTTGCCACCGCCATCGTGCGCCATGCGGTGGTGGCGCAGGCGGGTGTCGACTCCATTTTGAACGCGTTGCAAAAAAGGAGGCTGCCTGAGCGATCCGGCAAGAAGCCCGGGGCCGACGGGGCGGCGCAAAAAGCGCTGATGGGCGCGCTGGCGGGCAGCCGCATCGTGCTGGACGACGTGGCCTGGCAGGGCGCACGCAACGAGCAGGTGGCGCTGGACGCCGACATCCGCCTGGGCGCGGACGCGTTGCCCGATGCCGTGCGGGCCACCGTGCTGAGGTTCCAGTTCAAGGGCGTGGGCGACCTGCGCGGCAGTGAACTCGACGTGAAACGCGATGTGGCGGGCGACGGGGCGGGTTACCTGCTGGCGTTGCAGCTCAAGGGCGGCGCAGCGAAGGCCGATGCAGGCTCGGTGGCCAAGCGCGGCACGGTCAAGGGCCGGATCGACATGGTGTGGCCCGCCGGGGCGGCGACGCAGGTGTCGATAAAGGGCGCGCTCGTCACCACCGACCTGGATGTTTCGCTGTTTGGCGAACCCAAGCCCGGGCAGGCGCCACTGCTCAGTGGTCGCCTCGAAGCGCAGACCACACTGGCGGCCCACGCTGCCAATGCGGGCGGCCTGCTTGACGCAATACAAAGCGATTCCAAATTCACCGTGCGCAATGCGGTGCTGCATGGCATCGACCTGGTCAAAGCCGTCAAAACGGTGGGCCTGAGCCGCGGCGGCGAAACGCGGCTTGACACGCTGGCGGGCCAGGTGCATACGCAGGGCAAGGCGATCCAGCTCAGCAACCTGGTGGCCAGCTCGGGGGCGCTGACGGCCAGCGGCGACGTGGCGGTGTCGTCGGCGCGGGCCCTGAGTGGCCGCATCCATGTGGCGTTGGGCGACTCGGCTTTGCCCGCAGCCGCCAAGGGCGCGGTGGGGGTGCCGCTGGTGGTGGGTGGCACGCTGGACGCGCCCGAGGTCACGCTGACGCGCGCGGCGCTGATTGGCGCCGCCATTGGCACGGCGGTGCTGCCGGGTGTGGGCACCGGCGCGGGCGCCTCGCTGGGGGACAAGGTGGGGGAGAAGCTCAAAGGCCTGTTCGGGCGCTGACGGGGCGCCCACCGCCGCAACCGGGAGTCAACCGACAAAATTAACTTGCATGTTAATTTTAAGGGTTTGACAACCCATTCCAAGCGGTTTTAGAACGAAATGGACACTCAAGTCTCGTGAAATAAGCGTTATTAGCTATAATAAATGTAGCAACTGCGGTGTCACAAAGTCAACTGGCGTAACCCGGGTTTTCGCGGTCCAGCTTGCGCAGCAGCGCCGGCCAGGCCAGTTGGGCGGCGCTCTGGCCAGAGGTGGCCATCTTCATGGCGTTTTTGTTGGCTTCCATCGGCGCCGGGCCGATCAGGTTGACGTCGCCGCTGGCTTGCGCGTCGATCTGGATGCGGCAGGCGCTTTCCAGAAAGTACATCTGCATGAAGGCGTCAGCGACGGTTTTGCCCACGGTGAGCAGGCCGTGGTTGCGCAGGATCAGGTGGTTGCTGGCTCCCAGGCTGGCTTGCAGGCGCGGCTTTTCGTCGGTGTAGAGCGCGATGCCTTCGTAGTCGTGGTACGAGAGCGAATTGAGGATGACGGTGGACTGCTGGCTGACAGGCAGCAGCCCCGCCTTTTGCGCGCTGACGCCCACGCCTGCGCGGCTGTGCGTGTGCAACACACAACCCGCGTCGTCGCGCACTTCGTGGATGCAGCTGTGGATGGTGAAGCCAGCCGGGTTGACGGGGTAAGGCGACTCGCTGAGCTTGTTGCAGCTTTGGTCGATCTTGATCAGGCTGCTGGCGGTGATCTCGTCAAACATCAGGCCGTAAGGGTTGATCAAAAAGTTGTGCTCCGGACCGGGGACACGCGCCGAGATGTGGGTGAAGATCAGGTCGCTCCAGCCATAGGCGGCGACCAGGCGGTAAGCGGCGGCGAGGTCTACGCGCAATTGCCATTCTTCGGCGCTGACAACTTCTTTGAGGGACGGGATTTTCATGGGGGGTCTCCTTGGCGGGTGGAAAGCATTTTGCGGCAAAGTGCGGGGCCTATCGTAGGCCGAATTGGCCCGGCCTGCTGTCGGCGGGAAGACAGTTTGTGTTTTGTACATTCAATGGCAAGAATACTGGTAAAATGTACAAAATAGAATAATTTGTACAAACTACCGGATTGCCATGCAAACATTAGCCCTCAGTGAATTCAGAGCCAACGCTTCCGCCATGATTGACCTGGTGGAAAAAGGCGAAACTGTGCGCATTTTGCGCCATGGCAAGCTTGTGGCGGAAGTCGTACCCGTGCAGACCGAAGACCTGCCGCGCAAACTGCCCAACTGGAAGCGGCACTTTGAGCCCGTGACACTGGCACCGGGCGTGTCCCTGACCCAGGCGGTGCTTGACGAGCGTCAGGAGTCGCCATGGTGAAAAAAGTGGAGGCCCGTGAGCGCGATTACCGCCTGTTGTTTGACGCCTCGGCGTTGACCAAGCGTTACGCCGCAGAAGTTGGGCGTGATCGGGCTACGGCCCTGTTTGCTGCGGCCAGTGAGTTGCTGGTGGCGGCGCACTGCAAAACCGAAGTGGCGTCTGCATTGCTGAGGCGCAAACGCGAAGGCAGCCTTTCTGCTGCGGAGTTCGACCGTGCCTGGACCACGGCGCAGCAGGACGTTGCCGACATGACGCTGGTGCCACTGGACGCACACGTTGAACGCTTCGCGTTTGCCGCCATGGAGCACAGCGCCCTGCGCGGCATGGACGCGCTGCATCTTGGCAGTGCCTTGTCAGCGCGGGTTGATTTGTTTGTGACCAGTGACAGGCGGCAGGCCATGGCAGCCCGGGAGATGGGCCTGTTGACGGAATACATAGGCGGCGAAAGTGCCGACTGGACAAAAGCTCAAGGTGTTGCGACATGAATTACCCCGAAGAATTTGACGTGATTGTGGTCGGCGGCGGCCACGCCGGCACCGAGGCCGCACTGGCGGCTGCGCGCATGGGCTGCAAGACGCTGCTGCTCTCGCACAACATCGAGACGCTGGGCCAGATGAGCTGCAACCCGTCGATTGGCGGCATTGGCAAAGGCCACCTGGTCAAAGAGGTGGACGCGATGGGCGGCGCGATGGCGCTGGCCACCGACGAAGGCGGCATCCAGTTCCGCATCCTCAATTCGAGCAAGGGCCCGGCGGTGCGCGCCACGCGGGCGCAGGCCGACCGCATTTTGTACAAGGCGGCGATTCGGCGGCGGCTGGAGAACCAGCCCAATTTGTGGCTGTTTCAGCAGGCGGTGGATGACCTGATGGTCTCCTCGGACGGGAAGGGCGACCGTGTCGTCGGTGCTGTCACGCAGGTCGGCATCCGGTTCAAAAGCCGTACCGTGGTGTTGACGGCGGGCACCTTCCTGGACGGCAAGATCCATGTGGGGCTGAACAATTATTCAGCGGGCAGGGCGGGCGACCCGCCAGCGGTGTCTTTGTCGGCGCGCCTGAAAGAACTGAAGCTGCCGCAGGGCCGCCTGAAAACCGGCACGCCACCGCGTCTGGATGGCCGCACCATCGATTTTTCAAAATGTGTGCGTCAACCGGGTGATGGCATGGAAGGGGCTGAAAACCCGGCGATGCCTGTCTTCAGCTTTATGGGCAATGCAGCGATGCACCCAGCGCAGATGCCTTGCTGGATCACCCACACCAACGAGCGCACCCACGACATCATCCGCAGCGGCTTTGACCGCAGCCCCATGTTCACCGGCAAGATCGACGGCGTGGGGCCGCGCTACTGCCCGAGCGTGGAAGACAAGATCAACCGCTTCGCCGGCAAAGACAGCCACCAGATTTTTCTGGAGCCCGAAGGCCTGACAACGAACGAGTATTACCCCAACGGCATCAGCACCAGCCTCCCGTTTGACATCCAGTACGCGCTGGTGCGCAGCATGGCCGGGCTGGAGAACGCCCACATCCTGCGGCCCGGTTACGCCATCGAATACGACTACTTCGACCCGACCGGGTTGAAAAGCAGTTTTGAGTCCAAAGCCATCGGCGGGCTGTTTTTTGCCGGGCAGATCAACGGCACCACGGGTTATGAAGAGGCGGCGGCCCAGGGCCTGTTTGCCGGCATCAACGCAGCGTTGCAAAGCGGGGCCAAAACTGCCTGGGAAGGCGAGACCTGGGTGCCGCAGCGCAACGAAGCTTATCTGGGTGTGCTGGTTGACGACCTGATTACCAAGGGGGTGAGCGAGCCCTACCGCATGTTCACCAGCCGGGCGGAGTTCCGGCTGCAACTGCGGGAAGACAATGCTGACATGCGTTTGACAGAGGTCGGGCGGAAGCTGGGCTTGGTGGACGACGCCCGCTGGGAGGCCTTCAGCCGCAAACGCGACGCTGTTTCACGTGAAACAGAGCGCCTGCGCGCCATCTGGGTCAGCCCCAAAAACCTCGAAACCGCCGAAGCGGAGCGGGTTTTTGGCAAGGCGCTGGAACATGAATACAGTCTGGCAGATTTGCTGCGCAGGCCGGGTGTCAATTACGCCAGCCTGATGTCGCTGAACAGTGGCGAATTTGCCCCGCCGCAGGGGCCTGCAATTGGCGCACTTGACCCGGATGTGGCGGAACAGATTGAAATCACGGCTAAATATGCCGGCTACATTGACCGCCAGAAAGATGAGGTGCTGCGCACCGCACGGTACCAGAACCTCAAGCTTCCAGAAGACCTGGATTACATGCAAGTCCACGCGCTGTCCATCGAAGCGCGCCAAAAGCTGAGCAAATACAAACCGGAGACATTGGGCCTGGCTTCGCGCATTTCAGGCATTACCCCCGCCAGCATTTCCTTGCTGCTGGTGCATTTGAAGAAGGGTGGCCGGCGCGAATTTGGATCGGTAAACGCATGATCCCAAGGCCGCACACCCCAGAATGGCGAGTTTGTGCTGTCGCGCACCTGGCTTCTTGTGCTTCTAGACCCCATTCTGGCGGTTCGGGCTTGCAGGGCAAAAAGAGCCGGGCCTTGTGCCAAACACCCGATATTGGGCGCATGCCGACGATCAGCGCGGCAACTGCTGGAACAGCCCACCCTAGACGAGGTTTCACGTGAAACATATGGAACGGGCTGCGTGGCGTGTTGAAAGGCTTGGGTGCAGCGCGTGCGGGCGGCAGCCTGCCTCGGGTTTTTGCGGATGGCTCCAAAAATTCCGAGTGAAGCGGGTTCTCGCCACCGTAGAAACCGAGATCAGCCGTGACTGCCGATAGCGTGATCCTAAAACATGAGGTATCGAAAGAAAACCTGAGACAGGCTGTAGCTGCCTTAGGTTTGGCGCTCGAAGAAGGCCAGCTGGACACGATGCTGGCCTACCTTGAGCTGATTGCGAAGTGGAACAAGGTCTATAACCTTACGGCAGTGCGGGATCCGGCAGAGATGCTGACCCTGCACCTGCTCGACAGCCTTGCGGTCATCGCGCCGTTGCGCCAACATTTGGCCGCGATGGCCTACGCCATGGATGGCGCAGACGAGCCGCCAAGCTCCGGCGCACCGTTCCGCCTGCTCGACGTTGGCTCTGGCGCTGGGCTGCCCGGCATCGTGATCGCGATCTGCTGCCCTGAAGTTGCTGTGGACTGTGTGGATGCCGTCGGCAAAAAAGCGGCATTCATCAACCAGGTGGCGGTGGCGCTCAAGCTGCCCAATTTGCGCGGCATCCATGGCCGGGTTGAAAATACGGCTGAAAAATACCTTGTGAAGTACCACGTCATTGGCGCCCGTGCCTTCGCGTCTTTGTTGGATTTCACCTCATTGTCGGCCAATGCCCTTGGTGAAAACGGCGTTTGGCTCGCCATGAAAGGCAAACACCCCTTGGACGAGATAGCTGCTTTGCCGAGGTCGGTCGACGTGTTTCACGTGGAACAACTCAAGGTGCCGGGGCTGGCGGCAGAGCGTTGCATCGTCTGGATGCGCAAGTCGGCGTAGTCTTTAGTTTCACTTGGTGCCTGCGACAACTTCGGTTAGCGCGAGCAGGGCACTTTCAAGAGGGTGCGCAGGCCAGTGTTTCCGTTTCAATTGCGGATGAGCCGGAGACCCCGCGCTCCTCGTAGGAGCCTGGGCGGCAGACCTGTCACCCAAAAATGAGATCGATTAAATCGCTTCGTTCAGCAAGTTCTCCAGCAATTCCTGCCGCCCCGAAACAGGCCGTATATCGACATTGCGTTCCATTGCCCGTGCGGCCAGGCTGTCGAGTGACGATGTTGAGCCCATGATCTGCTGGCCCAGATCCCCCTGCCAGCCGGCGTAGCGCTCAGCGACAAGTTTTGCCACACGCCCATCCTGAATCATCTTCTCGGCGATCAAGAGCGCGCGGGCGCACACATCCATCGCGCCGATGTGGCCAATGAACATGTCGTCTGGCTCGAAAGACTGACGCCGCACCTTGGCGTCGAAATTGATGCCGCCGTCCTTGAAGCCGCCGCCTTGCAGGATCAGGTACATCGCCAGCGCGGTTTCGGGGATGCTGTTGGGGAACTGGTCGGTGTCCCACTGGCACTGCATGTCGCCGCGGTTCATGTCGATGCTGCCGAAGATGCCCAGATCGAGCGCGGTGGCGATTTCGTGTTCGAAGCTGTGGCCTGCCAGCGTGGCGTGGTTGCCTTCGATGTTGACCTTGACCTCTTTCTCCAGCCCATAACGGCATAAAAAGCCGTAGACCGTGGCCACGTCGTAGTCGTACTGGTGTTTGGTCGGTTCGCGCGGTTTGGGTTCGATCAGGATGCTGCCCTTGAAGCCGATCTTGTGTTTGTGTTCGACCACCATGTTCAGGAAACGCCCCAGCTGGTCCAGCTCCTGGCCGACGCGGGTGTTCAGCAGGGTTTCATAGCCCTCACGGCCACCCCACAACACGTAGTTGGCACCGCCGAGTTTGAGCGTCGCGTCCATCGCCTCTTTGACCTGCAGGGCCGCCAGCGCAAAGATTTCGGGGTCGGGGTTGGTGGCGGCGCCGCTCATGAAACGCCGGTGGCTGAATAGATTTGCCGTGCCCCACAAGAGCTGGATGCCGGTATCTTGCTGCTTTTTGGCCAACACGTCGACCATTTCGCGCAAGTAGTTGACGCTCTCGCGCGGGCGGGCGCCTTCGGGGGCGACGTCGCGGTCGTGGAAGCAGTAATACGGCGCGCCGAGTTTGCTGAAGAATTCAAAGGCAGCGTCGGCTTTTTGTTTGGCGGCCGCCATTGGGTTGGCGGCCAAAGCGGGGGCGTGCCAGGGGCGCTCGAAGGTGCCGTCGTAGCCAAACGGATCGAACCCGTTCCAGCTGAAGCTGTGCCAGTAACACACCGCAAAACGCAACTGCTCCTGCATGGTCTTGCCCAAGACCATTTTGTTTTTATCGTACCACTTAAATTCCAAAGGATTTTTTGAATCTTGGGTCACGTATTTAATGGGTCTAATGCTATTAAAATAGGTAGTCATATTAAATAAATAATAATTAAATTTGTATGTTAAATGAAAATTAGACGAGATTTTGAAGCGGCCTTAAACACAGTTAACATCCTTGTTAATTCAGTGCTTTAACCGGGTTGTCGTGATAAAGCTTGCGAAAACGTTCGTAGCGGGGCAGCAGCATCGCGCGTTCGTCTGCACGTGGCGTGTACACGTGTTCGATGCCAGGGGCCAGGCAGACCTGCGCCATGTCGCCGCCGGCAGCCAACCACGCCAGCCGCGCCGCGCCCAAGGCACCACCTGCCGCCGAGCCGCTGTGGGTGACGATTTCCAAGCCAAGGCAAGACGCCAGTTGCTGCGCCCACATGGCGCTTTTTGCGCCGCCACCGACCAGCGACAGGCGCTGAGGCTGGCTTCCCGCCGCCCGCAGCGCAGCCAGGCCGTCGTTCAGGCCGAAGCTGACACCTTCGATCACTGCGTAGGCCAGGCTGTCGGCGTGGGTGTCGTGGTCCAGGCCATGCAGGCTGCCGCGCACCGTGGCGCTGTTGTGCGGTGTGCGTTCGCCGCTCAAATACGGCAAAAACAGCGGCGCGGCGGCGCGTTCAGCCGGAGTCAAGGTGCTGGCTTTGACTTCAAGCTCCGACTCCGAGGCCGCGCCCAGCAGCCGCGTCGCCCACTGCAGGCAACTGGCGGCCGACAACATCACACTCATCTGATGCCACTGGCCCGGCACGGCGTGGCAAAACGCATGGGTGGCGCTGGCCGCGTTGGGCTGGTACCTTGGCGTGACAACAAACAACACGCCGCTGGTGCCCAAAGACAAAAAACCTTGGCCGGCTTCGACCGCGCCCATGCCCACGGCGCTGGCCGCGTTGTCGCCACCGCCACCGGCCACGATGACGCCACCCGGCACATTACGCCCCAAGCCCAGCAGCGTCGCCATGTCGTCACGCAACACGCCGCTTGCGGCGCTGCCTTCGACCAATCGCGGCATATGACTCACATCGAGGCCGGTCAGCGCCAAAAGCGGCTCCGACCAGGCGCGGTGCGCCACGTTCAGCCAAGCCGTGCCGCTGGCATCGGACAGGTCGGATACAAACTCGCCGGTGAGTTTGAAACGGATGTAATCTTTGGGCAACAGGACTTTGCGCACCTTGGCAAAAATCTGAGGCTCGTGGCGCGCCACCCAGCGCAGTTTGGGTGCGGTGAAGCCGGGCATGACCAAGCTGCCTGCAAGTTGCGGCAGGTTGGGAAACTCTTGCATCATATCGACGCATTCTTGGCTGGTGCGGGTGTCGTTCCACAAAATCGCGGGGCGCAAAACAGCGTGTTGCGCATCCAGCAGCACCGCGCCATGCATCTGGCCAGACAGCCCGATCGCCTGGGCGGCGGCGTATTCACTGGGGTGCGCCGCGCGCAGCTTTTGCAGCGCGGCCAAAGTGGCCAGCCACCAATCCAGCGGGTTTTGCTCGCTATGGCCAGCGTGGGGCCGTGACACCGCCAAGGCGCTGCCGGCCGCGCCGACCAGCCGGTGGTCGTCTGCCAACAGCAGCACCTTGACTTCAGAGGTGCCAAGGTCAATGCCTAAAAACATGTCGAACCTAACAAGTCAAGCCCAGCACGTCAGGCCGCCATGGAAAAAGATGGCACGCCCATGCCGGCCGGTGTACTGCCATGGGCTGGCCGTGCGCGCATGTGCACCGGGCGCAGGTACTGGTGCAAGACCAGCGCTGCCGCCCCGACCGCGGAGGCAAACAGGCCGTAACTGGCGGTGCGCACCACCGGCGCGGGCATGCCGGCGCTGGCGGCGTAGGCGCCGAGCGCCGCCTTGGCGGCATCCACCAAGCCGGGGTGCTTGATACAGGACTTCCCGCCCAGCACGATGACAGCCGGGTTGAAGGACGTCCAGAGGTTTTGCAGCAGCACACCCAAGCGCCCGCCCGCCCGCAGCAAGCCGCCTGGGCTGCGCAGTTCGCGCGCCAGCGCCCGCGCGCCGATGAAGGCTTCCGCGCAACCCCGGCGCCCGCAGGAACACGGAGGCCCGTCCATTTGAAGGATGGTGTGGCCGATTTCACCGGCCAAGCCCTGCGAGCCGGTGTAGAGGCGGTCGTTGAGCACAATGCCTGCGCCCACACCGACATCGCAGGTCACAAAAATCAAGGCGTCCGAGTTTTCGTTGTGCGCAAATTCGTATTCACTCAACGCAGCGGCATCGGCTTCGTTTTGGATATGCAGCGGCACGTCGGGCAGGCCGGCCTCGACGAAGGCCTGCGCGATCATCGGCGCAAAAGGCAGGTTGCGCCAACCCAAGTTGGGCGCAAAACGCAGAATGCCGCTGGCCTCTTCGTAAGCGCCCGGCAGGCCCAGCCCCACCCCAGAGAGCAGAAAGCCACGCATGGCCAGTTCGGCGTGCGCACGCAGCGCAATCGCCGCCACTTGCGCACACACTGACACAGGATCCAGCGTTGCCAGGGGCTCTTCTTCAGACCACACCAACTCCCCAAGCAAACTCACGCTGGCGGCACGCAAACAGTCCACAGCTACTTCGACACCGACCAAGCCGCGCACGCGGGCGTTGATCTGCAAGGGCGTAGACGGCCGGCCCTGCCCGGCGGCTCCAGCAAGGGCGACTGCGGTGGCGGATTCTGTCAGCCAGCCTTCATCGAGCAACTCGCGCACCGCGCCGCCCACGGTGGATTTGGTCAAGCCGCTCTGCGTGGACAGTTGCGCGCGCGAGAGGCCCGGTTGCGCCCGCACCAGGCGCAACAACACACTGCGGTTGATGCGTTTGACAAGCTGCTGGTCGCCAGTGGTTTTCACAATGCCGATTCAGCTTTGCCTTCAGGACGCCTGCCGCCGATGATCATGCCCAGCACCTCGTCTTCGGTGACATCAGCCGTGCGGTAGGTGCCGACCAGGCGGCCGTTTTTCATCACCGCCACGCGATCCGAGAGGGCAAACACGTCGTGCATGTCGTGGCTGATGAGGAAAATGCCCACGCCGTCGGCCTTAAGCTGGCGCACCAGGTTGCCCACCATCGCCGTTTCTTCGGGCCCAAGCGCCGCCGTGGGCTCGTCCATGATGAGGATGCGGGCATTGAAATAGATGGCACGCGAAATCGCCACCACCTGCCTTTGCCCGCCCGAGAGCCTGCGCACCGGTGTACGGATGTTGGTGAAGTTCTTGTTCAGACGGAAAAACACCTTGCGCGCATCGGAGTCCATGCGGTGGTCGTCCAGCGTGCGCCAGCGCGTGAGAAGCTCGCGGCCCAGAAACAGGTTGGCCACGGCGTCGAGGTTGTCGGCCAGCGCGAGTGTCTGGTAGATTGATTCGATGCCCATGGCCTGTGCGTCTGCCGGCGTGCGGATGTGCGCCGTCACACCCGAAATGACCACCTCGCCGCTGTCAATTGGGTAAGCGCCTGCCAGCATTTTCATCAACGTGGATTTGCCAGCGCCGTTATGGCCCAGCACCGCGACCACCTCGCCCGGATAGAGGTTGAGGCTGACGTCTTCGACAGCGTGTACGCCGCCGAAGGCCTTGCTGATTTTGCGCAAGGCGACGAGCGGACCCTGCGTCGCGGTGGCAGGTGGCCCCCACGCTCCGCCGCTTCGCGGGTCGCTGCCCCCCGAGGGGGCTAATTTCCCTTGGGGCGCCCCGGCGGGAAATTGCCCGGCTTGTCCGTTGCTCACGTTGTATCTCCCGTGGCGCGGCGGTACAACACGTCAAACACCACGGCGGCAATCAACACCTGCCCAATGATGACGTAACGCCAACCAATCGGCACATCCAGCAGCAACATGCCGCTGTCGATGGACTGCATGATCAAGGCGCCCAAAACCGACCCCAGTATCGAGCCGCTGCCACCCGCCAGCGCGGTGCCGCCAATCACAGCTGCCGCAATCACGTACAGCTCCATGCCCGTACCCAATGAATTCGTGCCCGCATTCAGGCGGGCGATCGACACCATGGCTGCGATGGCGATCAAGGCGCCCATGAGTGCGAACAACATCAAGGTCACGCGGCGCACCGGAATACCGACCAGCGCCGCCGCTTCAGGGTTGCCTCCCATCGCGAACACATAACGCCCAAACCGCGTGCGGTGCACCAGAAATGAGAGCGAAAACGCCACCGCAGCCCAAATCAATACGGGCACTGGAATGCCCTGGGGCGCATCTTTATTGGGGATTTTGTAGGCATTCATGGCACCCGCAAATCCGATCACGATGGCCACCGGCACGATCACGACCAGGGCGTCCACCCAAACCGGATTGTTGGGCACGCCATAACGGGTTTTGGCCTGGCGTTTGCGCAAAGTGGCAAAAAGCAAACCCAAGCACATCAAACCGGCCACCACCCAACTGGCCGTGACGCCAATGGAGCCGTCGTATCCGCCCCCAAAACGCTGGAAAAACGCATCATTCACCGGCTGCGTTTTGCCATCCGCCACTAAAAATGCGGCTCCGCGAAACGACATCAGCCCGCCCAGCGTCACCACAAAAGAGGGCACACCCAGCATCGCCGTGAGCGAGCCTTGGTAAAGCGACACCGCAATGGCCACAGCCAACCCGGCCAGCGAAGCTTCTTGCCAGCTCCAGCCCTTGGTGTACATCAGGGTTGCGATCAAAACGCCGACAAAACCCATCACCGAACCGACCGAGAGGTCGATATGGCGCGCCACGATCACCAGCACCACGACGGTGGAGACGATGCCCACCACAGCGGTTTGTTGCGCGATGTTGTACAGGTTTTCCGGCGACAGGAAAATGCCGTCCGAGAGGATGTTGAAGACGAGCGCAATCAACACCAGCACGGCTCCCATCAAGATCAGGCGCCAGTCAATCGCCGCCTGCTTCAGTGAGGTCAAAGTCTGGTTCACACAATACTCCGTCCAGTGCAGAAACGAAACTGCGGGTTGTCAGCCCGCAGTTACAGCCTACAAATCCAAGCGGATGTTTATTTGCAGACAGCAGGACCGTCTTTTTCAACACCCTTGCACAAAACGTCTTTCTTGATCCAGCCTGCCTTCAAGACAGCATCCAGATTTTTGGACGTGACGGCCAGTGGCTTGAGGAACTGGGCTTGCAGCTCGACTTTTTTCTCACCGCCAGCCCACTTGGTGGCGTTGGCCACCTTTTTGCCGTTGGCCAGTGCCACAGCTGCCGAAGCGGCTTCACGGCCCAGGTCACGCGAGTCTTTCCACACCGACACCGTCTGGGTGCCCAGCGCGACGCGGTTCAGCGCAGCATGGTCGCCGTCTTGGCCGGACACGGGCACACCTTTGATGCCTTTGGCCGTCAGGGCTGCCACCACACCACCGGCCATGCCGTCGTTGGAGGCGACCACGGCGTCGATCTTGCCGTTGTTTTTGGTGATGATCTGCTCCATGTTTTTCTGCGCGACTTCAGGCTTCCAGCCATCGGTGTATTCCTCGCCGACGATCTTGATGTCGCCCTTTTTCACGGCAGCGTCAATGATCTCTTGTTGGCCGCCGCGCAGGAAGTTGGCGTTCGGGTCGGTGGGCGAGCCCTTGATCATCACGTAGTTGCCTTTGGGCTTGGCCGCCAGGATGGCACGGGCCTGCATGCGGCCGACTTCGACGTTGTCAAAGGTGATGTAAAACACGCCGGGGGCTTCGATCAGCCGGTCATACGCGACCACCGGGATTTTTTGCTGGTTGGCTTTGTTGACGGCAGGCAAAATCGCATCTTTGTCCATCGCCAAGATGATCAGGGCTTTGGCGCCTTTGGAGATCAAGCTGTCGATGTCGGCGAGTTGTTTCTCAGGTGAACCACCCGCATCAGCGCTGATGTATTTGCCACCGGATTTTTCGAGTTGCGCCTTGATGGCGGCTTCGTCGGTTTTCCAACGCTCCTCCTGGAAGTTGGACCAGCTCACGCCAATCGTTTGGGCCATGGCACCAATGGCTGTCAAGCCAAATGCCATTGCGGTCAGTGTCTGTTTGAGTTTCATGTTTGTCTCCGAAAAACGCCAAAACAATATTGGCCTGGTTGAAAATTTGCTCCACCCATCGCTTTAGTTCGAGCGATGGACTAATTATCAATTTGCCAGCGTGTCCGGCGACTAGGACTTACCCTCGAAACTACGTTGTAACCCCGGCAGTTGCGTCGCGATAGCAAAAGCAGCGCGGGTTTTTATCGAGTTTTTCTCGCGCCGGTGTTCCGCAAGACACCCTCACGCTACCAGCGCGCAAAACTGTTCTGCAAACGGGAGGCTGCGCTTGGCTTCAAGTGATCGATGGAACACCAACCCAAACGCAATTGTCACGAACCTGCACAGGATAGGTGGCGAGACTCAGTTTGCAAGGTGGCGACAGTGGGTGCCCGGTTCGGATGTTGAACTTTCCGAAATGCAGGGGGCACTCAACCACCCCCGCGTTGACATAACCATCTGACAGGCGGGCCCGCATGTGGGTGCATCGGTCCGACGTGGCGAAAAACTCGCCGTCTACATTGAAAACGGCGATCTCTTGCCCTGCCAACTCCACATGGCGTACCTCGCCGGGTGCCAGGTCTGTCATTCGGGCCACCACACTAAACTGGGGCTCGGTCATTTCAGCATCTACTCACAAATCACATTGAGCAGCGCTTGGCGCCGCTCGTCCCGCACCACTTTCAACGCGCGTGCGAGAGCTGCCGGCAACTGCTCGCGTGAAGTCACTTTTTCACCGTAGCCACCGGAAGCTTCGCAGTATTTTTCAAACGCAGGCGACGGCGAGAGCCCGGACAACGGTATGGAAAAAGCTCGGCCCGCACTGCTGTTGCGATACATCCCCATGGTGGCCTGCTCAACCGCCCCCCATTTGCCGTTGTTGCAAATGATGGTGAGTACTGGCAACCCGTAAGCACTTGCGACCTGGTGGCATGCACTCGGGTTGCAGAAAATGTAGGCCCCGTCGCCAAGCGTAGCGATCACGGTACGGTCGCCATGGGTCATGGCCATGCCCAGTGCAGCGGGCAGTGCCCAGCCGAGGCCACCTGCCGGCGGCAGGCTGAAAAAACTGCCGGGCCTGTCAAAGTGCAGGTACTGCCGCATGGCCCAATATTCGTTGACCACGATGGCATCGTCCGGCTTGGCCTCGTTCAGGCAATGCGACAGCCAGGTTTTAGTGATGGGTCCGCCGCGTTTCTGGTCTGTTTCAAGCTTGCCTAGATCGGTCGAACGCCGGGCCATGCACAAACCCGTGGCATGGTCCCGTCGCGTTGCAATCAGTCCGGGCTGCGACACGGCAGCAAGCTCGTCTTTGAGCGCCGCGAGGAATGCGCTGCTGGACGATGTGATGGAGAGGTCCGCACGATGGCTTCGCAGGGGGTAGGCCGTCCACAAGGGGTCGAGCGCCACCTGGATCACCTTCGCGGTCAATGCCGGCATTCCGTTTTTGGGGATCCACGGCACATCCGACTCCAGCGTGAGCACCACGTCGGCGTCTCCAATCAGCGCCTCGGCGTCAAAGCCAGCATGCAGGGGGCTGCTGGCGGGCAGACAAATCATGCGCGCCTTGTTTTCGACCACAGGCAAGACAAAACGCTCGGCCACCTCTGCCAGCAGAGCGACGGCTTTCGGATTGCGGCCACTGGCAGCAGCAATGACCAATGGCCGTTTTGCCGAGGCCAGCCAGGTGGCAGCAGTTTTGACTTGACGCAGGTCCGGGTGCGGTTCGCTGGGTGCCGCAGGGCCTGGCTCGCTCCATGAAAAAGTTTGCTGTGCTTGGGCAATCACCTCGCGCGGCAGCGACAGGTAAACCGGCCCGGGAGGGCTGGCGTGGGCAATCGACAGTCCCCGCTCGATCACCTCACGCAGGTTCAGGCCGTCGCGCAACTCATAGTCCCACTTGACCAGCTCGCGCAACATGCCGGCCTGGTCGTACATCTCCTGCGCCCAGTGAATCCAGGCATTGCGGGCGCCAAGTCGCCCCTGTTCAAACAGTGGTGTGCGACCCGCGGTCAAAAAGATCGGGCATTGATCGCGGGCCGCGTTCATCAGCGCGCATATCGCGTTGGCAGTGCCCACACTCACATGCAGCATCACCGCCTGAGCCCGGCCCGTCACCAGCGCGTCGCCGTGCGCCATACCGACAGCCAGATTCTCGTGTGGGCAAATGACGGGTTGCGGAAGTTGCAAACCAGACTCAGCAGACCGCGCGTACGCTTCAATAATGGGCGGTGTATCAGTGCCCGCATTGACATACAGCCGATCCACACCACGCGCCTTGAGCAGGGCGAGATAGGCCTCGGCCACCGTTTTGACCGCGATGGTGGTTTGCGTTGGTGAGTCTGTTGTCATGTGGGTGTTTTCACTCTGGTATCCCACTGTGCGACATCATGCCAATTTGGTGGTCAGAAGCGCTGCGGCCTGCGATTCGATGGACGTGCCCTTGAAGTAGTCCGGATTCATCTTCAAATGCATTTGTGCGGGGTTAGTGAACACCAGCGAGCGGAAGTCATCGAGGGTGAGCAATTGCCCCTCCACCAGGCTCCAGGCCTCACTCAGGACGGTGGTGGCATCCATCACATCCCAATGTCCGATGTCCGATCCAAACATGGCCTTGAGCCCCGCGCCAACCGGGGACAATCGCCGGTTGAAGGCCACGCTCATCATGCGGTCATCCGCCTCGCAGCCAAAGTAGAAGTTGTCGCAAAACAGTTTTCGCAGATCGCGAACCTCTTTCATGCCGCTGTCCGCAAACTCATCAAATGGCTCGGGCCGCTCCGGTTTGGCGGCGCGGTGATGCGGGTTGGCCCGCAGACGCTCGCCAGTGAGGTAGCTGTTGCCGTATTGTTCAAAGAGGCTTGCCAGCAGGTTCACGTCGAGTTTGGCAGGATCCAGGTTTTCCAGAAGCTTGTCGATATTGCGTTTCTCAAAGTGTTCAACGATGTCGTTGAGCAGCGTCATGGCCCACGCCACACCACCCTCCAGAAAGCCAAAGTTGAGGGTCGGAAACCGCTGGGTAACGCCGCCAAAAAAAAGCGACCGGCAGAAAAACTCGGCACCCGTGGCAAAACTTCCCAGATGATTGAACACATAGTTGTTGGGTGACGAGCGGTAGCCGCTGCCCCGCGCTGCGGTGTGGCAAACCGGTGCCACGCCCAGTTCCACGCAGCGTTTCCAGAACGGGTCGTAGTCAAACGGGGAGTCCATGGCGATGGACAGCGTGGTTTCGGAAAAAGGGGCAAGGTGGGGTGCCTGCCGCAGGATCTCGAGGTGCGGACGACGGATTTCGGTGCCAATCATGATGGCCTTGTGGCCCAGCGTGAGCACGGCGTATTCCAGTTCGGCCAGTGCTTCCTGAGGTGTAAACGTGGGTATGACGGCCACTGGTGAGACGCAGTCGCGCACCTCTGAAAACATGTCTGCATACATCGTGTTGAGCGCGCGGCAGGTTGCCTGGCGCAACTCGTCGTCCTGGATGTACAGGCCCGGAATCCCATTGGTGGTGTAACAATGCGCGTAGTCAATGCCTGCGTCCGCCATGCGTGCCTTGAACAGCCGCGGCAACATGGCCATGGCGCGGTCGCCCGTGTGTTTGCCTGATGGCGTTCCCCACCAGATGGTGCGGGTGTTGAACTTGTAGGGTGATGCGCGCATCCGGCTGCGCGATTTTTCCACCATGTCCGCACCGCCCACCTGTGCCAGAAAGTCATTGATGGCGAATTCGCATTCGAGGACATGGGCGTCGGCGTCTATGACCGGATGGTCGAGCTTGGCTCGCACTTCGCTGCCGGGAAATTGTGCAAAGCCTGACATGTGTGGTTCCCCGGTCAGCTCAGCTTGCAACTGTTCACCGTTGGTTCACCCGCAGCCATACGCTGGGACTCATGGCGAACCCCCTGTCAGCATGTACTCATAGTCTGCACCCATGACCTGTGACACCGGTTTTCCCGCCAGCAGCGCCTTGGCCATGGCCGCCTCTCGGGCGACGATGGCTTCGGCGGCGTCCAGCATCCGCTCGATATCGGCAGCACAAATGAACACCACACCACTGGCGTCGGCAATTGCGTAGTCACCGGCGTTCACAGTCACATCACCAAGCGTCACCGGGCCGTTGGTGGCGGCCTCGGCGACCCGTCCCCGCGCAGTGCGTGCCGTGAGGCCACGCGCATAAACAGGGAAGTCATACTGCCGGGCTTCGTCGATATCGCGCACCGGGCCGTCGCAGATCACGCCGGCAATGCCTCGCACCTTGGCGGCCAGCGACAGGATGCCGCCCCAGCTGCCTGCCTCAATGCCCGAGCGCTGTTCCACCACGATGATGTCACCCTTCTGTGCAGCCTCAATGGCCGTTGTACCCAGATGGCGTGGCGCCCCGGTTTGTAGTGGTGCCTGGTTTTTGGCGACCAGCTGCATGGTCAGGACCCTGCCGGCAATGCGGCGTGTGCTGGCACGCTGGTCCAGGCCGCTCACAGAGCCGGGCAAGCCCAGCTTGTCCATGGCGTCAGAAACAGCGCATACGTCGAGTCGGCCCAGGCGCAGTACCGGGTCCTGTTGAGAAGACTTTTGCGCATCCGCTTTTGATGTGTCGGTCATATCACTCCCAAATCACAAAACCCATGGCATTGCCCGTGCCTGCTTCAGTTCGATAACACGGCACATAGTCCACCAGCCGGAACTTGAGGCCCTGGTCGTGCATGGCTGCCACGACCGGATACCAGTTTTTCATCTCGGCGGTATTGCCCTGAAACATTTTTTCCGGGATGGCGGCCAACACGGCCTCGTCGCCGTTTTGCATACCTGCCAGAAATTGCCGGTCCAGCGCCTCGTCAATCACAAAGTGGGTCCAGCCGCCGGATGCTATCAATACCACCCGGAGGTCTTCTTGCCAAGATGTTATGGCGCGTTGCAATGCATGGCCAAACGCCAGACAACGCGCCGCGTTGGGAATGTTGTCTGGCACGCCACCGTTCACGAATACGGGAACCGACGGCGGCGGCTGGTCCTGCATGATGCGGCGATAAATGAAACCAAACGCATGCGGTATGCCCTGCTGACGGTCTTCCCCCACGGGCAAACGAGCCGATTGCGCAATATCGAACCCGTCTGCCGCCAGCGAGCGCACGAGTGCCCGTGCAGAAAGTGGCGCCCCCGGATAGCTGGCGCCCTCAGGCGGGCAATGGCCGGCTTCAGCAATGGCGATGCCCGGTGGCAGGCGCGCGCGCCGTTCGGCATTGAGTGGAACATTGGGGATCGTATCGCCACAGAAGACGGTGAATGCCCCGGTGAGATCGTCCTGAAACACTTCGCGCTGGTCATTGCCGACGACAACCACCACATCGGCAGCAGCAGCGCGAAATTTACCGGCAAGCACGTCAAGGGCGGCCTGGCAGCGCTCAAAACGCAATTGCTGCTCTGGCAGGCTTGCGGCATGGCTGAAATCCTCGGCGCGATGAGCTTTGAGGGCAGCAAAGTCCATCAGCTCGCCCTGATAGGCGTGGCTCTTGTTGGCGCGGTCCGCGCCCGCACGCAGGTCCCACTGTGCGGGTGGCGTTGACAACATCGGCCCATGTGAGGCGCCGATGCCCAGGACAATTTTTGCCACAGCTCAGCCTCCGATGTCGTTCGGTCGCCATTTGGAAAAATGGCGCTGAATGCGGTCTGCAATCATGGTGATGACGATGCCCGCCGTGGCAGTGATCAATACCCCGCACAGGAGCAGATCTGTGGCGAAAGTCTGGCCCGCATAGGCAATCATGAAGCCTATGCCTTCATTGCCGGCAAACAGTTCACCCACAATGACGCCAATGAGGCCATGCGCAACACCCTGGCGCACGCCAGCCAAAATGAACGGCACCGAGGATGGCAGCGCAATGGTCATGAAGATCTGCCGATCCAACGCGCAGAATGCCCGCGCTGACTTGAGCAGATCCGGGTCGAGATTCTTGACACCCGCAATGGTGTTGATGAGCACCGGAAACAGCACGGCCAAAAAGATGATGAAAACTTTAGACCACATGCCAATGCCAAACCAGATGATGATCAAGGGTATGAATGCGATGCGCGGCGTGGCGTAAAACGCGTTCAGAAACGGATCCACCAGCAGCCTGAAGTTGCGGTACCAACCCAGCAGTATCCCCAGCGGAATGGCGACCAGGCAGGCCAGGCTGAACCCGACCAGAAAGTTTCGCCCGCTATAGGCGATATCCGACAACAAGTTGCCGTGGTTTAGCTCGTGAACAAAGCGCGTGGCGACTGCGGAAGGCCCGCTGAAGAAAAGGGGCGAGATCTTGCCGGATTGCCATATCAGCTCCCACAGCACCAGCATCACGACAACCGATGTGCTGCCCAAAATGAGCGCACGGTGTTTCTGGAACAGGGTTGGCGGCGGGCGCATGCGTGGCGCTTGAAGGGCCGTTGCGTTGGAGGTGGGCAGAGCAGACATGGAAACTCCGGTGTTAGTCGGGCACGCGTATGACACCAATCCCCGCTGCCTCTTCTTCGATCAGGCGCCAGACCTGATCGACAAGATTCAGAAAAGCGGGATCACGCTTCACAGACAGGGTTCGGGGCCGCTCAAACGGCACCTCGAACACTGCCTTGACACGGCCAGGCCGGGTGCCCATCACGACCACCCGGTCCGCCAGGTAGACCGCTTCGTCAATCTGATGGGTGATGAAGAGCACTGTCTTCTGCTGTTTGGCCCAGATCTTGAGCAGTTCGGACTGCATGAACTCGCGCGTCTGGGCGTCGAGCGCGGCAAAGGGCTCGTCCATCAGCAGCACTTCCGGATCCGTGGCCAGGGCACGCGCCAGGTTGACCCGCTGCTGCATGCCGCCCGACAACTCGGACGGGTACCGCGCTTCGAATCCGGATAGTCCGACCAGTTTGACGAATCGGTCAGCACGCTCATGCATCGTGGCTTCGTCAAAACGGCGCTGCATCTCCATGCCGTATCTGATATTGCCGGTGACCGTGCGCCAGGGCAACAGGCTGGCCTGCTGGAACACCACGGCGCGTGACAGGCCTGGCCCGTTGACCATCGCGCCGCCGATTCGCAAAGCGCCTTCGTTGTAAGGCAGCAAGCCCGCCACGACATTGAGGAGAGTCGTTTTGCCGCAACCGCTGGGACCCACAACACAAACAAACTCGCCATCGCCGACCTTGAGCGACACGTCGGCAAACGCCAGAAACTCGCGTTGTTCGCGCTCCAGCCAGTAGCGGTAGGTCAACCGCTCGATGTCGAGCATGGGCGCGGGCGAGATGCGTCCCTCGGTCGTCTGGCTCATAGACCAAACGCCTCCTTGAGCTTGCGATCCTGCTCGGCCTTGACAGAGGGCCCATACAGTTTTTCAAACCAGCCTTCGCGCACCAGTTTGAGAACGACAGAGTTGTCCACCAGCTTGCTGAAGTCAAAGGTTTTGAGTTGCGGATTGGCGTCCCCGTCGCGCTCCACCCCGGAGGCAATCGCGCCTTTGAGGACAAAGGGAATGCGGTCGAGCAAGTTGTCTTTGCGGTACAGGTCGTAAACGCGCGCGGTATCGACCGGCGTTTCGCCACGTATCTGTGACGAATAACTCTTGATGGCCATGATCTTGTCATCGTAGAACCGGTTGATCGCCTCGGCATGGGCCTTGATCAGGTTTTCAGCGACAGTGGGGTTTTGCGCCAGGTAGCTCTTGCGAAACAGATAGACCGTGGACACGAAGATGTCCGGAAACTCCGAGATGTACCCCAGGTTGTTGAACGCACCGTCATCGATCAGGCGGAAAAATGACGGGGTGGTTAGAAGCCCCGCGTCTACTTGTCCCGCCGCCAGCGTGGCAACCCGTCCAGCCGCATCGGCGCCGCTGGGCACCCAGGTCACGTCGCGTGGGCCGATCTTCCATTTCTTCAGCATTGACACCGTGTAGTGGTAGGGCGTGTCGCCGACCCGGCCAATGCCGATCTTCATGCCTTTCAGGTCTTGCCCTCGCTTGATGCCTTTGCGGGCGATGAACGCAAAGCTGCCCTTGTTCAGCGAAGACCCCATGGCAACAAACGTGGCGTCTTTGGTGGCAGCGTTCATGACCGGGTCAATGCCGTAATTGGCCGTGTGCGCCTCGCCGCTCGTCAGCATGGCAATGCCGGCCGGGTGTACGCCAAACACCAGGTTCACGTCCAGGCCGTACTTGGTGTAATACCCGGCCTCCTTGGCAATGAACATGGGCCACGACGCACCGCTGCGGGTCGGGTAGGCAAGGGTGACTTTTTGCAAGGTCTGGGCATTGGCCCTGGGGGCCGCGATCAATGCGCTGGCGGCGATTGCCGCAGAGCCGCAGAGCACAACCCGTCGTTGACGGTTGACTGGGCTGGAATCCTTGTTTGGCATGGCGGTCTCCTTCTGGTCTGGTTGCATGTGTCTTGCGTCAACTCATTTGAAAGAAAATTCCCCGGCTCAATGTCTGGCGCCGGGAGATTCATCACCGGAAAAGCGATGGGTCCGTATGACCCTCAGCCGCTTCACCATTTGCGTTCGCGCGCCCTCGGCATCGCCGTCTTCAATGTGCCGCAGCAGGATGCCATGCGCTTCTATGGCGCGCTGGGCAATTTCCCGGGTTGTGTGGCGGGTGTAGGCTGGCAACAAGATATGCCGCAGCGCCTTGAATTGCGCCACCAGCGCGCGATTGTGGGACGCCTCGACAACGGCAAGATGAAAACGCATGGATACGTCGGTAAAGCTGACGGGTTCGTCAAGCAACCTGCGCAGCTCCTCCAGAAGCCCGGCCATGCGGGTCAGGTCCTCGGGTGTCGCCCTTTGGGCGGCCAGTTCTGCGGCCATGGCTTCGATGCCGATTTGTGCGTCGAGCATTTCGGTGTCGCTGACGCCGATGAGCGTCAGTTGCACCGCGAGGGCATCGGCAAAGTGCTCCGCATTGCCCTGCGCAATGACGGCGCCACCTTTCGCCCCCTGGCGAATCGTGATGATGCCTACCGCTGCGAGAGAGCGCAAGGCGTCGCGCGCCGCCATCCGCGAGACCGCAAACTGTGCCGCAATCGAGGCTTCTGTGCCCAGAAAGTCGCCGGACTTGAGTTGCCCTGCGAACAAGGCTTTGCGTACCTGACTGACGATTCGCCATGAAAGCGTGTCCGCCTGGACCGGCGCCCAGATCGGCGAGCTGGACGAATCAGGCTGTGAGCTCCAGGCAGCGGGGTTGGCATCCGTTGGCATCGATTGATATTATGTTATTAGATTAAATATCGCAACTGGGGTTCACCCCGTCTGAGTTTGTGCGCTGCAACATGGTTTTGGTTTGACACAAATGAGGTTATTGGTATTAATATGATATTTTTAGACCATGCAAGACCCGTACTTTCCCAATCCACACCATGGTTCTGATTCCTCAAGCAGACCTGTACGAACTGGCCAATGCGTGCTTGAAAGAGGCCGGTTGTGCGCCCGCAGAAGCTGATCGGGTGGCGCGTCACTTGGTGGACGCCAATCTGACGGGCCACGACAGCCACGGCGTGGGCATGCTGCCTCTTTATCTTGCAAGCGTGCGCCGCGGTGGGCTGTTTCCCAACCGCACGCCCAGGTTGGTGACCGATTTCGGAGCAGTTCTTGTGTATGACGGTGACCGGGGCTTCGGCCATTTGACGGCACGCACGGTACTGGACGCTGCCATGCAGCGTGCAGGTGAGTTAGGCATCGCGCTGGTCAGCCTGCGCAATGCCGGCCACCTCGGGCGAATCGGTGACCATGGTGAATACGTATCGCAGGCTGGCATGGCGTCCCTCATGCTGGTCAATGCAGTAGGTCACCCCCCTACTGTTGCGCCGTACGGAGGTCTTCAGGCGCGTCTGGCCAGCAATCCGTTTTGCCTTGCCTTTCCGGCTATCGATGGACTCGCGCCCGTAGTACTGGATGCGGCCACGGCGGTGATGGCGGTTGGCAAGGCCCGGGTTGCGAAAGCCAGCGGTCTTGAACTCCCTGCCGGTCTGCTGCTTGACGATGCGGGGCACCCAACTACCGACCCGCGTTATGCCTTGGGAGACCCACACGGTGCGATTCTTCCATTCGGCCTGCACAAGGGGTCGGGCCTCGGCCTTTTCTGTGATCTTTTTGCCGGGGCTTTGATGGGAGGTGAAACGATTCAACCCGGCAATGGCAACCAGCAGCGCATGGCGGCAGCCAACAATCTTTTTGCGGTGGTGATCAACCCTCAGTCATTGGGCGACGCGGCTGCAGCACATGCTGAGGCGCGAGCGCTGCTGGACTACTTCCGCAGCGCTCGGCCGGCCGACCCCGGCCAGCCCGTCATGGTGCCTGGTGAGAGCGAGGCGCGCACCCGCCTCCAAAGGCTCAATCTTGGAATTCAGCTGGACCCGGACACGTGGGGCCAACTGGTCGCGCTGGCGCAGTCGCTGGGTGTGAACTGCCCTGAACCACCCTCCGCAGTGGCCTGAATCAAAGTACCTGGAGAACCTGGATGCATAAACCTGAAGCCCGCACCTCGGATAACCTGTTACCGGTTGCCATGAATCGAAAAGTGGTTCCGTCAACGCTTTTTACGTCCGGTGAGCGAGACCCCACCCAGCCATTTGAACGCCCGGCATCGTGGGATGAGCCAGAGGCTCCCAAGCTGTTCCTGATGGGTGATGACCCACGCTTGTCGGCCATGCCGGCCCGCCCCACGTTGCTGGATTTTTTTCGCCACCGGTTCGCCGCCCACACGGTCACGCATCTGTTGCAAAGTGCCAGCCATGCCCGGCGCAGCGGCCAGCCTGACAAGGTTGTGTTGGCCTGCCTGTTACACGACATTGCCGTTGCGGGGCTCATCCGTGGCGACCACGGCTATTGGGGTGCACAGCTAATAGAGCCGTATGTGGATGAAGAAGTGAGCTGGGCCATCCGGCACCACCAGGCCCTGCGGTTTTTTCCGGACGAATCGGTTGGTTACGCGTACCCGAAAAACTACCGCGATTGGTTCGGCGAATACTACGTGCCCGACCCGTATATTGAAGAAGCGCACCGTGTCGCACGCGGCCATCGCTGGTACATGACCAGCCGCCTGATCACCTTGAACGACATTTATGCCCAGGGGCCAGATACCAATGCGACGCTGGACGATTTTGCCGACCTGGTCGGCCAGCACTTCTGCCAGCCCAAAGAAGGGCTTGGCTTTGATGGCAGCCCGGTTGCCCACATGTGGCGCACGATGATCTGGCCCACTCGTTTCCTTTAATCAAAAAAGTAATCAAGAAGGGACAAAGCCCAAATCATGTTGACCGCAGAACGCAATGCCACCCTGACCCAGGTAGGCCCTGGCACCCCAATGGGCTCCCTGTTGCGCCGGTACTGGATGCCCGTGGCCGGCGTTGAAGAATTTGACCAGCAAGCCATAAAGCCAATCCGGCTGATGGGCGAAGACCTGGTGCTCTACAAGGATCTGGGCGGCAACTTTGGCCTGGTTGACCGCCGCTGCCCGCATCGGCGCGCCGATCTGGCCTACGGTTTTGTGGAGCCCTGTGGCCTGCGCTGCAATTACCACGGGTGGCTGTACCGCCATGACGGGCAGTGTATCGAACAACCGTTTGAAGACATCGCCAATCTAAAAGCGAACTACAAGGACAGCATCCGAATCCAGTCTTACCCCGTGCAACAGAAGGCCGGCATGCTCTGGGCTTACCTGGGCCCACAACCCGCACCGCTGCTGCCTGACTGGGAGCCTTTCTCATGGGCCAACGGTTTCGCGCAAGTGGTTATTTCCGAGCTGCCGTGCAACTGGTTTCAGTGCCAGGAAAACTCCATTGATCCGGTGCACTTTGAATGGATGCATTCCAACTGGAAGCTGCGCCAGACGGGCGCGACGGGGCCCTACGCGCCTACACACGTAAAAGTCGCCTTCGACGAGTTTGAGTTTGGGCTGACCTACAAGCGCGTGCGACAGGACACCAGTGAAGCGGACCCGCTGTGGACGATAGGGCGCGTCTGCCTATGGCCCAACGCGTTTTTCCTTGGAGACCACTTTGAATGGCGGGTTCCCATCGACGATGAAAACACGCTGTCCATTACCTGGGCGTTCACGCGCGTACCAAAGGAGTCCGAGCCCTACGTGCAAAAAGCCATTCCGACATGGCATGGCCCGATCACAGACCCGGCCACTGGGCGCTGGATCTCTAGCCATGTGATGAACCAGGACTTCGTAGCCTGGGTAGGCCAGGGAAAAATTGCAGACCGTACGGAAGAACATCTAGGCACGAGCGACGGCGGCGTTGTGATGCTTCGCAAAGCCCTGTTCCATGACATCAAGGCCATCGAAGCCGGGCGCGACCCCCGTGGACTGATTCGCGATGAAGCGCGCAACCATCAAGTGCAACTCCCTATCGCCGCACGCAAGGTTCTGGTCGATGGACTGACACGTGCTGAATTCAAGTCCCATCCCATGTTCAAGAGCCAATTGGAGGACTACATTTTCCAGTTCGGACAGCCCCCCAGGGTGCGCCGCGCCTTCGAGCACGCGATGGGGCTCCAACCCGGAGCGGCCACTTTCACAGGCGCTTGAGCACAAATTTCCACCCAAATCGACCCCACGAATTTACAGGAGACACCCATGATCATCGACTGCCACGGCCACGTCAGC
>JANLYO010000042.1:0-11275 GCA_031365665.1 Rhodoferax sp. | reverse complement strand
CCTCTTGCTCTGTGTCACGGACAATCATGTGTACCCGCAGTCCGTAATCGATCACACGGCCATAGTGGGCGGCACGTTCATGAACGGCCTTCATGCGTTGGGCCAGCGTATCCTCAGGCTCGGGCCACATGAGGTAAACGTCACAGTGTGCGGCGCACAAGTCGATTGCCGGGGGGCTATAACCTCCGAAATACAGTAGCGGGCCGCCGTTTTGTTGGTACGGCCGCACCGGGTCGGTGGACAGGCCCTTGAGTTGGTATATTTTCCCGTCGTAGTTGATTTCGTCCTGCGTCCAAGCTTGGCGGAGAATTTCAACAACCTCCCAAGACCTTTGGTACCGATGTTCATTGGTCGCATCTTCACCAGGAAAATTCGACGAAATGACATTCAGGGTGAGTCGGCCTTCCAGGATGTGGTCAAGGGTGGCAACCGTGCGGGCCAGCATGGCCGGATGCAATTCTCCGCAACGGATGGCGGCCAACAAATTGATGTTTTTGGTCAGCGGTGCAACGGCAGAAGCAAATGTCAAGGTGTCTTGCCCCACCTGATACGACGAGGGGCACAGAATGTTGCCGTAGCCCAACCGGTCGGCAGCCAGCAAAACGTCGCGCGTATTGGCCCAACTGCTTCGCAGCTTGCCGTCTGGAACCCCCAGGAAGCGATAATCATCCGAGCACAGAGGCGCAAACCAGGACACCTCTGCAGCGTCGATCGAGCCACTTTTTACAGGCACAACACTCATGGAATTCTCCTTGGAAGTAATTTCATCGGGATAAAAATATAATAAATGAATAGTAAATGAATTTAGCCGTATCTTAACCTATTTTTATGACAGATCCATTGCCGTCCAAACCGCTGCCAAGGTATTTGCAAATTAGCGAAATGTTGACCCGAGAAATTCTTGCGGGCCACTGGCGAATTGGCGAGCGAATACCGACGGAGGTCGAACTTTCCGTGTCTCTGGGCGTAGCCGTTGGCACCCTGAGAAAGGCTGTCGCCGAATTGGAACAGCGTGGTGTTTTGATCCGAAAACAGGGCTCCGGCACTTATGTGCAGACAGGCAAACGCGGCAAAAACATTTACGAATTCTTCCGTCTGGAGCTGATTCAGGGCGGCGGATTGCCAAGCGCCGAGATTCTTGGACTTGACGTGGAAACGCCACCCAAAGGTGTCGTTTTTGCTGGAAGTTCGGGCGCGTCAAAAGCCTATCGGATTCGCCGCGCGCGCCTCCTGAACGGCGCGCCCATAGCGGCAGAAGAGATCTGGATCGATTTGCGCCACAAAAAAAACCTTCAGGCCAGAGAGCTAAGTGAATCTCTTTACCTCCATTACAAAGACCATTTTGGTTTTTGGATTTCACGGGTGGAAGACCACATTGCGATAGACCGAATTCCAAAATGGGCCTGCGGGCCCTTGAGCTTGCCCGCTGATGCGCCCTGCACCTTCATTGAGCGTCATGCCTGGTCCAATGCCAATCTCGTCGAGGAGTATTCAAAAACCTGGGTCAACCCGAACCTGGCGCGTTATTCTGCTCGTTGGCAATAGAAATATTGCAGCTTTTTCAAGGGATTCTGCTATGCGGGATGCAAGAGCACCTGCGTCACTGGATCATCATGCCGTTGCACTTGCCCGACCGGTGCCGACGCCAATGGAATGGGGACGCCCGCTCTGACGAATAGAGGCAATTTTGCAAGGGGCGCGTCGACCGTATGCCATTGCCCTGCCGCCAATTGGGCGCCGGAGTGGAAATCAAACCACGCGCGGGGGCCCTCTGGCAAGTAGACCGTCCGGCTGCAGGCCCCCGGCTCGACCACCGGGGCAACCAGCAAACCGTCACCTAGCATGAAATCGTCGCTGTCAGCAAAACATTTTTCGTCGTCCGGAAAACTGAAAAAACTGGGCCGAATGATGGGCTCATGGTGCTTGCTTGCCCGTTCAAAGAGCGACCACAAATAGGGCAGCAAGGTATACCGAAGCGAAATGGCGCTGATCACCTCTTGCTTCACGGCTTCATGCATCCACGGCAAATTGATCGATCCGTCGGTCTTCCAGGAATTCATGACCATACGGGGGTTCAGGCTACAAGCCTGGACCCAACGTAAAAAGAGCTCGGGATCAGGCTGCGGTCCTGCAAACCCGCCTACATCATGACCAACGTTGAACATCCCTGAGAGACTCATTTGCAGCCCGGTGCGAATGTTCCAGCGCAAAGTCCCCCAGCTGGTCGTGTTGTCGCCCGACCAGGTTTGTGCATACCGTTGAAGGCCGGGCGAGCCTCCCCGTGAGACCGTAAAGGCCGATTCACCAGAGTTGTTGTTGACTTGCGCCTCAAAACTCGCGCGTGTCATTAGCATGGGATGCAGGGGTCGCGCCCGATGCATAGGGATTTCTTGACCAAAGCCATTGCAGGCTGCTGCGTCGTGCATCACCGCATATTCGTTGTTGTCATTCCAAGCGGCGTCAATGCCAAAGTCCAGCACCTGGGCCTTCAAGTTTTTTTGCCACCAGGAAATGCCCGCTGCCGTTGAGAAGTCAAGATGGGCGCCGACGCCGTCCCAAAACTGCTCGATCACAGGCAAACCCGTTTTAGCATCCTTGATAAAAGCCTTCTGGTTTGCCACGTCGTCGTGGGCGGGGTGGTCATCGAGCAGGCAGGGCTTCACGTTGGCGACCAGCCTCATTCCGGCCCGTTGAAACTTCGCATTCAGCGATTTGGGATCGGGAAACTTGCCATGGTTCCAGGTAAAAACGTAACGGCGTTTGCCTATCGACGAGTAACCGGAGCCGTAATGAAAGGACGATACCGGGGCACCTTCTGCAAGCACTCTATCGATAAAACCGTCCAACTGCGCTTGCGCGTCCGGCGCGTCCGCCAAACCCATGGCGGTCTGCGCAAAACCCAGCGACCAACGCGGGGGCAGGTGTGTCCCCCCGATGAGGCGCAGGAACTGTGCAAGGACTTCGGTTGGCGTTTTTCCGGCCATGACGTAATAGTCAAGGTCACCATCGTCAATCTCAACGTACCTGTACAAATCATGGTAATTGTCATGTTCGGCACCCAGATCAAAGGTGCAGGCGGCAAGCGTGTCGTAATACACCCCGTACCACAACCCATCCGCCGTCCGTGTCATCACAAACGGCCAATGTTTGTAAAGCGGATCCCCGTGTTTTGGGTCATAACCTAAGGCGTCGAGCGCCAAAGTGCGCAAGCGTCGGCCGTGAAGATTCAGCGCACCGGTTTTGTCGCCCAAGCCGTAGTATCGTTCGGCCCGGTCACGCTGCACATAGTGGCGCACGGCCCCGGTGCGTTTGCTGGCGAAATAGGCTGAGGTGGCGCGGTCGCTCAACAATGGCTTGCCGGCCGCACAGCACCAGCTCAGGGTCAAGGGATCGAGGTTGAGCGTGACTGCCAGACCGTCAGTTTTCAGGGTAACGCATTCACGCAGCTCAGAAATTTCCACAGCCGGACAACTGAATCCTGAAAGATCATCACGCGCGCGCCCGCTCCAGGCGACATCTTGGTGAGTGCCCTGCCCCTGCATCGGCGCGATTGCCCAGGTGCGCGGCTCTCGGTATCCGCCGGCGGGTTTGACCCGCACCCGAAACATCGTCGCCCCCAACACCTGAATCTGGAAACAGGAACCGTCAAGGAGCGCGACATCGACTCCGTGCTGGAGACGCGTCACGTTGTCCGAAACCGCCAAAGTGTTCAACGCATCAGACCCTCAGGCCGCCCTTGTCAAAACAATGGAGTCGGCCAGTGGGAAGCCCGAGTCGCACGGAATCGCCGCCTTTGATCGCCGTCTGGCCGACGCAGACCATTTCGAAGGGCGCTTCATGCGGCGTACCTCGCCCCACGATGCCATGCAACAGGCTGCTGGCACCCAGTTGCTCGACCTGCGAAACATGCAGGGTGACCGGGCCATCAGAACCGATTTCGGCATGCTCCGGGCGGATGCCGATGCTATGCGTGCCGGGTGGCAACTGGGCGGTGAGAGTCGGGTCAGCCGGCAACAGGGCGACGGGCAGGAAGTTCATGCGTGGGCTGCCAATGAAGCCAGCAACAAAAGTGTTCACCGGCCGGTTGTACAACTCCAGCGGAGCGCCGACTTGTTCTACTTTGCCGGCGCGCAGCACGACAATTTTGTCGGCCATGGTCATGGCCTCCACCTGGTCGTGCGTGACGTAAATCATGGTGGCCTTGAGCCGAGCGTGCAGATCCCGAATTTCAGCGCGCATGGAGACACGCAACTCCGCGTCGAGGTTGGAGAGAGGCTCGTCAAAGAGAAACAATTTGGGTTCGCGCACGATCGCGCGCCCAATGGCCACGCGCTGTCGTTGGCCACCCGAGAGCTGGGTAGGTTTGCGCTGCATCAATTCACCGAGCCGCAACAGCGTGGCTGCGGCACTGACTTTGGAGTCGATTTGGTCTGTCTCCATACCGAGGTTTTCCAGGCCAAACGCCATGTTGTCACGCACACTCATGTGCGGGTACAACGCGTAGGACTGGAATACCATGGCGCAGCCACGGTGGGCGGCGCTTACGCTGTTGACGTTTTGGCCGTCGATTAGCAAGTCGCCCGTCGTGGCAGACTCAAGGCCGGAAATGACACGCAGCAATGTGGATTTTCCGCAGCCTGACGGACCCACAAAGACAACAAACTCGCCGTCTTGCACCTGCAGGTCAATCCCGTGGAGGATGGTCGTTTTGTCAAACGATTTGACGATACGGTTCAGTGAGAGTGTTGCCATCGTTTTTTCACTTTACGCCTGCGCTGGCGATGCCTGTGGTGATGTACTTCTGCAAGAACGCAAATACCAGCGTGATAGGGATGAGTGTGATGACTGTCATCGCCAAAAGAAAGTGCCATTGCGTATTGAGCTCGCCTTGGAAAGAATTGAGTGCCAACTGGAGGGTGAAAAATTCCGATTTGGAAAGCACAATCAACGGCAGCAGGAAATCGTTCCAACGCCACATGACCGAGAAGATCGCCAGTACAGCCAGCGCAGGGGCGGCCAGAGGAAGGATGATGCGCCAGTAGATGCGCCACTCACTGGCATGGTCCATGCGCGCGGCTTCCAGCAATTCGTCTGGGATCGTCAGCATGTATTGGCGCAGCAGGAACACGCCAGTGGGGGTGGCAATGGCCGGCAAAATCACTCCCCACAGGTTGTTGAGCAGCCCGGCGCTGTTGATCACCAGGAATACGGGCACCAAAATGATGGTGGGTGGAATCATCAAGTTCGCGAAGATCAACATAAACACTGCTCGATGGCCCTTGAACTGGTATTTGGACAGCGCAAACGCCGCCATCGAGTTAATCAACAGCGTCAATAAGGTGGCTACAACGGTGATGAATACGCTGTTCCACAGATAAATGCCGAAACTGAACTTGGCAAATATGTCGGTGTAATTGCCCGGCGAAAATTTCAGTTCGTTGATCGGCTTGCGCTCATTGATGTTGACCCGTATTTGCGTCTCAGGCTTGGCCGGATCCACCATTGTGGCCATGATGCCAATGCGCCGTACCTGCGCCATTTCGCGCTGGGCGCCCGTGTCGTCTTTGGTCATGTACAGAGGCAGCGGTTTTTCGTGACCCGCAACCACCACGGATTTCTGGCTATAGGGCAGAAAAGTGGGTGGGAATTGAGCCAGCGCGCTTTCGGTTTTCAGTGACGACATCACCAGCCAGAGCACCGGTCCAAACATCGTGAGCAATCCCACAAACAGATAGATGTAACTCACCCAATCGGTCCAGTCGAGTTTGCCACGGCCATGGGTTTTGGTCAGGAAACTTGCAATCGACATGGCTTACCGTGCTTTCTGGCCAGCGTCTTTGGCGCCGGTGAGTTTGAGCTGGGCAAACGTCAACAACATCAATCCCAGCGCAAGAATCAATGAAGCCGCCGCCGCCAGCCCATACAGGTGGATTTGCTCGGCAAAACCGGTTTGATAGATGAACTGCACGATGAAGGTGGTGGCGGAGCCGGGCCCGCCGCCAGTAAGCACGTAGACCTCGTCAAAAATTTGCACTGCTCGGATCATCGCCAGAACCAGCACCACGATCAAGTTGGGCATCAGCAGTGGAAGGGTGATGCGGCGCAAGGTGCGCCACGGCGAAGCGCCATCCATTTCGGCGGCTTCGTACATGTCTTTGGGAATCGCCTGCAGGCCCGCCAGCAGGATGAGTGTGTAAAAACCCATATGTGCCCATATCGATACGAAAACCGTCCAGAAAAAAGCCCAACTGGCGTCCGTCAACCAGTCGATCGGGCTCGAACCGATGGCGACCAGCCCAGCATTAAAGACACCTTGGCTCTGGAGCAGCCACTTCCAGATCAGCGCCACGACAACAGGTGACAACAATACGGGGTAGAAAAACACGCCGCGCCAAAAGCCCCTGCCGATGATTTTGCGGTTCAGCACGAGCGCGGTTGCGAGTGACAACACCACCATCAAGACGACCTGGATAAGGCTGAATTTAACGGTGTTGAAGATTGCGCGCCAAAAAACGTCTTTTCGGCAGGTCTGGATATCAAAATAATCTCGGCATTCGAGCAAAATGCCGAAATTTTCTGCGCCAGTGAAAGGCCGCTCAAACGGCATGAGTTTGACGCCTCCCGTGACTGCGTAAACGACATTGATGATGATTGGCAGGAACGTGAAAAAGCCAAACACCAGCAAATTGGGTGCGACAAACAGCCAACCCAGACGCGAAAACCCCAGCAAGCGCTGTCCCAAGCGGAACAGCGGCTCGAAAAGGTTGAAGAAGAGACCCAATGCGCGAGCCATTTGTTGTCTCTTCTTACAGCTTGCTGCGGAATATTGGTGGCTAGGGCTGTTGTTTACTTCTGTGCTTGCTTGACCGCATCAGCCATATCGACGCTGATTTTGGTCATGGCCTCATCGGCGCTCATTTCACCCACGATAGCCTGGGTCACCCTCGAGACGGTCGGCAACATGATTGCGCGGTTGAACTTGTAACCTTGGAATTGGTAGGCCACTGGCGACAAGCTGGCAACACCGCCGCTGAAGGTGCTCAATGCCGCGCGTGCCTGCGGCGTCGCACTGGGGTAGGTCACCCCTTTCTTGGCCAAACCTGCGTGGGCCGGAATGTTGTTGGTTTTGCCGGCGAACTCCGCGTAGTTGGCTTCCTGGGCGATGAAGTCCAGGAACATGCCGGCTTCCTTGGGCGACTTGCTGGTTTTAAGGGCCACCCAGGCGGCGCCGCCTGGAATGCCGGTGCAGGCCGCAGGTCCACAGGGATTAGGCACAGCAACCCAGTCGAAAGCATTGCCGATGTCTTTTTGCAGGCGGTTGATCTGCCACGAGCCAGAAAGCACCATGGCGACGCGGCCGTTTTTGAATTCGCCGATGGAGTCAGCGTAACTGGAGCCGCCGCTACCGGCCCAAACTTCTTTGAGCATGGCGCCGTCTTTGTGCCAGGCCACGAATTTGTTGACGGTCGTTTTATAGCCTTCGTCCAGCACAAGATCACCTTTGGCATCAAAAATCTTGGCACCATAACTGATGGCCGGGCCGGCAAAGCGGTGGCCCGAGCGATCCCACGCCAGAGCGGCCGGGGTCTGCGTGGCCTTGGCGACCTTGCGCGTCGCATCCACCCACTCGTCCCAGGTGGCCTTGGGGCCAGGCATCGGCACTTTGGCCTGCTCGAACAGAGTCTTGTTGACATAAGGGCCCGTCATGGTGAGCTGGGACATGAAGCCGTAAATGCCTTTGTCACCTGCGGTTGGCCGCAGCCAGGGGAGCGTCGCGCCAAAGTTGGTTTCCCAATACGCTTTGTCTTTCACATGCGCGCTGATGTCCAGGTAGTACTTGGAGAGGCCACCCAAGTCCGTCACGCGGGCAATGTCCGGGCCTTGCCCGGCGGCCAGTTGCACCGGCAGTTGCTCCACAATCGACTTGTAGGGCACGACGTCGAGAATGACCTTGGTGCCGGGGTTAGCGGTTTCGAACCGTTTGGCCTGTTCGGCGGTGACGTCACACTCGACGCCGTCCTGGTAACACATGACTCGAATTTCAGCTGCCGACACAGCCATGGGCAACGCGGCCAGGCCTGACAGCAGCCAGGGCAAGCCGGCCTTGAGAATCGATGGATTGAGAATGGCTTTTACCTTGGTGTGGTTCAACATGATTTAACCTCTGCGACGTCGGGGACGATGAAAATTGATCTACTAATGATACACATACTTGCCGACCTGCGCACCCGTATTTACACGGGGGTCTAGAACGGTGCACACCGCCTGCAAGTCCTCGTTATAGTCGAATAGGAGAGACGCTTGTAAGAGGGCAAACACCATGACGGATTTACAGCTCCCATTGTCTGTGCTTGCGCGACCCGACGCCTTGCGCGACCTGGCAGGCAAGCAAATCACGCAGGCCGGCCAGTGGGCCGCGCGCCGGTTGGAAATTAGCAAAACCGTGGTCGATGTGGCCTATGGCGGGCTGCCGCCCGCCGTGCCGTTGCACTGTGAAGAATTGCACCGCGCCAGCGCCAAACACTTCGGTGGCTCGAACCTGCACGCCAACATCACCTCGCTGCGCCTGACACTGGATTTACCGCAGGCTTTTTCATTTCCCATGCGCCTGTGGACGCCAGCAGCGCCGGGCCCATTTCCGGTGGTTCTGACGGGGGATGCCTGTTGGGCCTATGCCACCGACGCGGTAGTTGCAGAAGTGCTGGGCCGCGGGTACGCCTTGGCCCAGTTCAACCGGGTTGAACTGGCCGCGGACGCAGGGCATGCCCGGCGGGATGACGGCATTTATCCCCTATTCCCCACGCTGCAGTTTGGCGCTTTGGCGGCCTGGGCCTGGGGCTTTCACCGTTGTGTGGACGCCCTGCTCACCTTGCCTGAGGTAGACGGTCAAAAAATCGCCGTTTTGGGCCATTCGCGCGGCGGCAAGGCAGCGCTGCTGGCGGGCGCGACGGACGAACGGATCGCTTTGACTTCGGCCAACAACTCGGGCGCGGGCGGTGCGGGCAGCTTTCAGTTCCAACCGCCTGGCGCAGAGACGCTACAGGACGTGATCCGGCAGTTCCCCTATTGGTTCGGGCCGGATTTGGCCCGCTATTCAGGCGAAGCGCGGGCTTTGCCGTTTGATCAGCACCTCCTTAAGGCGATGGTGGCGCCGCGCGCTCTGTTGACCACCGAAGCGCTGGGCGACGCCTGGGCGAACCCACGGGGCACGTGGCAGACGCACGTGGCTGCTCGTCATGTGTACCAGTTGCTCGGCCAGCCGGAGCAGACTGCAGTGTCTTACCGCGAAGGCGGCCACGACCACACCCCGGCTGATTGGCAAACTTTCTTGGATTTTGCCGACTTTGTTTTTCATCACAAGCCTCGACCAGCCAACCTGGACTTTGCGCCGTTTGTGTAGTAGCTCGTCGAAAAGTGTTCGCAGATGTCAGATTTTTCAATAATTTTTATTAAAATAAAATATATAATTAAAAATTAATCATGGCCACATATTTATTGAATTTATTGCTATTAATATCATTATTATATATGATTAATTTTAGATCGAAAATACATTAAAATATTATATAAACAACATTTGCGGATGAGCTTTTCGAATCCAAATCATCCACCCAACAGACCAGATCACACGTCTGCCAAGCCTCAATATGGCGATCCATCCTTGTGAGTGAATTGCCAGCCGCCAGGAATTCGCACAGCCTGGATACCGTCATCCGGATAGGTGGCGCCATCATCCGCCGTGCGGTCGCCGATTTCCAGGTACACCACCAGCTCAGCGCAGCGGTTCAAGAGGTGGTGGGCGTCGCCGGTGCCCGCCTTGAAACCAGCACACATGCCGGGTTGCAGCGGCGTCTCGCCGGCGTTGGTCACGAGCGTCGGCGTGCCTTGCAAGATGTAGACAAATTCGTCTTGCTGCGTGTGGGCGTGGCGCATGGATGATCGCCCGCCCGGCAGCACCCGCGTGCTGATCGCTTACCCAAACGCCGTGAACCAAACGCTGGGGACCCCTCAGACCTTCACACAGTCCGCAAAATAATGCTTTTTGCCATCCGCACCCTCTTCTTCCACCAGGCCGTGGATGTCGGTCTCAAAGCCGGGGCATTGCGCGTTGAACTCACGCGAAAACTTCAAATAATCAACGATCTTGCGGTTGAACACTTCACCGGGGATCAAAAGCGGAATGCCGGGCGGGTACGGCGTGACCAGGCCCACGGTGATGCGGCCTTCCAAGGCGTCAATTTCCACCCGCTCGGTTTTGCGCTGCGCGATGTGGGCGTAGGCGTCGCTGGGTTTCATGGCTGGTGTCAGGTCGCTCAAATACATGTCGGTGGTGAGCCGGGCAATGTCGTATTTGGAATACAGCGCGTGCAGGTGCTGGCACAGGTCAGCCAAGCCCATTTTTTCGTATTTGGGGTACTTCTGGCAGAACTCGGGCAGGATACGCCACATCGGTTGGTTTTTGTCGTAGTCGTCCTTGAACTGCTGTAGCGCAGTCAACATGCTGTTCCAGCGGCCTTTGGTGATGCCGATGGTGAACATGATGAAAAAACTGTACAGGCCGGTCTTCTCCACCACCACGCCGTGTTCGGCGAGGAACTTGGTGACGATGCTCGCCGGAATGCCGGTTTTGGCGAAACGGCCGTTCAAGTCCATGCCCGGTGTGACGATGGTGCTTTTGATCGGGTCCAGCATGTTGAAGCCCGGCTCCATCTTGCCAAAGCCATGCCAGTTGGCTTTGGCATTGGACTTGGATTCGCCCTTGATGATCCAGTCGCTGGCCCGGCCAATGCCTTCGTCCACCAGTTTGTCTGGCCCCCAGACCTTGAACCACCAGTCGCTACCGTATTCCTCATCTACTTTGCGCATGGCGCGGCGGAATCCCGTTGCGCGCACCAACGCCCTGATCTTGGGTGAGGCCGCGCGGCTGCAATCCTTGCCCCCCACCGCGCCGGTCATTGTCGCGGGCGTGACCGGC
Organism: Rhodoferax sp.; assembly: GCA_031365665.1. Lineage (GTDB taxonomy): Bacteria > Pseudomonadota > Gammaproteobacteria > Burkholderiales > Burkholderiaceae_C > JANYCG01. The sequence continues at coordinate 300 of JANLYO010000042.1, read as the reverse complement.
TCGATCCCCGCAACCGTCACCTTGATGCGCGCTGTCGCCGCACTTGAGAACGGCGCCATTGTGCTGCCCGCGCTCGACATGACGCTGGATGAAGAGAGCTGGCAAGCGATCCGGCCGGAAAAATCCAAGACGGGCGCCAGCAACACACCCGGTCATCCGGAACACCCGCAGTTCGGATTGAAATCACTGCTCGACGGCCTTGGGTTGACCCGCGCTGTTGTCAAACTTCTGCCCGGCGCCGCGCCGCCGGCCGGTCTTGCCAAGCGCAACGCCTTCTTGAGTGAAGCCATGCGGCCTGCG
>JANLYO010000022.1:0-2900 GCA_031365665.1 Rhodoferax sp. | reverse complement strand
CCGCTCACGGCGGCGATCACGGGTTTGCGGATGCTGCGAATGGTTTCCCAGTCTTTGGTGATGTAGTCGGCTTTGTACACATCGCCAAAGCCCCAGCTCGCCATGGCGCCGATGTCGGCCCCGGCAGCAAAGGCCTTTTCGCTGCCGGTGATGACCATGCAGCCAATGGCGGCGTCAGCGTCAAAAGCTTTCAAAGCCTGGCCCAGCTCCACCATCAACCCGGCGCTCAAAGCGTTCAGGGCCTTGGGCCGGTTCAGCGTGATGATGCCTACCTTGCCCGCTTCCACGCGGGAGGTGATGAACTCATAATTTGCGGTGTCGCTCACTGATTTCTCCAGTAACCTTCAGAAGGGAAGACTATAACCAAGCCAGCTCTCACCGATCATTTACCAACCAAACGGTCGGCTAATGGTAAATTCCAGTTTTTCGCAGAAAGATGTCGATGACAACCGAACCCCAAGGCACTGCCTCTTCCACCGCTTCTTCCACCGCATCTGCGGAGTCCGCCGTGCTGTACGCCGACCACGGCAGTTATGCGGTGGTCACGCTCAACCGCCCGCAAGCCTTGAACAGCTTCACGCCGCAAATGCACCAGGATTTGTGGAAAGCGCTGGATCAGGCCGAAGCCAATCCGAAAATCCGCGCGCTGGTGCTGACTGGCGCGGGGCGCGGGTTTTGCGCAGGCGCCGATCTGGCAGCGTTTGACTTCACGCCGGGGCCGGGTCTGGTGGAGCGGGCCGACCCCGGCCCGACCATCGAGAAAAACTTCAACGTCACTGCGCGGCGCCTGCAAAACCTGCGCCTGCCGACGATTGCTGCGGTCAACGGCGTGGCGGCGGGTGCGGGCGCGTCATTTGCGATGGGTTGCGACATCGTCATCGCCGCGACAGGCGCGAGTTTCATCCAGGCCTTCAGCAAAATCGGGCTGATCCCGGACGCAGGTGGCACCTGGCTGCTCACCGAGCGCCTGGGCCTAGCCCGTGCGACCGCGCTGGCCATGACTGGCGACAAACTCGGCGCGGCACAAGCCAAAGAATGGGGCATGATTTGGGACGTGTCTGACGACTGCCTGGCTGCCGCCACCGCCTTGGCACAAAAACTCGCCGCTATGCCGACCAAAGCCCTGGTCGCCACGCGCCACACCCTGCGCGCCAGCAGCACCAACACCTTCAACCAGCAGTTGGACTTGGAGCGCGACACCCAGTCGGCCATGGGCAAGACGCATGACTATTTTGAGGGCGTGAAGGCCTTCCTGGAGAAGCGGCCTGCGGTGTTCAAAGGGGAATGAGCTTGCCCCAAGCAGCTTTGCAAACCGAAGAGGCCGACGACCTGGCGCGGCGTGTGGCCGACGCCATGTTCCACACCGACATCTCGGCCCGCGTCACCATGGGCATCACCATCGCCCAAGTGCGTGAGGGCCACGCCGTCTGCCAGATGCCCGTGCGCGAATTGCATTTGAATGGGCACCGCGTCTGCCATGGCGGCTTCATTTTCACGCTGGCCGACACCACTTTTGCCTACGCCTGCAACAGCCGCAACAAAAGCACACTCGCTGCCAACTGCGTGATCGAATTTCTCAAGCCCGGCCAGTTGGGTGACCTGTTGAGCTGTGAGGCGACCGAACAAATGCTGCAAGGCCGCCACGGCATCTACGACGCCAAAGTCACCAACCAGAAGGGCGAGGTGATCGCCATGTTCCGCGGCAAAAGCGCGCAGATACCCGGCAGCATCGTGCCTGATTCCGAAAGCCGTTCGGGCTGAGCCCGTCGAAGCCTTTCGCCAATTTGCAATGCCCTTCGACAAGCTCAGGGCGAACGGAGACAGAAATGAAAACTTTCCCCCTTGAACCCATAGAAAAAGCCAGCGTGGACGAGCTGCGTTCGCTGCAGCTCAAACGCCTGAAGTCCACGCTGCAACACGCCTATGCCAACTCGCCCGTTTACCGCGCCAAATTCGACGCGGCGGGTGTGCACCCGGGCGACTGCCATTCGCTGGCCGACCTGGCCAAGTTCCCGTTCACCAGCAAGAAAGACCTGCGCGACAGTTACCCCTACGGCATGTTTGCGGTGCCGCGCAGCGCCTGTTCGCGCATCCACGCCAGCAGCGGCACCACCGGCAAACCGACCGTGGTGGGCTATACCCAAAATGACATCGACACCTGGGCCAAGGTGGTGGCGCGCTCCATCCGCGCAGCCGGCGCGCAGCCCGGCGACATGGTGCATGTGAGTTATGGCTATGGCCTCTTCACCGGTGGCCTGGGGGCGCACTACGGCGCCGAGCGCCTGGGCCTCACCGTGGTGCCCTTTGGCGGTGGCCAGACCGAGCGCCAGGTGCAGCTCATCACCGATTTCAAGCCCGACATCATCATGGTCACCCCCAGCTACATGCTGGCGATTGCGGAGGAGTTTGAGCGCCAGGGCCTGAACGCTGCCGCATCCAGCTTGCGCATCGGCATCTTCGGCGCCGAGCCGTGGACCAACGACATGCGCCGCAACATCGAAGCCCGCATGGGCATTGAAGCGGTGGACATTTACGGCCTCTCCGAAGTGATGGGCCCCGGCGTGGCCAGCGAATGCGCAGAGACCAAAGACGGCCCAACCATCTGGGAAGACCACTTCTACCCCGAGATCATCCACCCCGACACTGGTGAGCCGGTGGCCTATGACGAGCTAAAGGGTGGCGAGATGGGCGAACTCGTCTTCACCAGCCTGACCAAAGAAGCGCTGCCCATCATCCGCTACCGCACGCGCGACCTCACCCGCCTCTTGCCCGGCACCGCGCGCACCATGCGCCGCATGGAAAAGATCACCGGCCGCAGCGACGACATGATGATCGTGCGCGGCGTGAACGTGTTCCCCACGCAGATCGAAGAGCTGATCTTGAAACGCCCCGAGCTCAGC
>JANLYO010000018.1:0-42006 GCA_031365665.1 Rhodoferax sp. | reverse complement strand
GCTGAGGAACTTGGTGGCCGAGTGGTAGACCAGGTCGGCACCATGCTCGAACGGCCTCATCAGCCAGGGTGAGGTGAGGGTGGAGTCCACCAGCAGGGGCACACCGGCATCGTGCGCGATGGCAGACACGGTCGGGATGTCCAATACGTCGAGCCCCGGGTTGCCCACGGTTTCGCCAAAAAACAGCTTGGTATTCGGCCGTGCTGCAGCGCGCCAGCCGTCGATGTCGCCGGGCTTGACAAAGGTGGTCTCAATGCCGAAGCGCCGCATCGTGTAGTGCAGCAGGTTTTGCGAGCCGCCGTACAGCGCCGTCGAGGCGACGATGTGCGAGCCTGCGCCCATGATCGTCGCCACGCTCAAATGCAGGGCCGCCTGGCCGCTGGCCACGGTGATCGCGCCAATGCCGCCTTCCAGCGCGGCCACGCGTTGCTCCAGCACGGCGTTGGTCGGGTTGCTGATGCGCGAATACACGTGCCCGGCGCGCTCCAGGTTGAACAGCGACTGCGCGTGTTCGCTGGATTCGAAAACGAACGATGTCGTCAGGTGGATGGGCACGGCGCGCGCGCCGGTGGCCGGGTCGGGTGATGCGCCGGCGTGCAGGGCGAGGGTGTCGAATCCTGGGTCAGAATAGCCGGCCATGTATGCTCCAGTGCGGGGGACTTGACCCGCCGCTAGCTTAAGGGTTGAATGGCAGTATTGTGGGACAAAACAGGAGATCAACATGAAAGTCAGCGACATATTGCGCGTCAAGGGCGGCACCTTATTCACTGCTACCCCAGAAGACGCACTGGCCGACGCCATCAAGGTGATGGCAGACAACGATATCGGTTCACTGGTGGTGATGGCGCACGGCAAGGTGGTGGGCATGCTCAGTTTCAGGGAAGTGATCCAGAGCCTTGTCAAAAATGGCGGCAGCGTCGGCGCCACGACGGTGTACCGCGCCATGGACGACGGCCCGCTGACCTGCACCATGGAAACCGAGCTCGACGAAGTGCGCCGCATGATGCTGGAGCGTCACGCGCGCTACATGCCTGTGGTGGACAAACGGATGTTGATGGGGGTGATCAGCTTTTATGACGTGGCCAAGGCGGTCGTTGATAGCCAGAACTTTGAGAACAAAATGCTCAAGGCCTACATCCGGGACTGGCCAGGCGGTGAGGAGCCTGGGCAGGGTTGAGTTGGGTGTTCAGGCCCGTTCTTGCACAAACCGCAGGAACTCGTCTGGCGGCAAAGCCGGCGACCAATGGAAGCCCTGCCCGAAGCGGCAGCCCATCGCATTGAGGTTTTGCAGAGTCTGCGCGTCTTCAATGCCCTCTGCCACTGCATCAAGTTTGAGGCTGTCGGCAATCTGCACTATCGCGCGGACGATACCTTCGTCGTTGTTGTTGCTGGCCATTCGGCGGACAAATGACTGGTCGACCTTGAGGCTTTCGACGTCAAATTGTTTGAGGTAACTCAGGTTGGAGTAGCCGGTGCCGAAGTCATCGATCGACAGATGCAGGCCCATGGCCCGAAGGCGGGCCAGCTTGTCGCGCAGCGGCCGGGAATCTGCCAGCAACATGGATTCTGTCAATTCGAGCCCGATGTAATGGGCTGGGAGATCGACTCTAGCCAAGGACGAGCGCAAGGCTTCTTCAAGCCCGTCGCGACGCAGCTGGACGGGTGAGACATTGACGGCGATCACCAGGTCACCCAGCCCGTCCGCCTGCCAGGCCTTGGCCTGACGGCAGGCTTCCTGAAGCACCCAGGCGCCGATCTCGACGATCAATCCGCTGCGTTCGGCCAAGGGGATGAAACGTGCGGGCGGGATCAGGCCCATCTCGGGATGTTGCCAGCGCAAGAGCGCTTCGGCACCGACGATGCGCTCGTCTGCCAGCGAAAACTGTGGCTGGTAGTGCAAATGAAACTCGTTGTTGGCCAGGGCCGAACGCATTGCTGAAATCAGATGCAGGTGTTCGACCACGTTGGTGTTCATCTCTTCGTCAAAAAAGCGGAAGGCGTTGCGCCCAGCCTCTTTGGCCTGGTACATGGCCAGATCAGCGTGTTTGCGCAGGGTGTCATAGTCGGTGCCATTGCCGGGATACATCGCAACGCCCAGGGAGCAGGTGGCCGTGACGCCCAGGCCGTTGATCTGGAACGGCCTGGCCAGTGTTTCGACAATGTTGACCGCAATCGAAGCGACGGCGTCTTCGTCGGTGATGTCGCCCACCACAATCAAGAACTCATCGCCACCCTGCCGGCTGACGGTATCTTCGGCCCGCACCGCCTTGACCAGGCGCGCGGCAACGTCGCACAGCAGGGCGTCACCAGCGGCGTGTCCAAGCGAATCGTTGACGGTCTTGAAATTGTCGATGTCCAGGTACAAGAGCGCCGCACTGGTCTGGTTTCTGGCGGCATGGGTGCTTGCCCGCTCAAACCGGTCGCGCGCAAGGATGCGGTTGGGCAGGCCGGTCAGGGCGTCGTGGTGGGCGAGCACTTCAATCCGGGCCAGAGAGGCGCGCACGCGTTCGTTTTCGGTTTCCAGTTCGGCCAAGGTTTTGCGCAAGGCGCTGGCCATCAGCCACACGTAATAACTGGTGGCGGACAGGATCACGATCACGGTGGCGAAAGTGTCGGGGTACACCCGGCTGACAGGCAACACGTGCCAACCCTGAAAATGCCAGAGTGCCAAAGCCCCCAGCAGCACGGCAATGGCCAAGAGCAGCGAGACATAAACCCGCCGGTTGCCAAACAGGCTGGCAAACATCATCAGGCCTGGCAGGGTCAGCATGGCTTCATCCAGCGGCCCTTTGCCCACCGCAATCAGCACAAAGACACAGGTGATCATGGGCGCCAGAATCAGCCAGCCCGCCAGCCGTGCGCGGTTGCGGCGCGCCGCCATGAGCGCCGCAAACAAAACGAACCCGGTCAGCATCAACAGGCTGCTGGGGAACCACTTGTCGGCCAGCATCAGCGGCGCCGCAGCCAGCACCACAGCCCACAGCAGGGCAACCAGGACCTTGACCAGCAACAGCGCCTGCAACGGAAACAGGGTCTGCGCGGCAGCGTTGGGTGTCTCGGAAATGGGGTGCATTGTTGTCTGGATAGGGCCGCAAAGCCGGAAAATTGGCAGGTTAACAGAGGCCTGCTGGCCAGCAGGCGGTTTCGGGCGTTTTTTTGAACACCCTGTGCGCGCTGTTGCTTCAGGGATAATTGTCCGCATGAGCGGCAACACTTTTGGCAATCTTTTCGCGGTCACCAATTTTGGCGAATCCCACGGCCCGGCGATTGGCTGCGTGATTGACGGCTGCCCGCCGGGCATGGCGCTGTGCGAGGCCGACATCCAGGGTGATCTGGACCGCCGCCGCCCCGGCACCAGCCGCCACGTGACGCAGCGCAGCGAGCCCGATGCCGTGGAGATTTTGAGCGGCGTCTACGAAGGAAAAACCACCGGCACGCCGATTTGCCTGCTGATAAAAAACACCGACCAGCGCAGCAAAGATTACGGCAACATCCTGCAATCCTTCCGCCCAGGCCACGCTGACTACACCTATTTGCACAAATACGGCCTGCGTGACCCGCGCGGCGGCGGGCGCGCCTCGGCACGGCTCACAGCGCCGATGGTGGCGGCAGGCGCGGTGGCCAAAAAATGGCTGCGGGAACAATACGGCACGGAGTTCAGAGGCTGCATGACGCAGATCGGCGAGCGCGAGATCCCATTTGAATCCTGGGATCACGTGCCGAACAACCCGTTTTTTGCCCCCGTGGCCGACGTGCAGGCGCTGGAAGACTTCATGGACGCGCTGCGCAAAGCGGGGGACTCCTGCGGCGCGCGTATCCGGGTGAGCGCCAGCCGCGTGCCCGTGGGTTTGGGCGAGCCGCTGTACGACAAGATGGACGCTGACATCGCCTTCGCCATGATGGGTGTCAACGCCGTCAAAGGTGTCGAGGTCGGCGCGGGTTTTGCCAGCGTGGCCCAGCGCGGCAGCACCCATGGCGACTCACCCACACCCAGGGGCTTTTTGACCAATAACGCGGGTGGCGTGTTGGGCGGCATCAGCACCGGGCAGGACCTGGAGGTGAGTGTGGCGGTCAAACCCACCAGCTCGATCATCACGCCGCGCGACTCCATTGACGTGCTGGGGAATCCGGTGCAGGTCGTCACCAAAGGCCGCCACGACCCCTGTGTGGGCATCCGCGCGACACCCATACTGGAAGCCATGTTGGCGTTGGTCGTTATGGAGCACGCGCTGCGCCAGCGCGCGCAGTGTGGCGATGTCGTCGTGAGCACCCCCAACGTGGAAGCCGCGCGCATGCGCAGCTGAAACTCCGGCGCGCGCCCGCACGTGACTGCTGAAGCAGGTGCGCCGCCGCGCCGCCAGATGCTGCCGTTCGCGGCCTTGTCGGCGAGTTACTTCGCGCACATCGGTTTCTTCAATCCCTATCTGCCCCTGTGGCTTCAAGACCAGGGACTGAGCCTCTTCAGCATCAGCCTGCTGGCGGCGGTGCAGTCGGCCACGCGCCTGGCCGCACCCTATGGCTGGGGCTGGCTGAGCGACCACACGGGTGAGCGTGTCAAGCTGCTGCGGTTTGCGTCCACCACGGCTTTGCTGTTCTCTTTTGGGCTGTGGTTCAACCCCTGGACGCCCAATGCGCTGGCCGGCATGGGCTGGGTCGCGCTGGTGCTGTTTGTGATGTTCCTCCAGACCAGCGCGATGATGCCGATGAATGAAGCGGCCATGGCGCATCTGGTGAGCCAGGGTGGTGTGTTCAACGGGCGTCTGTATGGCCGGGTGCGCCTGTGGGGCTCGGTCGGATTTTTGGTCACGGTTTTTGCCGCCGGGGCCTGGTTCGAGTGGTTTGGCATGCGCCACTTGCCGCAGTGGAACACGGCGATGTTGCTGGCGGTGTGTGCCAGCGTGTGGTCGATCCCCGACCGGAAAGAAGCGGTGCCCGCACATCAGGAGCGGCTGCCGATTCTGCCGATCCTGCGTCAACCCGCAGTGCGCTGGTTTTTTGCATCGCTGTTTTTCCACATCCTCTCGCACATGGGCATTTACGCTTTTCTGTCGCTGTATCTGGACGCGCTGGGTTACAGCAAAACCATGATCGGCGTCCTGTGGGCAGTGGGTGTGGCGGTGGAGATCGGCTGGTTTTTCAGCCAAGGCCGATGGCTGCCCAAACTCTCGCTGACCGGCTGGCTGGTCTTGTGTGCGCTCACGATGGTGCTGCGCATGGGGCTGACCGCCGGGCTGGGCGCTTTCCTGCCGGTTTTGGTCATCGCGCAGGCACTGCACGCCATCACGTTCGCCGCGCACCACTCCGTGTGCATCGCGCTCTTGTCGCACCACTTCCCTGGGCGCCTGCGCGGGCGCGGGCAGGCGCTGTTCACGGTGATCGGGTATGGCTTTCCGGGTGTGCTGGGTGGTTTGTTGGGCGGGGCCTTAAGCGCCAGCCTGGGTTTGGGAGCTGTGTTTTGGGCCTGTTTGCTGGTCGGGTTGGTTTCGGCGGGCTGCGCCTGGCGCGGTTGGTCGCTGCAGCATCGTTAAGGCCACCGAACCGATAGCTTCTGGCATGCTGCGGGAGCAATTTTCCAAGGGATCAAATCATACCCATATTGGGTAGGATTTGGCTAATTTTCTCAGTTTTTGAAAAAATTTAGGAAAAATTCGACCCTATATCACATAATATATGGATGTGTAGCTATTTAAAATATAGCATTCAATTTCAACGGATATTTATTTTTTTCAGTCCAAGAGCACCGTGGCGCCTGCACCGCAAGTCGAATCAGAATTTACCATTCAGCGCGGCAAAGGTGTCAGCGACGGCTCGGCGGAGCCTGTTTCAGCGGGTGTATGGGCGACGTTCAGCACCATCGAGATCAGGGTGAAATAGCCCACGAGGCTGACCAGTTCCAGCACGCCGGCTTCTTCAAAACGCGCGACAGCGCTTCGGTACGTCGCGTCATTGACGCCCCTGTGGGTGACCAGCTCGGTGACGAAATCAAACACCAAAGCTTCGTCGTCGCTCATGCCTTGGGGCCGCCCGCCTTGTGCCAACGAGTCGATGGTGCTGCGGCTGGTGCCCGCCTGCAGCGCCAGCGGCACATGAACCTGCCATTCAAACTGCTGTGTCCATTGCCTCGACACCACCAGGGTGGCGAACTCCGAAATCCGCGTGGGCAAGGAACTTTGGAAGCGCAAAAACTCGCCCACCTTTTGCAGGCGCGCGAGCAGCTCGGGGCTTCTGAGCAAAGGGATGAACGGCCCTTTGACGCCTTTGCGCGGCCCTGCGGCCAATTCATCAGCGGCAGTTTGTTGAGCGGCTGTCATGTGGCCGCGCAATAGCGGCGGCATGCGGTCAACCAATAGAGGGAGTAGAGGGAGTAAAGGGAGTAAAGGGAGTGGCGGGCTCATTTTGGGTTTCCTTCATGCCGTGGGGCGGTGAATTTGACGGAGTCTACTGCTCGGGATCGGATTGCCGCATCGCCCAGGCACCGGCCAGGAGGCAGGCGGCTGCCAACGTGCTGGGGCCCGCAAACCCCAGCGACCCGCGCGCGGCGGCGATGCCCACCAGGATCGGACCCGCCAGCTGGCCCAAGGCAAAGGCGGCGGTCAATACGGCCATCAGGCGGGAGGCATTGGCTCCCGCCAGCCGCCGCGCCTCCTGCATGCCGGCCATGGTTGCCACCATGAACGTGCCGCCCACGCAGACGGCCGCGAACAGCAGTGGCCAGATGCCGGGCAACAGCGCCGGGGCCAACACACCCATCGCCATGATGACCAAACTTGTTGCGCCGACATTGCGCGGCGCTGCGCTTCCAAAATACGACGCAGCAACTACCGTGGACGCCGCTGCCGCCACGCCAAACACCGGCCAGATCAGGCCGAACACGCGGGGGTCGTCCAGCATCTGGCGCGCCATCGCGGGCAAAAATGTCGCCGGAATGATGTAACCCAGCCCGAGGCTGCCGTAGGCAAACACCAGTTTCAAATGGCGCGGCGTCAAGCGGCCAGGCGGCGGCGCGGCGGCGCTGGCCTGCGTGCCACCCGCGCGCAAGCGCAGCCAGGTGACGGCGCTGACCAGCGCACTGGCTGCGCCCAACATCCACCACACCTGAGCTGGCAACCAGGCTTGGATGCCGGCGATCAGGCCCGCCAGCCCGGCGACCGCGATGCCAACACCAACACCCGCGTAGACCCATCCCGCCCAGGTGCTTCTGCCGAGCGCTGCCAAAGCGGGCAAGGCCCAGGCCGAGACGCCCACCAACACATAGGCGCTGGCGACCCCCGCGCCAAAACGCAGGGCGAGCCAGACCGCCGTGGCATGGGTCGCGCCCATCGCGAGGGTGAAAAGGGTCACCATGACCAGGCCCCGGCGCACACCCGTGCGCGGCTCCGGTGGCGCCACGCTGCACAGCAGGGCGCCGACCAAATATCCCACATAGTTGGCCCCGGCCAGCCAGGCGCCCTGGACCAGCGTCAGCCCGTCTTGCGCCTGCATCAGCGGGAACAGCGGCGTGAACGCAAAACGCCCAATGCCCATGGCGGTTGCCAGTGCGGCCAGGCTCAGCAGGCTGATGGAGATTGCGGTCGGCGGTCGGCGCAGGGTCACTTATTTATACCCAATTTGGGTATGATTGAGGAGAAAGCCATCATTTTTCAAGAAATTTTAGGTTTTTTGGCCTTTTGGCCACGTATTATATGGATGCAAAGCTATATTAAGTATAGCGTAAACTTAGGGGCGCGGGGCAACGCCAATCTGATTTTTCGTGGGTATGCAAGACATCCAGAAGCTCCAGTAGCTCCAAGAGCTCCAGAGGCGCGAAGTGGCCATCACCTGGCGCTCATTCGCCCCACGTCAGCGGTGCACATCAAACAAGGCCGCGCCTTTGCGCATTACGCTTTTGCCAATCACCGTGCGGTGGATTTCGCTCGTGCCATCGAAGATGCGGTAGATGCGGGCGTCGCGGTAATAACGCTCGATCGGCAGCTCTTTGCAAAATCCCATGCCACCAAACAACTGCACGGCGCGGTCGACCACGCGGCCCAGCGTCTCAGCCGCGTGCACTTTCACCATGGCAATCTGTTCGCGGGCGTCTTGCCCCTCATCGAGCAGCCAGGCGGCGTGGTAGACCATCCAGCGCGCGGCGTTGATCTCGATCACGCTGTCGGCCAGCATCTGCTGGATGAGTTGGAAGTCGGCAATCTTCTGGCCAAACTGCTGGCGCTGCCCGGCGTAATCCACCATCTTTTCCAACACATGGCTGGCTTTGCCCACAGCCCGTGCGCCCACTTGCGCCAGACGCACCACGTTCAACGCGCCCATGGCGAGCTTGAAGCCCTGGCCTTCTCCGCCCAGCAGCGCGATGGGTTCGAGCGCCACGTTGTCGAAGAAGAGTTCCACGTGGGGCGTGCCGCGGACGCCCATCATCTTTTGGTCTTTGCCCACGGTGAAGCCAGCCAGACCTTTGTCGACCATGAACATTGATATCTCTCCAGTGCCAGGAGTGCCGCTGCCATCCTTGCCTGTTTTCGCCGAGACCAGAAAAAAATCAGACCACTCGCCGTCGCTGATGAAGTGTTTGCCGCCGTTCAACACCCAGCCATCCGCCGTTTTCCTGGCGTGGGTCTTGATGCCCGCCGCGTCCGAGCCTGCACCCGGCTCCGTGATGGCAATCGCACAGGTGCGCGTGCCTGCCACGGCCGGTTTGAGCCAGCGCTCGATTTGCGCGCCTTGGCAATGCAGCAGCGGCTCATACACGTTGCCAAAGGCGCGGCGGATCAGGATGTCTGAGGTGTGCCCAAACTGCTCTTCACACAGGATGCGGTCTATGTGCGAGAGGCCGCCGCCGCCGAGCGCCTCAGGCATGTTCAGGCCATACAGGCCCAGCGCTTTTGACTTGGCATGCAGCGTGCGGGCCAGCGCGGCGTCCAGCTCGCCGCTGGCTTCGATGCTGTCTTCCAGCGGTTGCAGTTCTTCGGCAATGAAGCGGCGCACGGTGCCGATCAACAACTTTTGTTCGGTGGAGAGCGAGAAATCCATGGTTTGCCTTCAGGGCTCGAGTGTGGCGACAGCGTTGTCCAGGCAAATCTGCGCCCACGCAGCCGGTCCGTGTTTTGCCATGCGTTCCAAGTGCACCACTTCGACGCTGACGGGCAAATCCTGGGGCAGCGCCGCAAAAAGACCCGTGACGTCGATGTTGCCTTCACCCACCAGCAGGCGCTCGCAACGCGCGGTGTGGACCATCGCTTCGATGGAAAAATGCAGGCCCGCCTGGGCATCGCAAATTTGCGCGTAGTGCAGCAGCTCGCGCGGAATCGCGCGGATGTCATCCAGCGTGGTGGTGGAGCGCCCGAAATGCAGGGCGTCCACCAAGATACCTGCGTTGGCGGGGTGGCCTGCGGCGGCAATCACGCGGCGTGCAGCCTTCACATCTTTCACAGCCGTCCAGGGCATGAATTCAAGGTCAGCCGTGAGGCGGTACGGGCGCATCAGTTCGCACAATCGCGCGTAACTTTCAGCCAGCCGGGCCTCGTCCGTGTCGTCACCCGCGATCAACACGGCTTGTGCACCCAGCGCCGCGCCGATTTCAAAAAGCGGCACATGGTGCTGAGGGTCAAAACCCTCGCCAATGCGGATGATTTCCAGATCAAGCACCCGCACGCCAGTGGCTTTTTGGATAGCCAGGGTTTCGCGCAAGACCTCGGGTTTGCCGATCATGAACTGTTGCGGCGCGCCAGGCGCGTTGGGCAGCAGGCGGAAACCCACTTGTTGGTAACCGTGGTCGGCAGCAAGTTGCATCGCTTCGGGCGGCGAGACCTGGCAGGATGTGAGGTAGGCGAGGGAGTAGTTGCGTTTCATGGTGTTGCCTGATGGAGATTGGAGAGGTTAACCCAACAACTGGGATGTGCCGGTGAGGGCCGCGTCGCGCACCGCCAGCGTCGCGGCCAGGGTACCTGCGCCGTCCGCCGCGCTGCACAGCGGCGCTTCGCGGCCTTCGATCACGGCTTTGAAATGTTGCAGTTGCACCGCGTAAGCGTCTTGTTTGTGGACGAAGGATTTTTGCAGCAGCATCTCTTTGTGCCAATGGCGCTCACCTGGGTAGCTGAACACTTCCAGATTCGGCAGCGACATCGAGCCGTGCGTGCCCAGGATGAAATGCGTCTGCACCTCCTGCCTCGGGTACTGGTCTTGTTCATTGGCGGTGAAATCCCAACAAAACGGCCCGGCAGCCGAGTCAGAAACGACCACCGTGCCCAAAGCACCATTGGAAAATTTCAATATGGCCGCAGCGGAGTCCTCAATCTCGAAGCCGCGCACTTGATTGCTGCTGAAGGCCCGCACCTCGACGATGTCGCCCACGATGAATCGCAACATGTCGATGTCGTGGATCAGGTTGATCAAGATCGGCCCGCCGCCCGGTGCACGGCGCCACGCGGCATCGTAATAACTGTCGGGTTTGTACATGCTGGCCATGAGGTTGACGTTGACGATTTGGCCAAGCCTGCCCGATTGCACAATCTCGCGCGCCCGCTGGTTGATCGGGTTGTGGCGGCGGTGGTGGCCTACCAGCACCGGCACCTTCAGCCGCTCGACCGCAGCGGCCAGGGTTTTGGCGTCAGCCACGCTGTCTGCCACCGGTTTCTCCACCAGCGCTGCGACACCCCGCTCCAGGCAGTCAACGGCAAAGTTGACGTGGGTTTGATTCGGCGTGGCCACGATCGCGCCTTGCGGTTTGACGGCATCGAGCAGGCTGCGGTGGTCGGCGAACCAGGGCACGCCGACAGACTCGGCAAGTGTTTTGCCCGCTTCTGTTGGGTCGGCGATTCCCGCCAGTGTGAGGTTGTCCGACAGGCCAATCCGGTTGATGTGGGTTTTGCCGATGGCGCCTGCGCCGATCAAGGCAATGGAGGTTTTTGAGGGCATGTTGATCTTCACTATCCAGAGTTGGGCAAAACTTCAAATCAGGTTGCGCATGGCACGGGCCGTTTCCTGCAAGACGGGCAAAACGCGGCGCAGGGCGTTTTCCGCGGTTTCTTTGCCCATTGGCATGGTGACGTTCAGGGCACCCACCAAATCCCCATGCAAATTGATCAAGGGCACGGCGATGCCGCGCATGTCGAGTTCAAGTTGTTGCTCTGAAATGCACCAGCGCTGCGCCCGGATGCGTGCCATGTCGGCACGCAGGCGCTCGGGGTCCGTCATCGTATGGGTGGTGTAGGGCTTGAACTCGCAATTGGCAAACCAATGGGTCAGCCATGCCGGATCACTCAAGGACAACATCAACATGCCCGATGCCGTGACCTGCGCCTGCACCCGCGCGCCCACCACGTAGCCGGTGTTCATGTAGACGTTGGATCCGTTGCGTGCGAGATAGACGATGTCGGCGCCGTCCAGCACGCTCAAAAAAGCCGTTTCGGAGGTTCCCGAGGTCACGCGCTGCAAATAGGGCTGGGCGACGCGGGGCAGCCGGGCTGACTCCAGGTAAGACTGCCCCAGCCGCATCACGCTGGGGGTGAGCCAAAAGAGTTTGCCGTCGGTGCTGGCATAACCCAAATAAGTGAGCGTCAAAAGATGACGGCGTGCCGCCGTTCGGGTTAAACCCGTGCGCAGGCCCACCTGGGCGGCGGTCAGGCGGGGGTTGGCGTAGTCAAAGGTTTCGATGATGGCCAAACCCTTTTGCAGGCCGGCGATCCAGTCGCGTTTGTCCAGTGGCGCCGCGTTTGAAAAAGACCGCGCGGGCAACTGGGGGGAGGTGTTGTCGTGCATCAGGCGTCAAACTCAGGCGCTTGTATTTGACCGGAAGTGCGCTTTAGTGCTAACCCCCGTAACGACTGATTATCGCACACAAATGTTTGATAATCGCTCAGAATGTGGACGGTGTTGCCCGTTAAAGCGCAATTGCCGATACATTTCACTGCGCTTTTTCGACTTGCTTTCAGGGCGAACACGGTCAACCAGCTTGTCTCGCATCTGTTTAGTGTTTCTGATGGGGTCGAAAACCATGTCCGATCACAACGTTGATTCTTAAATTACCCGAGGAGCATTCATGCAAAAACGATTTACCCTGAAACTGGTGGCCGCCTGCGCCCTGGCTGCGAGCGCGAGCCTCTCGTTCGCCCAAGACACCATTAAATTGGCGGCCATTGTCGAGCTCTCTGGCGGCGGCGTCGTCTCCGGCACCAACTTCCGTGACGGCATCAAGCTGGCGGTGAACGAGATCAACGCGGCTGGCGGCATCATGGGCAAGAAAATCGCCTTGACCGAGATGGATACGCAGACCAACCCGGGTGTGGCCAAGGGTCTGGCGCAAAAAGCCATTGACGATGGCGCGTTTGCCATTTTTGGTCCGGTGTTCTCGGGCTCCATCCTGGTGTCGATGGCCGAGACCCGCAAGGCTGAAGTGCCGAACTGGACAGGTGGCGAAGCCTCCTCCATCACGGCACAGGGCAACCCCTACATCTTCCGCACCAGCTTTGGCCAGGCCACGTCTTTCCCGAAAATCAGCAAATATATCACCAGCAAATACAAGACCATCGCGGTGATTTACCAGAACAACGATTTCGGCAAAGGCGGTCGTGACGCGATTGTGGCCAACCTGAAAGACAGCCCGACCAAGATCGTCGTCGAGATCGCCACCGAGCCGAACCAGCTTGATTTCTCGTCCGCCGTGATCCGCGCTAAAAACGCCAATGCCGACGCCACCTTCATCTATGTGACGGAAGAAGAGTCTGCGCGCGCGCTGAGGGAGTTCAAAAAGCAAGGGTACACCAAGCCGCTGATCGGCGAAACCACGCTGACGGGCCAGAAAGTGATCGAGTTGGCTGGTGACGCCGCAACCGGCGCCTTCGCGCACGTGGGCCTGACCATTGACGCGCCAATCCCTGAAATGCTGGCTTTCAAAGCCAAGTTCTACAAGGCCTACAACTACTTCACCGACCACAACGGCATCAAGGGTTACACCGGCGTATACACCATGAAAGCCGCCATCGAAAAGGCCGGCAAGCTGGATCGCAAAGCAGTCGCCCAGGCGATGAAGGGTTTCTACATCAGCGCCAAGAAGCACCCAGGCGTCATCATGGACACCCAGTTTGACGACAAGGGCGACATCGACCGCGAGAGTTTCCTGGTCGAAGTTAAAAATGGCCGCCAGGAAGTGGTGGCCACGCTGCCGCCTTTGAACGCCGCGAAGAAATAATCCGCAGCTTCCGTCCATATGCCTTGGCTTGCGCCCCGCAACGTTGTTGTTGCGGAGTAGAGTCAGGGCATTGTTGTATGCGGCATTGACGGCTTCCACGGGTAGAACTTCATGACTGACTTTTTCCAACTCCTATTCAGCGGCATGGCGGTAGGCTGCATCTACGGCCTGGCGGCGCTGGGCTTCACCCTGCTGTGGCAGGCGGCTGGCACCATCAATTTCGCCCAGGGCGAATTTGTCATGCTCCCGGCCTTTGCGATGCTGGCCTTCATGGCCATGGGCGCGCCCTTCATGATCAGCATTTTCCTGGCGGCCCTGGCGTCGGTAGTCGTGCTGGGCTGGGTCTTCAAGCGCGGCCTGGTCGATCCGCTCTTCAAATTCGGCATGATGCCGATCGTGGTGGCCACCATTGGCCTGTCGATCGTGATGCGCAACGCGGTGAAGGCCGGCTACAGCGCCGAGCCGCACCCTTTCCCGAGTCTGTTCTCCGAGACGCTCTTCAAATTTGGCGGCGTCACCGTCAGCATGTCGGATGTCGGCACGCTGGTTGTGGCCATGCTGATTGTTTTTGGCACGCAGGCCTTTTTGGCCAAAACCGTGACGGGCCGCGCCATGCAGGCCGTGGCGCAAAACACCGAAAGTGCCAGCGTGCTTGGCATCAATGTGCCGCGCATGATCTTTTATACCTTCGCCATCAATGCCGTATTGGCCACGGCGGCTGCGGTGCTGGTGACACCGACCTACCTGGCCAAGTTCGACATGGGCGAGGGCCTGGGCACCAAGGCCTTTTTCGCCGCGATCATTGGCGGGTTCAACAACTCGCGCGGCGCCCTGCTCGGGGGTTTGCTGGTCGGTGTCAGTGAAAACCTGGCGGCGGCCTACATCTCGCCGGCCTACAAGGATGCCGTGGCATTGGTCATTTTCATGGTGGTGATTCTCTTCAAGCCACAAGGCTTGCTGGGCAAGAAAGAGGAGCGCAAGGTATGAAAAAATCACACTTGGCGTTGGGTGTCGTTGCGGCCATCTTCCTGCTGGTGACGCCGCAGTTCCTCAAGAACTATGGCATTTACCTGATGAGTTACTGGCTCATTTTCGTGCTGGCCATCATGGGACTCAACTTGACCGTGGGATACGCCGGGCAAAAATCATTGGGGCATGCGGCCTTTTTCGGGCTGGGGGCCTACACCGTGGCGATTCTGATGAAGGCGGGCATCAGCTGGTGGCTGGGCCTGCCAGCGGGCATGCTGATCTGTTTTGTGGTGGGCATCATCCTGGGTTTTCCGGCGCTGCGGGTGCAAACCATCTACCTGGCCTTCGCCACGCTGGGCTTCAACACCGCCATTTACCTTGTCATGCGCAATGAAGAGTGGCTGACGGGCGGCACCTTTGGCATCAACAACATCGCCCGGCCCGGATTCATGGGCCTGTCGCTCGACAAAAACCTGAGCTTCTATTATTTCGTGCTGGCTGTGGTGGTGGTTTTTGCGCTGCTTCTGGCGGGCCTGCTGCGCTCGCCCTGGGGCAAGGCCTTCACGGCGCTGCGCGACAACCCGATCCGCGCGGAGAGCCTGGGTGTGGACACCCGCAGCTACACGCTGCTGGCGTTTGCCATTGGCGCGGTGTACGCCGGTGTGGCGGGCGCGCTGTTCGCGCCGCTGGTGGAATACATTGAGCCAGCGCCGTTTGCGGTGGGCATCTCCATCATGATGTATTTGATGGTGGTGATTGGCGGGCCGGGCTATTTTCTCGGACCGGTGCTGGGCGCGGCAGTCGGCGTGGTTGTTCCGGAGTGGATGCGCGATGTGCCCCGGATGTCTGACTGGTACCTGCCGCTGTTTGGCGGGGTGGTGGTGCTGATGATGGTCTGGCTGCCCGACGGTCTGCTGAGTCTGCCTGACCGCATCCGGGCCAGGCGCGATTCCAGAGTTGCCAGCGAAAAACGCGCGTCGGCGGTGTCAACGATGGGGGTTCAGCCATGAGCAACCCCATTCTCAAAGTGACCGGCCTGAAAAAAGCCTATGGCGCCATCCAGGCGGTGGGCGGTGTGAGTTTTGAAGTGATGCCGGGCGAGATCTTCGGCGTGATCGGACCCAACGGCTCGGGCAAGACTACGCTTTTCAACTCCATGCTCGGGCAAATCACACCCGATGCCGGCACGATCGAACTCAAGGGCGAAGATGTCACCAAACACGGTCCGCTGGACCTGAACCGCCGCGGTGTCGGCCGCACCTTCCAGACCCTGCAGGTGTTTGGCAAGATGACCGTGCGCGACAACCTGATCGTCGCCGCGCAGGAGCACAAAGGTTCGATGTGGAGCCGGATCTTCGCGCCCGGAGATTCCGGCCTGGGTGACAAGGCTGATGCCCTCATCAAACAGTTTCGCATCGAACATGTGGCGCACTTGAAGGCCGGCACCCTGAGTTACGGCCAGCAAAAGCTGGTTGACATTGCCATGGCCTTCATGAGCGAGCCTGACCTGGTGCTGCTCGACGAACCTTGCGCCGGGGTCAACCCGAGTCTGGTGGGCGGCATTTCCACGCTGCTCAAAGACCTCAACCAGAACCCCCGGTTCGGCAAGAAGAGTTCTTTCGTCGTCATCGAGCACAACATGGACTTTGTGATGGACCTGTGCCACCGCATCATGGTGCTGGTCGAGGGGCAGATCATGGCGATCGGCACGCCCGCTGAAATACGCGGCAACAAACAGGTGCTGGACGCCTACCTGGGGGCCTGAACATGAACACCAACATCACCACCGGCAACCCGGCGTCGCATTCCAGCGCCGCCGGCGAGATCTGTATCGAATTCGACGACGTGGTTGCGGGCTACAAGGAGTTCATGATCCTGAACAACCTGAGCCTCAAAGCCAAACGCGGCAAGATCACCTTGCTGCTGGGGCCCAATGGCGCGGGCAAATCCACCGTGCTCAAGACCCTGTTTGGCCTCTTGAAACCGCGCCAGGGCAGGGTATTGCTCGACGGCGAAGACATTGGCGGCGCCGATCCGAAAACCCTGTTGGCCAAAGGTGTGGCCTTTGTGCCGCAGGGTCGCAACCTGTTCCCGCAACTCACGGTGCTGGAGAACCTGGAGCTGGGCGGCATCACCATCGGCCAGAAGCTGACCAAAGAGCGCATTCCGGAAATTCTCGAACTGTTCCCCCGCGTCAAGCAGCGCATGTACAGCCAGGCCAGCGCTCTGTCGGGCGGTGAGCAAAAGCAGCTTGAAGTCGGCCGCGCCCTGTTGCTGCGGCCCAAGGTGCTGCTGATTGACGAGCCTTCGATTGGCCTCTCGCCCATCGTGGTGCAGGACGTTTTCAAACTGCTGCGCAAGCTGGCCAATGCGGGCACAACGGTGCTGATGGTGGAGCAAAACGTCAAGAGCGCCCTGAAAATGGCCGACGAAGCCATTGCGCTTGAATCGGGCCGGCTGGTGTTGCACAAAGTTGCTTCCGAGTTGCTTGCCGACCCCAATATCGAGCGCCTGTTTTTGGGCGGTGCGCACGCTGCAACCAGCCCGGCCCCGGCTGTGCCTGCATAATCGTCAGCATCGAATCTGGAGGAGCCCATGGCCCAAGCGATCAGCGCCCCGGTGGCGACCACTATGCCGCGCGAAGAAATCAACGAAGGCGGCAACCCGCTGGGCCTGGACGGCATCGAGTTCATCGAATACGCCACCTCCAAGCCACAGGCTCTCGGGCAGTTGCTGGAGACGATGGGTTTCCGGCCGGTTGCGCGGCACCGCTCGCGTGAGGTGCTGCTGTACCGGCAGGGCGGCATCAACATCATTGTGAACGCCCATGGTGATGGCAATGCCTTGCCTGAGAAACCGGTGATTGCCGCCATCGCTTTGCGTGTGCGTGACGCTGGCACGGCCTACCGGCGTGCGCTGGACCGTGGCGCCTGGGCGGTGCCGGTGCAGGTGGAGGTGATGGAGCTGAACATTCCGGCAGTGCACGGCGTGGGTTCGAGCCGCATCTATTTTGTCGACCGGCACAAGGAATTTTCGATTTACGACGTGGACTTCACGCCGATTCCCACTGTGGACCAACACCCGCCGGCGGTCGCCGGGCTGCATTTTTTCGGCATTGTGCAATACATCGGCAATGACCGCACCGAAGACTGGACCGAGTTCTACGGCGCGTTGTTTGGCTTCACCGCGCTGCCCAGCGAAGAGCGTTTTGGCATCTTGCCTAAAGGGCGTATCCTGAAAAGCCCGTGCCACAGCTTTTACCTGCAGTTGATTGAGCCCGAGCCGGGCGTGCTGGATGTCGAAGACGACGAGTGCCTGCAACGCCTGGGCCTGGGCACGCCGGACGTGCCCTCCACCGTCGCCGAGTTGCAACAACGCGGCGTCGAGTTTCTGGCATCGAAAAGCAAACAAGCGGAAACGCGCGGAGCGCTGACGCGCACGCAGATGGGCAGCGTGATGTTCGAACTGGTGCATGACGTGCCCGCAGACCCGGCCCGTGCCGCCAAGGCCTGAGCCATCATGAGCCACACCCTGGGCAATATTGATGATTTCGGCATGGACACCATCACCATGGCCGGGCCGCTCAAGGCCAAGCTCGAAGCGATCAAGGCGGCTGGTTTCTCGCAGGTGATGTTGCTGGCGCGTGACCTCGTGGGCCACCCCGAAGGCTGGCGCGCAGCGGTGCAAGAAGTCAAAGACAGCGGCCTGCGTGTCACCGGGTTCCAGGTGCTGCGTGATTTCGAAGGCCTCTCAGGCCACTTGCATGACTACAAGGTGGACATCGCCAAATCCATGCTCGAGATGTGCCACGCGCTGGGCTGCGGCGTGATGCTGGCGTGTTCGTCCACGTCCACCCACGCCAGTGGAGAGCGCTCGGCGATTGTCAAAGATCTGCGAAAACTGGCCATGCTGGCCATCACCAAAGACATCAAGATCGCCTTTGAGGGCCTCTCGTGGGGGCGCAACATCAACGAGTTCCCGCAGGCCTGGGAGGTCGTGGCCGAGGCCGACATGCCCAATCTGGGTTTGGGGTTTGACTCCTTCCACATGTTCGCCGCCAAGACGCCGCTGGACGACCTGGAACTGCTGGACCCGGACAAAATCTTCCTCGTGCAACTGGCCGACTTCATGTGGAACGAAATCAAATCGGTTGAGGAGCGCATCAGCACGGCGCGCACCTTCCGCGTGTTTCCGGGCGAAGGTGTCCACAGCGAGGCGGTGGCGGCGCTCACGCTCAAACTACACCAGATGGGTTACCGGGGTGATTACAGCTTTGAAGTGTTCAACGACGATTACCAGGGCTTGCCGCTGGAGACGGTGGCCCAGCGTGCGCGCAAATCGGCGCTGTGGCTGGGTGAAGGTGTGTTGCGCCGCTCTGTGCCGCTGCCGAACCAGATCCGGCTTCGGCCCTAGTCTCTGCGCCCGTTGCTGATTCTGTTGAGTTGGCGCTGACTAATCATACCTAATTTGGGTATTATTGGCTTCCGCAAAGTGATATTTCAGAAAAAATAAGCCATTAGTCCCCGTTTTTATTGAATACTTAGCTATTAAAGTAGTAGTATGGCGATTCCGCTCGAAATCCATGAATCAGAAGTTGAGGTGGCCGCCATCCGGGCGCAGGGTGCGGGCGGGCAAAACGTCAACAAGGTTTCCAGCGCCATCCATCTGCGTTTTGACATTCCGGCCTCCAGCCTGCCGCCCGACGTGAAAGAGCGCCTGCTGGCCCTGCGGGACAGCCGCATCACGACCGATGGCGTGTTGGTTTTGAAAGCGCAAAGCCACCGCACCCAAGATGCCAACCGGCTGGACGCCTTCGCGCGCCTGCATGAAATTGTCAACAGCGTGGCCGTGCCGCCCAAACCCCGCCGCGCGACCAAACCCACCAAGGCGTCCAAGCTGCGCCGGTTGGACGGCAAGAGCCAGCGCTCGGTGACCAAAGCCCAGCGATCCAAAGTACCAGGAGATTTTCATGGCTGAATCCAATGCATCCAATTCATCAAGCAAGGGCCGTGTCGCCTTGATCACCGGCGCCAATACCGGTATCGGCCTCGTCACGGCGCGGGAGTTGTGCGCCCAAGGCTTTCACCTTTTCATCGCCTGCCGATCCGCAGGCACCGGGCAGGCCGCAATAGACGCCCTTCAGAAAGCCGTGCCCGGCGCGCAGGTGGAATTGCTGTCGCTGGATTTGGGTGATTTTGAATCCGTACGGCGTTGCGCCGAGAGTTTTTTGAAGCGCCATTTGCCGCTGCATCTGCTCATCAACAACGCGGGCCTGGCCGGCGCCAAAGGCTTTACCCCATCAGGGTTTGAACTGGCATTTGGCACCAACCACATGGGGCATTTTTTGCTGACCACGCTGCTCTTGGACTGCATCAAGGCCAGTGCACCCGCACGCATTGTCACCGTTTCGAGCCGCGTACATTACCGTGCCACTGGGCTGGATTGGGCCACCTTGCAAAAGCCAAGCGCCTCCGGCACGGGTTTGCCGGAATACAGCGTGTCGAAATTGGCCAACGCCCTGTTCAGCGCCGAGTTGTCGAAGCGGCTCGCTGGCACGGGGGTGACGACCTACGCGTTGCACCCAGGCGTGGTCGCCTCCGACGTTTGGCGCTCCGTGCCTGCACCGTTGCGCTGGTTCATCAAACGCTGGATGATCACGGTGGAAGAGGGCGCGTTGACGAGCCTGCATTGCGCCACCTCGCCAGATGTCGCAGCGCAAACCGGCCTGTACTACGACAAGTGCCAGGTCAAAAAACCCAGCGCCCTGGCAGGTGATGCGGCGCTGGCTGCTGAATTGTGGCGGCGCAGCGAGGCCTGGATTGCGTGATTGGCAAGTTTGTGAAACGCAAATGCTATTTTAAATATAGCAAACTATTTATATAATGCGTGACCTAGCGGCCAATTTATTTTTAAAGTCCCAGTGGCAGTTGATTTTTGAGGTAAAAATTAATATGGGTGTTAACAAAAAATAACCGCATCTTGATGCATCAGTTGGTTGCCGCGTGGCCGGCAACTCGTCGATCTCCTGTGCGCACTCGGGCGACATCAAGCCGGGTGCAGGCGCAGTGGCAGATTCGCCAGCGTGCGAAGTGAGTTGTTCAAGCGACGCACGGGCGCGCCCGCCAATTCAATCGATTTGAAGCGTTTGGCCAGCCCTGCGAGGATCAGTTCACCCTCAAGCCGCGCCACCACTTGCCCCACGCAGCCGTGGATGCCGCTGCCAAAAGCCATATGGCCGATGTTTTTGCGCTCTACATTGAAGCGATGCGGTGATTGCCATTGGCGATGGTCGCGGTTGGCGGCGGCCAGAAAAGTCAGCACTTTGCTGCCTTCTGGAATCTTCACACCGGCCAGCTCGGCATCGCAAGATGTGGTGCGGAAAAATGTCTGCACGGCAGACTCAAAGCGCAGAGTCTCCTCAAATGCAGGGCGGGCCAAGGCCGGATTGGCGTGCAGTTTGGCAAACTCATCGGGGTGCTGGGCCAGGCACAACAAGGCATTGCCCAGGCCGCTCACCGTGGTGTCGACACCGGCTGACAAAAAAGACCGCACCAGCAGCGGCGCTTCCTCGTGGGTGATGTCGCCCGCGTCGGCGGCTTGGTAAATTTGGTCGCCAAAGGCGCCCGTGCGCAGGCTGGCGCGCTGGCAGTGCGCCATGATCCACGCGGTGACGGGCTGCACACGCGCCGCCGCGTTGGTGAACAGCTCGTTGCGCGGGCCGAAGGCGTTGAAGATCATGTCGCCGTACAGCAGCAGGTTTTCACGTCCCGCTTCGTCCAGGCCGACGGCATCCGGAAACACCTTGAGTGGGTAGGGCTCGGCCAGTTCTTTGACGCCGTCGACCGTGTGGCCGCCCAATGCACGCGCCAGGAGGGCGTCAAGCAGATCGTCAGCGGCTTTGGCAAAGTCTGTGCGGATGTGGGCTACGGCTTTTGGCGAGAGGATGCGGGCCAACACCAGGCGCGCCTTCGTGTGGTTTGGCGGGTCGGCTTCGAGGATGAGGCTCTTGGGCCGAAATGGCGTTTCTTTGTTGAAGTTGGCCAGGCCCACGCCAGCCGACGAGATGTAGGTCGCGTGGTCGTTGAGCACGGCGCGCACCTGCTCATGCCGCGCGGCGGCATAAAGACCGTAGCGCGGCAACCAGACCACGGGCCCGGCCTCACGCATGCGCTCGTGATCATCGTAAGGGTGCGTGAGAAAAGCTGTGCTGAACGGGTCGATGTCCAACGCGGGCAGGCCAGCAGGGGTTGGATTCATCTTGCCTATTGTCAAGCGTAATCGTGAATGGGCACGCAGCTGCAAAACAGGTTGCGGTCACCATACACGTTGTCGACCCGACCGACGGGGGGCCAATATTTGGCGTGTTGCAGGCTGCCTAAAGGAAACGCGCCCGTCTCGCGGGAATAGGGCCGCGTCCAGTCTGCTGCCATCAGGCTCGCCGCGGTATGGGGCGCGTGCACCAGCGGGTTGTTGTCGCGCGGCCATTCGCCGCGTTCGACTTTGGCGATTTCCTCGCGGATGGCGATCATCGCGTGGATGAAGCGGTCGAGCTCGTCGAGGGTTTCACTTTCAGTGGGCTCCACCATCAAGGTGCCAGGAACCGGAAAACTCAGCGTGGGCGCGTGAAAACCGTAGTCGGCGAGCCGTTTGGCGACATCTTCCGCGCTGACGCCACTGCTGTCTTTCAAAGGCCGCAAATCCAGGATGCACTCGTGGGCGACGTGGCCATTGTCGCTGGCGTAAAGCGTTGGGTAATGTGGCTTGAGCCGCGCGCTGATGTAGTTGGCGCTCAAGATCGCAATTTCAGTAGCATGTGTGAGTCCTTCTGCGCCCATCATGCGGCAGTACATCCAACTGATGGGCAGCACTGCCGCATTGCCCAGCGACGCCGCAGAGATGGCCCCCACGCTTGCCACTTCGTGTGCTGCGCTGCCCCCCGAGGAGGCTAATTTTCCCAGGGACGGCCCGGCGGAAAATTGCGCCCCCACACCTCCTGCAACACCGGTCGAAACATGCCCCGGCAGGTAGGGTGCCAAATCCTGCACCACACACACCGGCCCGACGCCGGGGCCGCCGCCGCCGTGGGGAATGCAAAAGGTTTTGTGCAGGTTCAGGTGGCTGACGTCACCGCCAAACTCACCCGGCGCGGCCACGCCCACCAGCGCGTTCATGTTGGCGCCATCGACATACACGCGGCCACCGTGGCTGTGCACCAGCGCGCAGAGCTCCTTCACCTGCGTCTCGAACACGCCGTGGGTGCTGGGGTAAGTGATCATCATGCAGGACAACTGGGCGCTGTGCTGTTCACACTTGGCCTGGAGATCGGCCATGTCCACGTTGCCGCTGGCGTCGCAAGCGGTGACCACCACGGTGAGCCCGGCCATCTGCGCACTGGCCGGGTTGGTGCCGTGCGCGCTGCTGGGAATCAGGCAGATATGGCGATGCCCCTGGCCCTGCGCTTTTTGGTACGCACGGATGGCCAGCAGGCCCGCGTATTCACCCTGCGAGCCGGCATTGGGCTGCAGGCTGATGGCGGCGTAACCCGTGGCCTCGCACAACCACTGGCACAACTGGTCATTGAGGATGCGGTAACCCTCGCGCTGCTCGGACGGCGCAAACGGGTGGATGTTGGCAAACTCCGGCCAGGTGACGGGGATCATCTCGCTGGTGGCGTTGAGCTTCATCGTGCAGCTGCCCAGCGGGATCATGCTGCGGTCCAGCGCCAAGTCTTTGTCGCTGAGTTTGCGGATGTAGCGCAACATGCTGGTTTCGGAATGGTGGGCTTTGAAGACCGGATGGGTGAGAAACACGCTGGTGCGTTTGAGCGTAGGCGGAATCATCGGCTGCGCTGTGGTTTCAAAATCTTCGATCTGCGGCAAAACCTGGCCGGGTGCGGCAAAACACGACCAGATCAGCGCGATGTCGTCACGCCCCGTGGTTTCATCCAGACTAATGCAAATGTATTTCTCATAATAGATACGCAGATTGGCCCCCGCCAATATGGCGCGGGACGCTATGGATTGTGTAGTGCCATCGGTTTTGATCGAGAGTGTGTCAAAGGCGCTGTCGCCCCGGGGCGGGTAGCCCAGCGCCGCCAGGCCTTGGGCCAAAATGGCGGTGTAGGCGCCGATGCGTTGCGCGATGCGGGTCAAGCCCGCAGGCCCGTGGTACACCGCGTACATGCTGGCCACGACGGCGGGCAACACCTGCGCTGTGCAAATATTCGAGGTGGCCTTTTCACGGCGGATATGTTGCTCACGGGTTTGCAGCGCCAGCCGGTAAGCGGGGTTGCCGTGGACGTCCACACTCACGCCCACCAGGCGGCCGGGCATGGAGCGTTTGTAGTCGTCGCGGCAGGCCAGGTAGGCGGCGTGCGGGCCGCCGTTGCACAGCGGCATGCCAAAGCGCTGCGTGCTGCCGATGACGATGTCTGCCTGCCATTCGCCGGGTGGCGTGAGCAGCGTCAGCGCCAGCAAGTCTGCTGCCACGACGAATGCAGCCTGTTTGGCATGCACGATGTGCACGTCGGCGCGCAAGTCGTCAATGCGGCCGCTGGTGCTGGGGTATTGGGCCAGCACCGCAAAGTAGTCAGTGCCCAGCGCGTCATCCCACTCAGTTGCAGAGTTGGCCAACACGACCTCGATGCCCAGCGGCGCCGCGCGGGTCTGGATGACTTCAATGGTCTGGGGGTGGCAGTCGCCTGCCACGATGAAACGATTTGACTTGGCTTTTACACTGCGTTTGGCCAGGGTCATCGCCTCGGCGGCGGCGGTGGCCTCGTCCAGCATCGACGCGTTGGCAATGGCCATGCCGGTCAAATCGCAGACCATGGTCTGGAAGTTGACCAGCGCCTCCATGCGGCCCTGCGAAATCTCCGCCTGGTAGGGCGTGTAGGCGGTGTACCAGGCCGGGTTTTCCAGGATGTTGCGCAAGATCACGCCGGGCGTGTGGCAGGCAGAGTACCCCTGGCCGATGAAGTTTTTCATCACCTTGTTTTTGCCCGCCATGAGTTTGAGCTCGGCCAGCGCCGCCGCTTCAGAGATCGGCGCCGGGATGTCCATGGCGCGGCTGCGCGCGATGGCGCGCGGCACGATGCCGTCGATCAGCTCGCGGCGTGAAAGCGCGCCCACGGCCTGCAACATCAACGCTTCGTCAGCCTCTTCGATGCCGATGTGGCGGGTGATGAATTCGCTGCTGTTTTCTAGCTCGCCCAGCGTTTTTTTGGCAGACATCAACATGGCAGAACACCTCAGGCGTTGGCTGAAAATTTGCTGTAGCTGGTTTCGTCCATCAAGGCATCGAGTTCAGCGGGTTGCGACAGCTTGACTTTGAAAAACCAGCCCGCGCCCAGGGGGTCTGAATTGGCCAGGGCCGGGTCGGCGCGCAGGGCTTCATTCACCTCGGTCACCGTGCCCGTGACGGGCATGTAGACGTCAGCCGCAGCTTTGACGGACTCGACCACGCCGGCCACCTCTTTGGCGGCAAAACTCTTGCCCACTTCGGGCAGATCGACAAACACCACGTCGCCCAAGGCATCCTGCGCGTGGTGCGTGATGCCGACGGTGGCCACGCCGTCCGCAACGCTGAGCCATTCATGCTCTTGCGTGTATTTGATTGACATGGGTCTTCTCCTGTGAGGTTAATGAAATTGAAGGTTTCCCGAAGCCTGGTTCAGCCTCTGAAATAGCGATTGGGAACAAAAGGCATGGCCGTAACCAACATGGGGACAGCCTTGCCGCGCACGATGGCGTTGACCTGGGTGCCAAGGGCAGAATATGCGGCGGCAACATACCCCATCGCCACCGGTCTATCGGCGCTGGGCGCCAGGAGGCCGCTGGTAACTTCACCGATGGCCACACCATCGGTGTTGTGCAGCGGGCAGTGCTCGCGCACGGGTATGCGCTCCAATGCGACTAGCCCGACTCGTTTTCTTGCCAAGGTGGCATCCGGCGCGGCATCCAGTTGCGCCAGCACCTTCGCCGCACCTGGGAACCCGCCAGCGCGCACGCCGCCATTGCGCCGCACTTTTTGCATCGCCCAAGTGAGGCCGGCCTCAACCGGTGTGGTGGTGACGTCAATGTCTTGCCCATACAGGCACAGGCCCGCTTCAAGGCGCAGGGAGTTACGTGCGCCCAGGCCGACTGGTTTCACCTCAGGCTGGGCCAGCAAGGCGTGGGCCAAGGCCTCAACCTTCATCTCGTGCACCGAAATTTCGAAACCGTCTTCACCGGTGTAGCCGCTACGGGTGACAAAACATTCAATCGTCTGATGCGGGCCATGGCTGTCGCAGGCAATGTTGAAATGGCCGCCCGTCATGAACACCAACTTCTCGATGCCCGGGCACAGGCGCTGCATGACGGCTGAGGCTTTGGGGCCTTGCAGCGCGAGCAGAGCCATTTGCGGCATTGGGATGATCTGGCAACGATGGCCGATTTTTTGCTGGATGTGGGCAATGTCGCTCGCCTTGCAAGCACCGTTGACGATCACAAATATGTCAGTTTCACGCCTGAAGAACATCAAGTCGTCGATGATGCCGCCCTCGTCATTGAGCAGCAGGCCGTACCGCTGTTTGCCAACGGCCAAGCCCAGCACATCCACCGGCATCAGGGTTTCAAAAGCGGCGGCGGCGTCGGGGCCTGCCAGACGCAATTGCCCCATGTGGGAGACATCAAACAAGCCAGCCGACGCCCGGGTGTGCAGATGCTCTGCCATCAAACCCATGGGGTACTGCACTGGCATTGCATAACCGGCAAACGCCACCATACGCGCGCCAAGCGACACGTGCAGATCATGCAGTGGCGTTTTCAGCAGGGATTCAGGACGGGATTCGGAACGAGACTCAGAAGACTCATAAGAGGACATGCAACACTCCAGGGCAAGCAAAGAATAGGGGCGATCCATGAGGATGGCGTCCCAAGCTGCCCCCGCTGTCCGCTTTACCTGAGAGATTCACCCGCCAGACCGAACCGGGTGCGGCTCGAATGGGCGGGTTTGCTCCTTCGGTGGGCCAGACGGGCTGGCCTCTCTCCAGTGGGGAAACGCCAAGGCACTGGGCAGTGCATCAACGTGTGTCAGTCCTTTTTGCCTGAGCGTTCAGAAGGCTGTGATCAGCCCGTCTTGCGCCTTCGGCGGTTCCCTTGACGGAAACACTCTCC
Organism: Rhodoferax sp.; assembly: GCA_031365665.1. Lineage (GTDB taxonomy): Bacteria > Pseudomonadota > Gammaproteobacteria > Burkholderiales > Burkholderiaceae_C > JANYCG01. Next base: position 15,702 of record JANLYO010000018.1, on the reverse strand, counting down.
TGACAGATCAAATTCTATCGTGAGACGGGTGGTTTGTTTTCCCGCTGAGCCGTCCCAAGGCTCTCGAAGAGCGGCGGAGCCAAAAACGCGCCCCCTCGGGGGGCAGCGAGCTAGACGCAGTGGGCGAACGTGGGGGTCACATTATTTGGCGTAAACCAGGTCGCGCAAAGTCAGCGACAGGGCGGGGACGTAGGTGACCACCATGAGGCAAGCCAGCACGACGAGCACAAACGGCAATAACTGGGTGACGATACGGTCCAGGGAAATCCGCGCCACGGTGCAGGCGGCAAACAGGTTCACGCCAAAGGGCGGCGTGATCATGCCCAGCGCCAGGTTGACCACCATCACCAAGCCGAAGTGGATCGGGTCGATGCCGAATTTCTGCGCCACCGGCGCAAGGATGGGTGCCAGCACGATGATGGCCGCGCTGGTTTCTATGAACATGCCAATGACAAACAGCGCCGCGTTGATGCCCAGGAGGAACATGAAGGGCGTCTTGAGCACTTCCTGCAACCAAAGGCCCACCGCCTCGGGTACACCTGCGCGCGTGATCAAAAAGGCGAAGAGCCCGGCATTGGCGATCACGAACATGATGACGGCGCTGGACATCACCGATTTTTGCAAAATTTTGTACAGGTCGGCAATCTTGATCTCGCGGTGGATCACCATGCCGACCACTAGCGCATAAAACACCGCCACAGCCGAAGCTTCGGTGGGTGTGAAAATGCCGCCATAAATGCCGCCCAGAATGATCACCGGCATCAACAGCGCCCAACCGGCTTGCAAGGTGGCTTTGCCCACGCGCAGGCGGCCTTCGCCGTCATTCTTGCCCCAGCCTTTGTATTTGCAATAGCAGTAACAAAACAGCATGAGCGCCAGGCCGATGAAAATGCCAGGGCCGAAACCGGCGATGAACATTTCGCCCACCGACACCTCGGCGCTCACCGCGTAAAGAATCATCGGAATCGAGGGCGGAATGATCACCCCCAGCTCGGCGCTGCTGGCCTGTAGTGCGGCGGCGTAATTGACCGGATAGCCGTGTTTGATGAGCGCCGGGATCAGAATGGCGCCAATGGCAAATGTCGTTGCCACTGACGAGCCCGAGACTGCGGCAAAGATCATGCAAGTCAACACGCAGGTCATCGGCAAACCGCCCTGCACCCCGCCCACGAGGCTCTTGGCAAATTCGACCAGGCGGCGCGAGATGCCGCCAGTCTCCATCAGGTTGCCGGCCAGGATGAAGAAGGGAATGGCGGCCAGCGGAAACTTGTTGATCGAGTTGAACATCTCCTTGACGGAGATGAGCATGTTGGCGTTGTTGACCTGAATGCCCAGCACGGCGGCAAGGCCAATCGACACCGCCACCGACAACGAGAGCGCAAAACACAGCGCCATCGTCAAAATCATCACGGTACTCATGAGACGTTGCCCCCACGGTCATTCACTGTATGTAATTCCCTGCCCCCCGAGGGGGCCGCATTTTCCCGTGGGGCGGCCCGGCGGGAAAACATGCTCTCACAATTGTTTCCGGTTTTCATTGTGCGGTCTCCAACTCAAGCCGCTGTGGGTCCAGCAGATTGGCTACCAAGCCGACGATGCTGAACAGGCCGCCCACGGGCAGCGCCAGGTAGGCCCAAAACATGGATACACCTTCCATGCCGATCACGGTCTGCACCCTGCCGCGGTTGGCGTAGTCCCAGCCCCACCAGATGATCACCAGCACCAGTGTCAGGGCACCCAGAAACACCACCCAGTCGAGCAGCCGCCGCACCTTGGGCGGGCTCCAGCGGTAGACCGCATCCACACTGACCATGGCACCCTGGCGAAAGGCCATCGGAATGCCCAGGAACACCATCCAGATCAGGCTGAAGCGGATGCTCACCTCGCTCCACTCTGCGGGTTGCTCCAGAATGAAACGGGTGATGATTTGGAACAGGCCTAAGCAGGCTGCTATGGCGAGCATGGCGCAGGCCAGCGCCATGGCCAGGCCCGTTGTGAACCGGTCTATCTTGAGGACGGTGGCTTTCAATCGAGGCTCCCGGTGAAAAGGCGCGTGTTGCAAAACCAGTGCAGGGCACAAAACAAAACGCGATGGATGTGCGCAACATCCATCGCGTCATTCATGGCAAGGGCCTATTTGACGTTGCGGATGCGGTCGATGGCCACCTTGCCGAACTGCTTCTCAAACTCGGCGTTGATGGGGACCAGCGCGGCAACAAATTTGGCCTTGTCAGGGTTTTCAACGATCTGCATGCCTTTGCTGCGCAAATCCTTCACGCCCCCGGCGTCATCTTCCGCCACGCGGGCACGGTTGGCTTTGGTGCCTTCTTTGGCGGCCTCGATGAAGGCCTGCTTGTCGGCTGCGCTGAGTTTGTCGTACACCGCCTTGTTCATCAACCAGACCGCTGGGGAATAGACGTGCCCTGTCAGGGTCAGGTACTTTTGCACCTGGTCGAATTTGCCGGCCATGATGACCGACAGCGGGTTTTCCTGGCCATCGACCGTGCCCTGCTGCAAGGCAGTGAAGACTTCCGGGAAGGCCATGGGCGTGGGCACAATGCCAAATCCCTTGTAGGCGGCGATGTGGATCGGGTTCTCCATGGTGCGCATTTTCAGGCCCTTGAGGTCGTCGGGCGAGTTGACGGCACGTTTGTTGTTGGTCATGTGGCGCACGCCGTTTTCGGCCCAGGCCAGTGCTTTGAAACCCTTGGAGTCAAACTGCTTGAGCATCTCGTCGCCAATCGGGCCGTCCAGCACCGTGTGCGCGTGGGCTTTGTCGCGGAACAGGAACGGGATGTCGAGAATCTTGGCTTCGGGCACGAAGTTGGGGATGGGGCCGGTGGAGGTGAGCGTCAGTTCCTGCGTGCCCAGTTGCACGGCTTCAATGGACTCGCGCTCGCCGCCGAGCGAGCCGGAGTAGAAATTCTGAACCTTGTAGCGGCCGGCGGTGCGCTTTTCGACTTCGCGCGCGAACACGTCCACGCCAACCCCCTGGTGCGAGTTCTGCCCAATCGAGATGCTGTTGCGCATGCTGACCTGGGCATTTGCGGCGCCGCTGAAACCTGCCGCCAGCGCCAAACCGGCAGCAAGGGCGACGGCGAGGCGGGTCAGGGTCAGGCGTTTGGACGAAAAGATGAACGACATGGGAACTCCTGGTTCAAAAAGGGGGTGTCCGGCGCTACAGAAAAGCCTGCCCGCCCCTGGCTGAGGCCATTGTCAACGCACGGGCAGCTTGATGGCATCGGGGTTTTCTCTCACGTACTCGCGCACGATTTCCTCAAAGCTGCCAATGGGCAGCAGCCCAAGCCCCTGGGCGCGCCGGGCATTGATGCGGGCAGGCCAGGTGGCGACGATGTTGCGGATGTTGGCGTCGGGCGTCCAGTCCACCAGGTCGGCAGCGGCCTTGCCGGCCACGCGTTCCAGCGCCCGGGCCATCTCGCCGGTGGTGGTGGTGAGCGCGGGCAGGTTCAGCCCGATGCGCGGGCCCCACTCGGCATCAGACGCTTCGGCCCCGCGGATGATGCCCTGAACCGTCAAAGACGGCGAAGACAGCGCCACTTCGGTTTCGGGCGTGACCGGACACGCACCTTTGACGCCCGCCAACGGTTCGCGGATCATGCCGCTGAAAAAGCTCGACGCCGCGCCATTGGGCTTGCCCGGCCGCACGCTCACCGTCATCAGGCGGCAACTGCGCCCCTGTATGAAGCCCTTGCGGGTGAAGTCTGCTATGAGTTGTTCCCCGATGAATTTCTGGATGCCGTAGCTGGTCTGCGGTGTGGGCAGCGTGGTGTCTTCAATCGTTACGGGGCAGGGCGTCTCAACTGAATGGCCGAACACCGCAAGTGAACTGGCAAACACCACAACGGGCCGGGTTTTCAGCGCACGGCAGTTTTCCAGAAGCCGCAGCGTGGCCCTGAAATTGCTGTTCATGCCGAGGTCAAAATCGGCTTCGCATTCGCCGCTGACAGCGGCAGCCAGATGAAAAATGATAGCGGTCTGCGCAGTAGCCACGAGAGCTGAGGTCGATTTTTCTTCAAGCAATGCGTTGAGGTCGCCGGTGAGGGCCACCACACGCGGGTCGGCCAGCAGGTCGGCAGGTGGGGCTGCACGGTCCACCAGCGTCAACTTTGAAATGGCCGCTGCGGGTGCGCCTGCGAGACAGAGGCTGCTGTTGGCCAGAAGGGTGCGGGCCAGACGCACCCCGAGGAATCCGGCGCCACCGGTGATCACAACTTGCATCGTCAAAGCTCCAGGTCAGTAGATTGACTGTAGAGCTTACCTGCAATTCGGCCGGTGCAGCACGGGCGCTACATCTCCGAGTAGTTCGGCCCGCCGCCGCCTTCGGGTGTGACCCAGACGATGTTCTGCGTCGGATCTTTGATGTCGCAGGTTTTGCAATGCACGCAGTTCTGCGCGTTGATTTGCAGGCGGTCTTCGTCCTTCTCGTTGCGCACGAACTCGTACACACCGGCCGGGCAGTACCGCGCCTCGGGCCCGGCGTATTTCAGGAAATTGATGCTCACCGGCACCATGTTGTCTTTGAGCGTCAGGTGTGCGGGTTGTTGTTCTTCGTGGTTGGTGTTGCTGATGAAGACGCTGCTCAAACGGTCAAACGTGAGCTTGCCATCGGGCTTAGGGTAGACGATGGGCGTGCACTCGGCGGCGGGTTTGAGGAACTCGTGGTCGGCTTTGTCGCGTTTGAGGGTCCAGGGGATATGCCCTTTGAGCGCAAATTGCTCCACACCGTTCATCACGGTGGCCACGGCCAGGCCCTTTTTGAACCAGGCCTTGAAGTTGCGTGATTTGCGCAGTTCGGTGTGCAGCCAGCTTTTCTCAAAGGCCGCCGGGTAGGCGAGCAGTTCATCATGCTGTCGGCCCGTCTGCAAGGCCTCAAACGCGGCTTCAGCGGCCAACATGCCGGTTTTGATGGCCGCGTGGCTGCCCTTGATGCGGCTTACGTTCAAATAACCCGCGTCGCACCCGACCAGCGCGCCGCCGGGGAACACGGTTTTGGGCAAACTTTGCAGGCCGCCTGCGGTGATCGCGCGCGCGCCGTAGGCCAGGCGCTTGGCCGGTTTCAGGCCTTTGTCTTCGCCTTCAAAGTAATAGCGGATGTTGGGGTGTGTCTTCCAGCGCTGGAACTCCTCAAACGGGCTCAAATAAGGGTTGCTGTAGTCCAGCCCGGTGATGAAACCCAGGGCGATTTTATTGCCGTCCAGGTGGTACAAAAACGCGCCGCCGTAGGTGTTGTTGTCCATCGGCCAACCTGCGGTATGCATGACAAAGCCGGGCTGGTGGCGCTTTGGGTCGATCTCCCACAGTTCTTTGATGCCCAAGCCGTAAGTCTGCGGGTCTTTGCCTGCGTCGAGCTTGAATTTGGCGATGAGTTGTTTGCCCAGATGGCCCCGCGCGCCCTCGGCAAACACCGTGTATTTGCCGAGCAGTTCCATGCCGATCTGGAAGTTCTCGCCCGGTTCACCGTCTTTGCCTACGCCCATGTTGCCGGTGGCGACGCCCTTCACGCTGGCGTCGGCGTTGTACAAAACTTCCGCCGCTGCGAAGCCCGGAAAAATCTCCACGCCAAGCGCTTCGGCTTGGCCCGCCAGCCAGCGCGTCACCGCCCCCAGGCTGACGATGTAATTGCCGTGGTTCTGGAAACAGTCCGGCAAAAAGAAATTGGGCGTTCTGAAAGCGCCTGTTTCTCCCAGGAACATCATGGCGTCATCAGTGACCGGCTGGTTCAGCGGCGCACCGAGTTCTTTCCAGTTGGGGATGAGCTCGTTCAGGGCGATCGGATCCATGATGGCCCCCGAGAGGATGTGCGCGCCGGGCTCCGATCCTTTCTCAAGCACCACCACCGAGATTTCATTGCCCGCCGCCGCCGCGAGCTGCTTCAGGCGGATGGCAGTGGCCAAGCCGCCGGGGCCGCCGCCGACCACGACCACGTCGTATTCCATCGCTTCGCGGGGGCCGTGTTCAGCCAGTATTTCGTCGTGGGTCATGGGTGCTCTTTTTTGTAGGTTGGCTGATGCTGATGGCAGTGGCCGGCAGCGGATTCACAGATGCCAGACAAATGGTTTCAATGCCATTTTATTCCGTGCGGAGGCTGCATTGTCGAATGCCCGAGTGCCACAATGGCCGCCAACGTTTTCTTTTGTGGGAGCACTCTCAATGACATACAGCATCGATCTTTCCGGCCGGGTGGCCTTCATCACTGGCGCGTCGGGCGGCCTGGGGGCGCAGTTCGCCCGCACCCTGGCCAGTGCCGGGGCGGCCGTGGTACTGGCCAGCCGCCGGGTGGACAAACTCAAGGAGCTGCGCTCGCAAATCGAAGGCCAGGGCGGCTCCGCCCACGTGGTCGAGCTGGACGTGACGCGCCATGACTCCATCAAAGCCGCCGTGGCACGGGCGGAGACCGAAGTCGGCTCGATTGACATCCTCATCAACAACTCCGGCGTCAGCACCACGCAGCGCCTGCAAGACGTGGCGCCCGACGACTACGATTTCATCTTCGACACCAATGTCAAAGGCGCGTTTTTTGTGGCCCAGGAGGTGGGCAAACGCATGCTGGCCCGCGCCAAGGGGGCCGCGCCGGGCAGTTTCACGGGCGGGCGGATTGTCAACATCGCCTCGATGGCGGGTTTGAAAGTTCTGCCGCAAATTGGCGTGTACTGCATGAGCAAGGCGGCGGTGATCCAGATGACGCGCGCCATGGCGGTGGAGTGGGGCCGTTTTGGCATCAACGTCAACGCCATCTGCCCCGGCTACATCAACACCGAAATTAACCACCACCACTGGCAGACCGAGCAGGGCCAAAAACTGGTGAATATGCTGCCGCGCAAACGGGTTGGCCAGCCGCAGGACCTGGACGCGCTTTTGGTGATGCTGTGTTCAGATCAAAGCCATTTCATCAACGGTGCGGTGGTCTCTGCTGACGACGGCTTCGGAGCGTAAGTAAACGTGCTAACCGGCGTCTTGGCCGGCCTGGCGGCTGGGGCTTTGTGGGGGCTGGTGTTTGTGGTGCCTTACCTCACTCAGGGCTTGGCGGCGGTGGATTTGGCGGCGGGGCGGTTTCTCAGTTACGGGGTCTTCTCGGCATTTGTGATGTTGTTGACCTTGCGGCAGCGCAAGCTGCCCACACTGGCGCAGGCGCTGGCGGCGCTGGGCATGAGTTTTATCGGGTTCACGGGGTATTACCTGCTCTTGGTGCTGGCGATCCGCGAGATCGGCGCTGAAGTGCCGACCCTGATCATCGGCACCATTCCCCTGTGGATGCTGCTTTTGGGGCGTCCGATGGGCCTGGGCCTCCAATCGCTCCTGCCTGGCATGGCGCTCACTGCGGCGGGCCTGCTTTTGATGGTGCTCGCTGACCTGAAGCCGGGCGACGGAACCAACGCCGCTGTAGTTTCCCAAGGCCCTGCCAACTACGGGCTGGGCGTTGTCTACGCCATCATCGCGATGCTGAGCTGGACGCTCTACGGCTTGCTCAACGCCCAGTGGCTGCGCAAACACCCGCTTGTGAGCGCTACCGACTGGGCCAACTGGCTGGGTGTGGCCACGGGCCTGGGCGCACTGCTGATGTGGCTCTTGGCGGGCTCTAGTCTGAAGGAGTTGCAGTCACTGGACAACAAGCTGTGGCTCCTGGGTGTGTGTGTCCTCACCGGCATCAGCTCGGCCTGGCTGCCTACTATTTTGTGGAACATGGCCAGCCAACGCCTAAGTGCCAGCCTGTGCGGGCAGTTGATCGTCAGCGAAACCATCTTTGGCTTGATGTACACCTTCCTGTGGAAAGGCCAGTGGCCGCTCGAATTGCAGTTTGCCGCCGTGGCGCTTTTTGCATTGGGCATACTTGCCAGCGTGCGCGCGCATGTGTGAGCCGTGCGAAGTGGGCTAGCCAGGCCCACTGTTTGTGAAAATTGCATAGAAGTTGGTTAAATAAATTTAATCTATATTTGTATGAAATTAAATTTTAGCATTAGGCCACGCAATATATTAATATAACGCTATTAAATTTATTGATAAATTGACTTTAAAATAGTAAAAATAATCATGAAAATAGAAATTCCAGAGAAGAAAAAACTAATTTATGAGATGACCTTGCCGATCCGCTGGGGCGACATGGACGCGATGAACCACCTCAACAACGCCAGTTATTTCCGCTATTTGGAGACCTGCCGCATCGACTGGTTTCAAACGCTTGGCCGCGGCCTGTATGAGGGCGGTTTTGGCATCATCATCGTCAACGCCTTCTGCAACTTCTACCAGCAGCTCGAATACCCCGGCGACGTGCGCATGAAGATGTATGTGAGCGACCCCGGGCGCAGCAGTTTTGAGAGTTGGGCGACGATGGAACGCACCGACCGCCCTGGCGTCGTCTATGCAGCCGGCGGCGCCACCACCGTGTGGAGCAACTTCAAAGAGCAGAAATCGGCGCCGCTGCCCGACTGGCTGCGCGAGATGGTGAGTTGATGCGTGTGTGCGCTGTTTGCCACGAGGCTTGAGGCGTGTGGCGCGCTGGTGTTAGTGCGTGCATGTGCTGGGCCGGTGCGTCGGGCGTCGTGAACCGTTGCGTCATTGCTTAATCATACCTAAAATGGGTATGATATTGCCTAATTCAGGCAAAACCAGAAAATTCAAAAATAATCGGACTCTAGGCCACGTGAAATGGACTTTTATAGCTATATAAAATATAGCACTCATTTCACCTTTGCAACCCGCCCCATCGTATAAAACTCCGGGTTCGGCATCATGTTGCTGAAGCTGGCCATGCGGTTGGAGAGGCCAAAGAAAGCGGTGATGGCGGCGATGTCCCAGATGTCTTCGTCATTGAAGCCGTGCGCGTGCAGGGCAGGGAAGTCCGCTTCGCCCACCTCATCCGACTGAAGGCAGACCTTCATCGCAAAATCCAGCATGGCCATTTGGCGCGGGCTGATGTCGGCCTTTTTGTAGTTCACGGAAACTTGATCGGCCACCAGCGGCTTCTTCTCGTAAATGCGCAAAATCGCGCCGTGGGCGACCACGCAATACAGGCATTTGTTGGCGGCGCTGGTGGTGGTGACGATCATCTCGCGGTCGCCTTTGGTCAAATTGCCCGTGCGGCCGGCCGACTCAGGGACCATCAGCGCGTCGTGGTAGGCAAAGAAAGCCCGCCACTCGGCGGGCCTGCGCGCGAAGGTGAGAAATACGTTGGGCACAAAACCCGCTTTCTCCTGCACCTGCAGCACTTTGGCTTTGATGTCGTCGGGCAGGTCTTTGAGCTCGGGGGCGGGGTAACGGTTCATGGTGGCATCCTTAAATACAAAAAAACTATCAACGTATTAATATCAATTTTATTTACATATGAAGCTACGAGGTCTACAGTAACTGTACTGCGTGTGAAGAGCCCCTCTCCAATGCAGACTTCAACGTAAGGATAGAACCATGTCAACCGAAATGAAATGCCCGTTTCCCGGCGCCGCCCTCAAACCCACCGTAGCCGGTGCGCGAACCAACGCAGACTGGTGGCCCAACCAGCTGAACCTGAAGATCCTGCAGCAACATTCTGAACGCTCAAATCCGATGGGCAAGGCGTTTAACTACGCCGAGGAATTCAAGAGCCTCGACCTGCACGCCGTGGTCAACGACCTGCACGCGTTGATGACCGATTCGCAAGACTGGTGGCCTGCGGATTATGGCCATTACGGCCCGTTTTTCGTTCGCATGGCCTGGCACAGCGCGGGCACCTACCGGATACACGACGGTCGCGGGGGCGCGGGCTTCGGCACACAGCGGTTTGCGCCGCTCAACAGCTGGCCCGACAACGTGAACCTGGACAAGGCGCGCCGCCTGCTGTGGCCGATCAAGCAGAAGTACGGCAGCAAAATCTCGTGGGCGGATTTGATGGTTCTCACCGGCAACGTTGCCATGGAATCGATGGGCTTCAAGACCTTCGGTTTCGCCGGTGGCCGTGAAGACGTTTGGGAGCCTGGCGAAGACATTTACTGGGGCCCCGAAGACACCTGGCTTGGCAACAAGCGCTACACCGGAGACCGGGAACTCGAACAACCGCTGGGCGCGGTACAAATGGGTCTGATCTACGTGAACCCGCAGGGGCCAGACGGGGTGCCTGATCCGCTTGCCTCGGCGCGGGATATCCGCGAAACCTTTGCGCGCATGGCGATGAACGACTATGAAACCGTTGCGTTGACCGCTGGTGGCCACACTTTTGGCAAAGCCCACGGGGCAGCGTCTGAAGACCACAAGGGCCCCGATCCAGAAGGCGCCGACATCACCGAGCAGGGTTTGGGCTGGACCAGCAACTTTGAAAGCGCAAAAGGCGTTCACACGATTTCCAGCGGCATCGAGGGCGCGTGGACCAACAACCCGATCAAATGGGACAACGGCTACTTCGACAACTTGTTCGGCTACGAGTGGGAATTGACCAAAAGCCCGGCAGGTGCACACCAGTGGACACCCAAGGATGCCGCAGCAAAGGCCACCGTGCCGGATGCCCATGACCCAAGCCAGCGCCACGCCCCCATGATGACCACGGCGGACATGGCCATGCGGGTTGACCCGACGTATGAAAAAATCTCGCGCCATTTCCACCAAAACCCGACCGAGTTTGCCGATGCCTACGCCAAGGCCTGGTACAAGCTGACGCACCGCGACATGGGGCCCATTACCCGTTACCTGGGCCCGCTGGTTCCGCAGGGAGACTTGATTTGGCAAGACCCTGTGCCGGCGGTCAATCACGAACTGGTCGCGGCGCAGGACATTGCTGCTCTGAAGGCCAAGGTCCTGGCATCCGGGCTGTCGATCTCCCAACTGGTCTCTACGGCCTGGGCGTCAGCCGCAACTTTCCGCAGCAGCGACAAGCGCGGCGGCGCGAACGGGGCGCGCATTCGCCTGGCACCGCAAAAGGATTGGGAGGTGAACCAGCCGGCCCAACTGGCGAAGGTGCTCACAACGCTGGAAGCCATCCAAAAGGAATTCAATGAGGCGCAGTCGGGCGGCAAGAAGGTCTCATTGGCTGACTTGATCGTCCTGGGCGGTTGCGCTGCTGTTGAGGCCGCTGCCAGGAAAGCCGGCCACGAGGTGACGGTTCCTTTCGCAGCGGGCCGCACCGATGCTTCACAAGAACAGACCGATGTGGACTCGTTCGCCGTGCTGGAGCCCTCTGCTGACGGATTCCGCAATTTCATCAAGAAGGAACACTCCAGACCGGCGGCTGAGCTGCTGATTGACCGTGCCAACCTGATGACGCTTACCGCACCCGAGATGACGGTATTGATGGGTGGCATGCGTGCCCTAAATGCCAATGTCGGACAGGCTCAACACGGGGTTTTCACCAAGCGGCCTGAAACGCTGACCAACGACTTCTTTGTGAACCTGCTCGACATGGGCACGAAATGGCAGAAGTCAGCGGGGTCCGAAGACGTGCTGGAAGGGCGCGACCGGGCATCAGATGGTGTAACGGGCGAAGTCAAGTGGACCGCGACCGTGGTTGACCTGGTCTTCGGCTCCAACTCCCAGCTGCGCGCCATCGCCGAAGTCTATGCCTGCAGCGACGCGCAGCCGATGTTTGTGCGTGACTTTGTGGCGGCGTGGAGCAAGGTGATGAACCTTGACCGCTTTGACCTTGGCTGATTCTTGCGGATCCTGATCACAGAGCACCGCTTCTTTGGGCTGGCGTGGCCGGGCGTTTTTGACGCCCAGGGCCGGGCAGGACGCTTTACCCTGGTGCGATGACGGCCAATTTTGGGAAGTAGCTGAGGTAACGGGCCGCATCGCGGGTGAGCAATTGCAGATGGTTGACCAGTGCGTGCGCACCGATGTAGAAATCTGGCATCGGCGAGGTTTTGTTGCCCCGCGCCTTGCGGTAGATTTTGAATGCTTGGCCCGCCAGAAAAGCGGCGTCCCAGGGCAGGGGCTCGCGCGCAAGGGGCAGGCCCGCCAGTGCGGCTTCGAGGTCATTGGCGGTATCGAACCGTGGGCTGATTTCGGCGAGGATGATCGGGTTGATGACCAGCGGGCCGCGTTGGCTGAGTGTGTCCAACTGGTCGATGGACCAATCCGCCCATTGAGGGTCGTTGGCCAATACGTCGATCAGGATGCAACTGTCCACCAGCGTGCCGTTGCCTTGGTTGGGGCGCAAGTAACGTGCATCCGTCTCTTGCACGGCAAGCCCCTTGCCCCAGCCTGAGCCGGTGAATAAAACCTTGGCCACGCCGTTCAGCCGCGCAAATAGGCCATGAATTCGTCTGTGCCCATGCCTTTGAACTGGGCCGCGTTGGCGCTGCCACGCACGCGCTCAAAGGCCGAGCGCGTGCTGGAGTTGGGTGCAGCTACCGGTTTGATGATGACTTCAAAGCCACCGTCTTTCCCATTTAGACCACCCGATTTCGCGCTGACTTTGGGCCGAACTTCGAATTCAACTTCACAGTGCGGCAACAGGCGCGCCTGCTCGCGCACCGCTTGCGGAATGGTGACCTGGCCTTTGCTGGTGATTTTCATGATTCTTACCTCTTTGAGTAAGAATCTTACCGCAGGCGTCGCCCGACGTCAACGCCGATGAGGGAGCCCTCACTGCCGCGCCAGCTCCGCCTGCGCTACCGCAGCGTCGGGAAGGCCTTTTTGGGCCTGTAACGTCACCGTGATTTTGAACAACTTACCGCCAAATTCAAAGGGCGCAGCGTAGTGCGATACCGGACTGCCCCGGTCGCGGCCAATGTCCAGGCCGCTCCAGGAGATCATCGAATTGAAGCCGAATTTAAATTCAGTCTGCGCTACTTCTACGCCGTCAACCCACAACACACCGGTGCGGCTCGAAGGCACCACCACCCGGCCCAGGTGCGGCAAGGGCGGCGTCAACACCATCGGCCCGACCACCATTTGGAAGGCCAACACGCGGCGCCCCGTAGGGACTTTGCCAGGCGAGCGCAACAACTGGTGCACACCGCCGATGTTCAGGTCGTGCACCAAATGGCCGTCTTGGATGAACAGGCTGTAGCCGCTCGTCGCATCGCCGTGCGAAAGCAGCGCGCCATCGAAGTCGTCGGCAAGCAGCACATCGGCTTCAATCAAATAATCCCGAGCCCGCACGTCGGGTGCCACATCGGTGGGCAAATGCCCCATGCCCGCATGAAAGACAAACTGCCGTCGCGCCGCGTGGTAGCGACGCGCGTTTTCTGCCAAACGCGCGCCAAAGCGGTCGTCCATCGGCAGCACCTGGTTCGCCTCGGCAAGTTGCCACCACAGGGCTTTGAGTTGCTCCAGTTTTTCCGGCTGGGCCGCCGCCAGATCACGGTTCTCAGAAAAATCGTCGTCCAATTGGTACAACTCCCACACATCGTTGTCAAAGGACGTGCCCAGTGGGTGGAAGGCGACGGCTTTCCAGCCCTGGTGCCAGATGCCGCGATGGCCAAACATCTCGAAGTATTGCGGCTGCGAACGGGCGGGCGCGGCTGGGTTGGTCAGCGTTGATCGAAAACTCTCCCCAGTGATCGGCATCTGCTGCACGCCGTTGATTGACTCCGGCGCGGCCACGCCACATAACTCCAAAAGTGTGGGGGCCAAATCCGACGCGTGCCGAAAGCCATGGCGCAGCTCGCCGCGGGCCGCAATGCCTTTGGGCCAGGCCATCACCAGCGGATCACGAATGCCGCCGCCATGCGTGTTTTGTTTGTAGCGCTTCAGCGGCGTATTGGCGGCCATGGCCCAGCCGTGCGGAAAATTGCTATGGGTGTCCGGCCCGCCAATGTCGTCAATGCGACGGATTTTCTCGGCCAGGTTTTCGGGCTTGAGGTTGTAGGGCCCCATGGCGTTGACCATGCCCAGCGGGCCGCCCTCCTGGCTGGCGCCGTTGTCAGACAGCACGATGACCAAAGTGTTGTCGGCCATGCCGGTGGATTCGAGGTAGGCCATCAGCCGGCCGATGTGGGTGTCGGTGTGTTCCAGCATCGCCGCGTAGGCGGACTGCAGGCGCGTGAAGAGGCGTTTTTCATCGACGCCAAAGCTCTCCCACGGTTTGACCGAATCATTGCGTGCTGGCAATTCGGTGCTCGGCGGCACGATGCCCATCGCCTTCTGGCGCGCCAGGCGTTCGCTGCGCTCCACGTCCCAGCCACGTTCAAACACCGCGTCATAACTTTTGATCAAGTCCATCGGCGCCTGGTGCGGCGCGTGGCAGGCGCCAAAGGCCAGCCAGTGCAGCCAGGGCGCGTTCGGCGCGTCGGCCTGGTGCTCGGCCAGGTAACGAATCGTTTGGTCCACCAAATCCGCCGTGAGGTGGTAGCCGGTTTCAAAGCTTCCAGGCGCGTCGATGTGGGTGTTGTCGCGCACGAGTTCGGGTGAATATTGATCGGTCTCGGCGTCCATGAAGCCGTAGAAACGGTCAAAGCCGCGCCCGAGCGGCCAGCCGTCGTAAGGCCCCGTGGGGCCGCTTTGCGTGAGCGGTGTCACATGCCATTTGCCGGCGAAGGTGTTGCGCCAGCCGTGCGGTCGCAGCATCTCGGCAAACGTGCCCGCCTCACGTGCGATCTTGCCCCGGTAGCCTGGGAAGCCGCTGTCAAAATTTGCCAAGCAACCCATGCCCACCGCGTGGTGGTTGCGCCCGGTGAGCAGCGCGGCGCGTGTGGTGGAACACATCGCCGTCGTGTGAAAACCCGTGTAGCGCAGGCCGCGCGCCGCAATCGCGTCGATGTGTGGTGTGCGGATGGGCGAGCCATAACAGCCGAAGTCGCTGAAACCGACGTCGTCGAACAGGATCACCAGGATATTTGGCGCTCCCGGCGGTCGCGTGGGGGGCGCCGGCCAATACGGCGTGGAGTCGGCAATGGTCTTGCCGATGCGGGGAGCGTCTGCCATGGGTGCGTCCTTGCTGCGGGGCGTGGTTCAAGCCGGCCAAGGGGCCGCATCCACCACCGGAAAGTTGCCCGGAAAGCGGTCCAGCAGCCCGAAGAAGGTCGGCAGCAGCGTGACATTGCCTGCCAGCTTCAGCTTGCCTTCGGTGACGGCCTGCATCGGTGGCAACTGTTGCTGGATGAGGGCCTCCAGCGTGGGGCGCGCCATTGCCAGTGCCGCATCGGCTGTGGGTGGGGTATCGGTGCGGATGCTGCTGAGCGCGCCGTTGGAGAGCTCCATCAGCCAATGCTCACCGCTGTCGGTGAAGTGCCAGGCGAGGGTGAATTTTTGTTCACCCGCCTTGGGGGCATTGAGCCGAATGGCCAGTGCGTCAAACAGCAGGCCATTGCTCAAGGCATTGATGAGCGAGTTGCCCAGCGCCCCGGTTGCTTTGGGTGGCCCGTTGCGGTACTCGTGGGCGCCCAGCAGGTAGGCGTTGCGCCAGGTGGACGACTCGGCCTGAAAGCCCATCTGCTCCAGCGCGCTGGCGGCCAGCTCGCGCGCCGCCGCATGCTCGGGCTGTGCATAGACGGCGTGTTTCATCACCTCAGCCACCCAGCGGTATTCGCCCTTGTCAAAGTCGGCCTGCGCGCGCTGCATCAGCGCCGACATGCCGCCCATGCAGTCGACGTACTTCTGCGCCGCCGGCACCGGCGGCAAACTGTGCAGGTTGGCAGGGTGGGCGTCGTACCAACTCAGGTAGCGCTGGTACACCGCCTTGACGTTGTGCGACACCGTGCCGTAGTAGCCGCGCGCATGCCAGCGCTGGGCCAGCGCTGAAGGCAGGCTCAGGCCTTCGGCGATCTCGGCAGGCTTCAG
>JANLYO010000016.1:0-24726 GCA_031365665.1 Rhodoferax sp. | reverse complement strand
ACACCATCCGCTCCACCGCTGCCAACGCAGGCTGGCTGGACATCAAGATGGTTCCCGAACGCCACAACAATGTGAAAGTGCTGCTGCTGATGGACGTGGGCGGCACCATGGACGAGCACATTACGCGCGTGGAAGAGATGTTTTCGGCCACCAAGACCGAGTTCAAGCACATGGAGTTTTATTACTTCCACAACTGCGTGTACGACTTCATGTGGAAGAACAACCGCCGGCGCTTCAGTGAAAAGTTCGCCACCTGGGACATCATCCGCAAGTTCAACAAAGACTACAAACTCATCTTTGTCGGCGACGCAACCATGAGCCCTTACGAGATTCTGCAACCCGGCGGCAGCGTGGAATACAACAACGAAGAGCCCGGCGTGGAATGGCTCCAGCGCCTGACCAACGCCTTCCCCAAATTCGCTTGGATCAACCCCGAGCCCCAAGGCGTGTGGCAATACCGGCAGAGCATCAGCGTGGTGCAGCAGATCATGAACCAGCGCATGTACCCGCTGACGATCAAGGGCCTGGAAGACGCGATGCGATTGTTGTCGAAGTAGTTTAGAGATTCACGGGGCGCAACTACAATCTCGGGTTCGGTGCGAATTCGCCGCGAGAGTAGGCGCGCCGACGCAGACAGTGCTCAAGCACGGCCAGAAGGCGCAACGCCCTATCGCGGTGAATTCGCACTGAACCCTCCCTGTAGTTCAATGGATAGAACGAGTGCCTCCTAAGTGCTAGATACAGGTTCGATTCCTGTCGGGGGGACCAAAAAGCGCGCCCAAGCGCTGCTGCCGAATCGCCTCAAAAAGAATAAAATGGCCCGGATCCTGCGGGTGAAGTCATGCCTTCAACGCCGAAAAAGACTTTCCGGCCTAGGAAAAATGGCAACCCCCAGTCAAAACTGCGCGCATTGCCCAAGGTGCCTGACAGGTTCGGCAAGACCGGATTGACGCCAATGAAGGAGTTCAGGGCATTGTCCACATTGAAAGTCACGGGAATATTGACGAGATTGGAACCCGTGAGCGTGGCATTTAACGTTAAGAAGCCCGAGGGGCAATAAAACCCGCTCGCACCACTGCCCGGACAAACTGGCAAAACAGCAGAGTCAAAAAACAAGCCGTTGGAGCCTGAGTCAATAAAGCTGCGGTTCAGCGAACGCCCTTCAAGGGTGGTGGTGATGTATCCCAAGGAACTCGCGGTAAGCACCCGCCCCAAGACAGGCTGGTTGTTGCTCTGGGTGCCAATGCCAAACACCATCTTGCCAACGATTCCCTGCGACGGACTCGTGCCCACTGAAGGCAAATCAATAAGCACCCCGTTGTTGTCAACTGTAAATGTTGATACCGGGTTTTTGAGCTGCGAAGCAAGGGGCAGGGTGGTGCCTTGGGTTCCCACACAAAACCCGTTGGTGCAGGTGAAATAAAAACCGTTAAATGCATTGCTTGCGCATAACGCCCCGCAATCCTCCTTGAACAGCCCGATGCCCAAAATGCCGTTGGCGCCCAGCGTCGATGCATTGGTAATATCGGCCCCGGTTGAGCAAGTGGATGACAAACCGGCATATCCAGGATCGGCGATTAGCTGAATCCGCGTGTTGCTGGCAGACTTGCTGCCTAGCTGGATGTCGGCCTCTGCAATCGGCCCCCATGCAAAAGAGTTGTCCACAAACTGCACGCAACTGAGGAGCGGCAAACCACCCGGCGCATTGACTTTGCGCAGCCCTAATCCCGGATTCAACAGGGACGACAAGACCCGCAGTCCCGTGGAGCCGGTATCCACCAAGATGTGATTGATGGTTTGGCAATTGGCGGGTTTGCCCACCTGGCAAACGGTGACGTCTGTGTACAGCCGGTTGGCGTTGTAACCGGTGCCAGGTGGACCGGCATCAACATAGACACGATGCTCGTTGGAAGCCAAAGGGATCGCCGCAACTAGGGCTGGCGCGCCGCCCGACCCCCCGCCGCAGGACGATACGATTGAGGCCAGCAAACCGGTCAAACCAAAACCGATGAGTTTTTTAAGGTAAAACATCATCAATGTTGACACCCGCGGGCACTAGCCCAGGCGCATAAGCAAAACCTTCAAAGGCGCGCATACGGCCGGTAGAACGAAGCACAAGGCCGCCCAGGCGCAGATTCACGGCGGACCTTCCTTGACCGTTGGCACGGGCCTGATCCGTTGCACTCTTGAAGGCGGCAAAATAGTTGCCGAGCAATTCCCGCAGGCCTGGCAAAGTCGGTCCCTGCCACGCGACTGCAAACACGATTCCCTGCAAGTCAGTGAACTCAAGAACTGAGGCGCCGTTAGGCAACACGGTTTCCTGCGTCTGATAAGGGGCTGCGGCAGCGGGCCTCACTGCTGCAAATCTTGCGCCACTTGGCGTAGTGCCAATGGCAGCTGCTGCCGCCCGGTAGGGCTCACCGAGCCCCGCGAACGCCGAGGAAAGCCCTCCGCAAAATGCAAAAACTGTGGCAATGCCAATGATCCGACGGGTTTTCATCGACAACACGCGTCAATCACGTCGGCTACCAAAGCGTCTGGCGCCCCGCGCACGGTGGCGCTGCCCGGCTTATCGATGACTACAAACTTAATTTCGCCGGCCTCCGCTTTTTTGTCATGGCGCATGAGTTGGAGGTAGCGTTCCGCATTGCTCAACGGCATTCCTTTGTTCGCAGCAATGTCAATAGGAGACAGGATTGGCCCTCGCACCGGCAAACCCGCGTTTTGGAGCAGCGTAGTGAGTCGCTTAACAAATTCTGCATCCACCAGACCCAGTCGCATCGACAAATTCGCCGCAATGACCATGCCGCAGCCCACAGCCTCTCCATGCAGCCACTGCCCGAAGCCCAATCCAGCTTCGATCGCATGCCCAAACGTGTGCCCGAAGTTCAAGGTGGCGCGAAGGCCAAAGTCGCGCTCGTCTTGCGCCACCACACAGGCCTTGATCTCACAGCTGCGTTTTACGGCATGCGCCAGCGCCTCTGGATCCCGAGCAAGCATGGCAGCCAGATTGGTTTCGATCCAGTCCAAAAATGCCATGTCGGCAATCGGGCCGTATTTGATCACCTCCGCCAGGCCCGCACTTAGTTCACGTGGGGGCAAAGTACCAAGGGTGTCCAAGTCGCACACGACTTTGAGCGGCTGGTAAAACGCCCCAATCATGTTTTTGCCCTTGGGATGGTTGATGGCGGTTTTCCCCCCAACTGACGAATCTACTTGCGCCAAAAGGGTAGTCGGAATCTGGACAAATGGCACGCCACGCATGTAGGACGCTGCGGCGAATCCCGTCATGTCACCGACAACACCGCCACCCAATGCAAACAGGATGGTTTTGCGGTCACATTCGTGGGTCAAAAGGGCGTCAAAAATGAGATTGAGTGTTTGCCAGGTTTTGTGGTCTTCGCCATCGGGCAGCGTCACGAGATGCACCTGTTTGAATCGTTGCGACAGCGACTGGATCAGGGCCGGTGCATATAGCGGAGCGATGGTGACATTTGTTACCACCACAGCGGCACTGGCCGTCGGCAAATCAGACCAAGTGTCAGGATTGTCAAAAAGACCCTTGCCAATCAAGATGGGATAACTGCGGTGGCCCAAGTCGATGATGACTTGACACGGCGGCGGGCCGCTGGAAATATTGGTCTGCATAAAACGCTAGTTTATGGCAAGCTTATGGCTGTTGAGCCCCGCGACACGCAGAAACTGTTGAATCAACGTGGGGAATCTGGCCCCACCGTCAATTGAATCACTTGGAAACAACCACTCCCGCCAACTCAAGCTGCATCACGATCATATTGACCAAAGTGGCGACAGAGGGACGCCCCGTCTCAAGAAGAAAATGCGCCGTTTCTCGATACAGCGGATCACGCACAGCAAACAAATCCCGCAGCCGTCCCAGCGGGTCAGAAACTTGCAAAAGCGGTCGGTTCATGTCGTGCCGAAGACGGCGGAAAAGTTCATCAGGGGACGACTTCAGGTAAATGACCTTGCCGCGCTCCCGCAAGTGAAGCCGATTTGCAGCACGAAGAACAGACCCGCCACCCGTGGACAACACACCAGGATGATTGACGGTCAGATCGTCCAAGACGTCTTGCTCGACA
Organism: Rhodoferax sp.; assembly: GCA_031365665.1. GTDB lineage: Bacteria > Pseudomonadota > Gammaproteobacteria > Burkholderiales > Burkholderiaceae_C > JANYCG01. Next base: position 20,626 of record JANLYO010000016.1, on the reverse strand, counting down.
TCCCGAAACTTCTCTTCTCCCTCACGCTCAAAATATTCGCGGATGGAGCAACCCAGCCGCACTTCAATCGCGTAGTCTGAGTCAACAAAGGGAAGCTGAAGCCGCCGGGCGAGCTGACGCCCAATAGTGGATTTGCCTGAGCCAGGCAGGCCGACGAGGGCGATCAAAAGGCAAATGTCCGCCAATAAGCATTAACAACGGTGCCGACTTAACGCGTTGCCCGATCCACTGCCACTTTTGGAGTAATGAACACAAGCATTTCCTGTTTGTTTGAAATGCGTTGCTTGGTTTTGAATAAATTCCCGATGGCCGGCAAGTCACCTAAGAACGGGACTTTCGTTTCGCTTTCGCTCTCATTGAGTTCAAAGATACCGCCAATCACGACCGTGCCACCATTTTCGACCAATACCTGGGTTTTTATATGTTTGGTGTTGATGGCAAAACCTGCGGCGGTGGCTTGTCCAACTGTATCTTTGCTTACGTCCAAGTCCAGGATCACGTTCCCCTCAGGAGTGATCTGTGGGGTTACCTCAAGCTTTAAGTTCGCCTTTCTGAAAGCAATTGACGTGGCGCCGCTAGACGTTGCCACCTGGTATGGCAACTCCGTTCCCTGTTCTATCAGTGCTTTAACCTGATCGGCGGTCACAACTCTAGGACTGGACACTACTTTGCCTTTCCCGTCCGCTTCGAGCGCCGAAAGTTCCAAGTTTAGAAACCGATTGGCAGCCGCACTAAAGATCGACACAGCAAAAGTCGCAGGGGCATATCCACCTTGGCCAAGAGCCGGCAAATTTACAAAATTGCTGTTCAAATCCAAAGTGCCACCAGCCCCGCTGGTGGCCACTGCGTTTCCATAATTGGTTCCAAAAGCGACTCGGTTGCTGTCCAGTGGAAAACCCGCGCCCCCAGCACTCGGAACCTCACCCCCACCTAAACGAACGCCAAGAGATTTGCCAAATGTGTCAGAGGCCTCAACTATTCGCGCTTCAATTAAAACCTGCCTGACAGCAATGTCCAGCCTGGAGATCATTTGCTGAACTTGCTCCAATTTCGTGCCAATATCGGTCACAAAAAGTTGATTCGTCCGGGTCTCGGCAATGACGCTGCCCCGGGGGCTCAAAATCCTCGCCCCACCTGCCGTCGCGCCACCGCCAGTCAACCCAGAGGCAATTTCAGCCGCCTTGGCATAGTTCAACTGGAAAGCTTGGGTACGCAGGCTCTCAAGGCCTTCAAGCGCAACCGTGGACTCACGTTCCAACTTTTCTTTGGCGGCAATTTCGTCCCTCGGCGCAATCCACAAAACATTGCCATTTTTCTTCACCCCAAGGCCTTTGGCTTGAAGAATGATTTCCAATGCTTGATCCCATGGCACATCTTGAAGGCGCAGGGTCACTGATCCAGCTACCGAGTCAGAGGTCACAATATTGAAATTGGTGAAATCGGCAATGACCTGCAGCAATGACCGAACTTCAATGTTTTGGAAGTTCAGAGACAGTTTTTGCCCTGTGTAACCGACACCTTGCGTCAGCTTGCCCGGATCTACTTTTTGCAGCTTCACCTCCACGACGAACTGCTCGTCACTTTGGTAAGCGCTGTGCTCCCACGCGCCCTTGGGCTCGATCACCATGCGCACCCGGTCGCCAGACTGAAAAGTCGTGACAGTTTGCACGGGTGTGCCAAAGTCTGCCACATCGAGCCGCCGACGCAAACCCTCGGGCAGCGATGACTTCATGAACTCAACCACCAACGTTTGGCCTTGCTGGCGAATGTCAACACCCACTTGGTTGCTGGGCAAGGAAACGATGACACGGCCTGAACCATCAGTGCCCCGGCGGAAGTCGAGATCTTTGATGGGTTGCGTCTCTCGCGCCTGAAGCGGAGAAAACGCCGGGGCGACCGCCGCCGTAGGTGAAACGCCGGCTGCCACAGGGTCAAGCACCACAATGAGTGATTTCCCTTGGATGTCCGCTTTGTAAGCGGTCGCCTGTTTCAAGTTGAGAACCACCCGTGTCCGATCACCCGCCTGCACTACGCTCACAGAACGCAAGTTGCCTTGGTTGATGTCCACCGTAGAGCGACCCATTCCGTTTGAGATTCCCGGGAAATCGAGTGCAATGCGTGCCGGCGACTGGATGGTGAAACCCGTCGGAACTGCCGATAAAGGCTGAGACAAATCAATTCGAATGACCTCAGAGCCGCCTTGCAAAGACCCCGATACCGCATCAATCGTGGTCTGTGCATGCGACGTGATCGCTGCGAACCCAAACAAAACGAATGCCCCAATACTTCGCCATGCATCCATTGCCATATTCCCAAATCGATTCTTCATTTTGACCTCTCTTGCAACTGCAGTTTTGCAGGGCGTTCAATCCACTCTCCCACAGCGTCTTGCACGATTTCACGCAAGATGACTTCGGTCTCTGCTATCTTGTTCACACGACCATAGTTTTGACCCAGGTAGTTCCCAGGCCGAACCTGGTACAACAGGTTGTCAACCTTGACCAGCGCCACGGACTGCCCCCCTCGAACGAAACTGCCCACCATGGCCATCGTGTCCAGCGGAAACGCTTCCAGAGCCTCTTTGCGGCGCGTCAATTCAGGTGCCACCAACGCGGCGTTGGCCGTCGCCTGGGTGGACTCACCCTTCAGCGCCTGAGACAATTTTTCGCGGCTGAAGGGCTCTACAGCACCTGTTTGCTGGTAACTCTCAGGTTTAAATTGCTTTGGCTCGGCGATGGGTGCCACTTTGGGCTGCGTTTGGCGCTTTTGTGCTGTCATCCACTCCCGCAATTCGTCTTCGCTGGATGTGCTACATGCCCCCAATGCCAAAAACATCGGCAAAACAAAAACTATAGGCAACACGCGCCTTTGCCATCCACTCATTTTTTCGCCCCTTTCGGCGCTGCTGCCTTGCGCTGCGCCGTAACCTCGTCTTGATCCAGGTATCTGAAAGTACGCGCCGAGGCCCGCATCGTCAGGGTATTGTCCTTAACAGGTGTAATCTCAAGATTATTCAGCGTCACGATCCTCGATAAGTTGGCAATATCCGATGCAAACGACCCCATGTCGTGGTAGCGCCCGGTTACCCTGATTTCAATGGGCAACTCGGCATAGTATTCCTTGACCGCAACGCTGCCGGGCCGAAACAATTCAAACTGCAGACTTCGCCCCAACCCGGCCTGATTGATATCCGACAACAAAGCATCCATCTCAGCCTTGCTGGGCAACTGTTTTTCCAGCTGCGTGACATACTGTTGGACTTGTTCCCGCTGCTTTTTCAAAGCATCTAAATTCACAGCTTTGGTCAACTTGATTTTGTAGTCTTCGCGAAGTTTGACCTCGGTTGCTTGCTCCTTTTCCAGCTCATCTTGAGAGTTCGTCAACCAGGCGAACCATAAACCTACAACGACCAATACACAGGTCAATAAAAGCAAGCCATAACGTGGCACTGCGGGCCAAAAAGACGGGTCTTTCGGATCCAGGTTGCGAAACTGGTTCGCCAATTTTTCCTGTAGCGCAGGAAAATCGATCTTTGGCAGCGATTTTGCAGATTTGGTGGCCATTTGTTGCGTCCTATTTCTTCACTGGCGCGACCGCTACGGACGCCGCAGCCACAGGCGCACCCGCCGCTGCTCCAGGCACCGCCTTCTGGGCTTCACTGGACCGCACCAGCCGCACCCGAATGTTGAAATTGGCGACCCGTTTCTGCTCCCGCGGGCTAAGTGACACATTCCCCGCAACGATTTCAACCAACTCGGGTTTGGAAAACCAGGGTGTGTTGTTAGCCAAATTGCGCAGCAGTTCGGACACCCGCTCGTTGGATTGGGCAACGCCTTGCAGTGTGACGGTTTGGTTGTCTTGCCGCATGGAGCCGACATAAACACCATCAGGAAGTTGTTTGACCAATTCCGTCAGCAGGTAGATGGGTTGATTTCGGTCTGCCTGCAAATCCTCAACAGCCTGCTGGCGTGCGCGCAAGGCAGCAATTTCGGTCTCCAACCCGGCAATATCCTTGATCTGGCCTTCCAGCACTTTGATTTCACGGGTCAGCAAATTGTTTTTGCCTTGCTGGGTTGAGATATGTGCTTGGTACCACAAAAATATGGCGCCAGCGATCAGGCCGCCCAGCAATGCCGAAGCGCCTAGCGACATATTGAAAAAGTCGCGCCTGGCCTTGCGCGCGGCTTCGCGGTGCGGAAGCAGGTTGATCAAAATCACTGCAGGAACCTCCGCAGCGCCAAGCCGCACGACGTCAGGTACGAAGGCGCTTCACGCGTCATTTTCTTTAAGCGTACTCCGCTGCCCATCTCCATCCCCTCAAAGGGATTGAGCAAGCTGCACTGAAAAGTCGTGTGCTGAGTCACCGCTGCTGTCAATCCAGGCAATGCCGCCGAGCCGCCCGCCAGCATGATGTAGTCCACCTTATTATGGGGCGTGCTGGTAAAGAAGAACTGCAAGGCGCGGCCAATTTCCTGCACCATACTTTCCACAAACGGCCGCAATACGCTCGACTCGTAGTCGTCCGGCAATTCACCGCTTCGTTTTTTGGTTTCCGCCTCTTCAAGGGAAAAACCATATTGGCGAACAATCAGTTGCGTCAATTGCGCACCGCCAAAGGCTTGATCTCGGTCATACAACACCTCGTCGTCGCGGATGACCTGCATGCTCGTCGTCATCGCACCCACTTCAAACAAAGCGACGATGGTGCCAGCGCCCTTGTTTGGCAAACTTTCAATCAGCCGCGCCGTCGCAAGACGAGAGGCGTAGGACTCCACATCAATCACCACGGGTTTAAGACCTGCGGCTTCAGCCAGCCCTTGAATATCCTGCACTTTTTCGCGCCTGGAGGCGGCGATCAACACATCCAGATCGCCCGCCGAGGCGCTACTGGGGCCAATCACGCAAAAATCGAGACTGACCTCTTCAAGCGGAAACGGAATGTACTGGTTGGCCTCGGTTTCGACCTGCATTTCCAGTTCCATGTCGGTCAAACCGCCGGGCAAGATGATTTTTTTGGTGATCACGGCCGAAGGGGGCAACGCCATCGCCACATTTTTGGTCTTGGTGCCGCTCTTTTTCACCAGGCGGCGCACCGCCTCGGCGACTTCGTCAAATTTTTCAATATTGCCGTCGGTGATCCACCCGCGCTCGAGCGGCTCGATGGCGCAACGATCCAGCACATAGTTCCCACCGCCGTCTTTACTCAACTCCACCAGCTTGACACTGGAAGAGCTAATGTCCAAACCCAGCATAGGTGCTGGCTGACGACTAAACAACGACCCCAAAGAGATCAAGGCAATCCCCTGAAACATGCCGATTGAGAACCGGCGAAACTTAAGACTTCACTTGAATGCTATCAGTAAGCTCCTTGTCCCGCAAAGGTTTTTTCCAATTTGGGTCTACGCAAGCGTTGTCAAAAGCAGACGCTTTTTGTGCAGTCTAGCGCTGAAGAGGTGCGGGTTCAAGCGCGGTAAGGCATCCCGGTAACAATGCCACACACGATCTAAAAACCATTTGCGGCAACTCATTTTTATAATGTTGACGCCACCTTACCGTCTTTTGCATGTCCCCTCACCCAGACCCCCACACCGTCAGCAGCCCTTCCAATTTGGGCGATTTCGGTTCGGGTTTCCGACTTGGCCGCGTTCTGTTACGTGTTGTTTATTGGACAGGTGGGCTGGTTCTGGCTGGCGTGCTCTCAATGTTGATTGTGGTGGCAATTGCGCTTGCGGTGGCCTACCCCAACCTGCCTGATATTTCCGACCTGTCTGATTACCGGCCGATCTTGCCCCTTCGGGTGTATTCGTCCGATGGCGTGTTGATGGGCGAATTTGGCGAGGAGCGGCGCAATCTGACACCGATTAAAGAGATCCCCAAAGTGATGATCGACGCCGTGCTGGCCATCGAAGACACCGAGTTTTACGAACACGGCGGGGTCTCTTACAAGGGATTCCTTCGCGCGGCACTGGCCAATCTGGGCAAAGCCAAAAGCCAGGGCGCTTCCACCATCACGATGCAGGTAGCGCGCAATGTCTATCTGTCCAATGAGAAAAACTACATCCGCAAGATCTATGAAGTCTTGCTGACCTTCAAGCTCGAGCATTTGCTCAGCAAAGACCAGATTCTGGAAATCTACATGAACCAGATTTTTCTGGGCAATCGGGCCTACGGATTTGCGGCCGCTTCAGAGGCTTATTTCGACAAGCCCCTGAAAACCATCACGGTTGCCGAGGCCGCGATGCTGGCTGGCCTGCCCAAAGCACCGTCGGCTTACAACCCCATCAGCAACCCCAAACGCGCCCGTTCGCGCCAGTTGCACATCATTGACCGCATGAAGGAAAACAACTTCATCACCGCCGCCCAGGCCGAAGCCGCCGTGCAACAGGCGCTGAAGATCAAGCCAAGCTCTGAGGCCTACCATGTACACGGGGAATACATTGCCGAGACGGTGCGCCAGCTGATGTTTGCCCAATACGGCCCAGAGACCTACACCCGTGGGCTGAACGTCTACACCACCGTTAAATCGACCGACCAGGACGTCGCGTACCGGGCGCTGCGCCGGGGCATCATGGATTTTGAGCGGCGCCAGGTCTATCGGGGCCCGGAAGAGTTCGTTGAGCTTCCTGCTGGTGGCCAGGAACTGGACGATGCCATCGACGAGGCCTTGGACGAACACCGCGACAACGGCGATGTCATGTCTGCCATCGTGCTGGAGGCCAATGCCAAGAAAATCACGGCAGTCCGCCAAAACGGCGAAGCAGTCGAAATCACTGGTGACAACCTCAACCCGGCCCGCTCCGGCCTGGCGGACAAAGCACCGCCCAATATCAAGATCCGCCGGGGTGCGGTGATCCGCGTCGCCAAGACGGCCAAGGGCGCCTGGGAGATCACCCAATTGCCGGAAGTGGAAGGCGCCTTCGTCGCGCTCGATCCCCGCACGGGCGCGATCCGGGCGATGGTGGGCGGTTTTGATTTTGAAAAAAACAAGTTCAACCATGTGACGCAGGCCTGGCGCCAGCCGGGCTCGAGTTTCAAACCTTTTGTTTACTCCGCAGCACTTGAAAAAGGTTTCACGCCGTCCACCGTCATCAACGATTCCCCGCTTTTTTTCAGCGCTGGCGTGACCGGCGGACAGGCCTGGGAGCCCAAAAACTACGACGGCAAGTTCGACGGCCCGATGTCGCTGCGCACCGGCTTGGCGAAATCCAAAAACATGATCTCGATCCGCATCCTCAACGCCATCAGCCCGCAATTTGCACAGGAATGGATCAACCACTTCGGTTTTGAAGCCGACAAACACCCCGCCTACCTCACGATGGCACTGGGCGCGGGGGCGGTCACCCCGATCCAGATGGCCACGGCGTATTCGGTGTTTGCGAACGGCGGTTTGCGCGTCAACCCCTGGATGATCGGCAAAGTCACGGAGCAAAAGGGCAAAGTGCTGCTGGAAACCAAGATGCCCGTGCTGGACGAGTCGATGCGCGGCATTCCCGCGCGCAACGCCTACCTGATGAGCAGCCTGTTGCAAGAGGTCACACGCTCGGGCACGGCTGCCAAAGCCAAGGTGGCCTTGGGCCGTGGCGACATTTACGGAAAGACCGGCACCACCAATGACTCGATGGACGCCTGGTTTGCGGGTTTCCAGCCCACGCTAGCGGCGGTGACCTGGATTGGTTATGACACGCCGCGCAAACTGGGCAGCAATGAGACCGGCGGCGGCCTCGCCTTGCCCGTATGGATCACCTTCATGCAACACGCGCTCAAAAGTGTGCCAGAGAAAGAGCTGGCCGCGCCGGAAGGCGTCGTCAATGTCGGCGGGGAATGGTATTTTGACGAATACGCCAAAGGCGGCGGTGTGCGCACCCTCGGTCTGGAGAACGAAGGTGCGTCAGACCCGATTTCTATTCACGCCTTGCCGCCCGCCGAGGAGAAGAAACGGATCCTGGACCTGTTCAAGAACTGAAAGTCAAGGCAAAGCCTGATTGCGCACTCGCGTACCGCGACAAGCTGGAAAAAAACTCGCCCTGGCCCTTGGTGTCATGCCAGTGGCCGCTACTGAATTTGTAGTGATAGCCGCCAGATTTCGCGGCGAGCCAGATCTCCTGCAGCGGTTTTTGAAGGTTGATGACGATCTGGCTCTTGTTGGCGAACACCAGCGTGATCATGCCACCGACACGTTGGTTGTCGATGTCCGCGTCCGTGGTGTCGTTGATCCGGTCACAACTCGCTTCCACCGCTTGGAGCGCCGCTTCGGCCCGATCCAGGAATTCTATGTCCGTCATTTTCAATAGGTGCCTCAATATGTGCCCACTACAATTTCAGCATGTTTCAATGTTGCAGAATTTTAGTCATGCTGCGCCGCAGCTGGAGCACCCTTACATCCGGTGGGGTGACCCTGCTGGCCGTCTCCAGCCTGCTGCTGGGTGCCTGTGGCCAGCAAGGTGCCCTGTACTTGCCCACCGAAGCCGCCGCCGCGAATCGCGCCACCCTGCCGCAATCCCTGCTGCCCACGGTGCTGACGAACCCTGCCGCGCCACCGCCCGCGTCAAGCGCATCGTCTGCAAAACCCTGACGCCCAAACTGACAGACCAGACCTGATACACCACATCCGCCACACGCCGAGCGGCGCCCCTCACAATATTCCACCGCCCTTTCGAATGACATCTGCCCCACCCGCCAACGCCGCCTCGGACACCCTGCCCGGCCACCCGCATTTCAGCTACAAAAATGGCGAACTGCAAGTCGATGGCCAACCCCTGGCCGAGTTGGCCCGCCAACACGCCACGCCCCTGTTTGTTTATTCAAAAGCCTCGATGCTGGCCGCACTGGCCGCTTACCAGCGCGGTTTTGAAGGCCGCACAGCGCAGATTTGTTATGCCATGAAGGCCAACCCGGCGCTCGGTGTGGCCCAGGTGTTTGCCCAGGCAGGCTGCGGATTTGACATCGTCTCAGGCGGTGAACTGGAGCGCGTATTGGCTGCTGGCGCCGCAGCGTCAAAAATCATTTTTTCCGGCGTCGGTAAAACACGCACCGAGATGGCGCGGGCCTTGCAGGTGGGCATCGGCTGCTTCAATGTCGAGAGCGAAGCCGAACTCGAAGTGCTGAACGAAGTCGCCTTGGCCTGCGGCAAAACTGCGCCCGTGAGCGTACGGGTCAATCCCAACGTCGACCCCCAAACCCACCCCTACATCTCCACCGGCCTCAAAGGCAACAAGTTTGGCGTGGCCCACGAGCGGGTCGTGCAAACCTACCAGCGTGCCGCCGCGCTGCCAGGGCTGCAGGTCGTCGGCATCGACTGCCACATCGGCTCGCAAATCACGCTCGAAGGCCCCTACCTCGACGCGGTCGACCGCATGCTGGATCTGGTCGATGCGATTGAAGCCGCAGGCATCGCCGTGGAACACCTGGATTTCGGCGGTGGCCTGGGCATCAACTACAACGGCGACCAGCCGCCCGCCGCCGATGCCCTGTGGCACAAACTCCTGGCCAAACTCGATGCGCGTGGCTACGGGCAGCGCAAATTGATGATCGAACCCGGGCGCTCGCTCGTGGGCAACGCGGGCGTGTGTATCACCGAGGTGCTGTACCTGAAACCAGGCGAGCAGAAAAACTTCTGCATCATCGACGCTGCGATGAACGACCTGCCGCGCCCCGCGCTGTACCAGGCCTTCCACCAGATCGTGCCACTACAAACCCGCGACGATGCGCCTGAAGCGGTGTGGGAAGTCGCCGGCCCGGTATGTGAAAGCGGCGACTGGATCGGGCACGACCGCGCTTTGAAAATCCGCCAGGGCGATCTGCTGGCGGTGATGTCGGCCGGCGCCTACTGCATGGGCATGGCCAGCAACTACAACTCGCGCGGGCGTGCCGCCGAGGTCTTGGTCGATGGCGGTCGCGCCCACCTGATCCGGACCCGCGAAACCATTGAAGACCAGATGCGCAACGAACGACTGTTGTGAGCGGTTCGCTGCGCCCCGTGGGGTTGGCGCGTGGTTTGCATCGCATTTGAGGCGCTTCAAGTTTCAAATGCCAGCAAACGATTACTATAATTTATATAGCAAACTATTAATATATCACGTGGCCCAAGGCACGGTTTAAGTTAAAAACCATGTCTCGAGTCCACTCTTGGCTTTTTTGTTAACACCCATGTTAACAAATTGAAAGATGCTCCGATCCAGGCGTTTTGCGCCCTCTTTTTGGCCTCGCCTCGCTGAACACTCACCCCCGCTTCGCAGCACGCGACTTGATGCGACGCACTAGCCGCCAGCCCAGCAGCAGCGCCACAATGACCGCGTAAACGGCCACTTCGGCAAAGTCGTTTTTGCCTGATCGCATCCAGAAAAAATGCAGCAACGCTAGGCCCGCAATCACGTACACCAGCCGGTGCAAGAGCTGCCAGCGCTTGGCGCCCAGGGTTTTGATGGCGCGGTTGAACGAGGTTGCCGCCAGCGGCGTCAAGAGCACAAACGCGCTGAAACCCACCAAGATAAAGGGCCGCTTGATGATGTCTTTGATGATGGCTGCGACATCAAACTCCATGTCGAACCAGCTGTAACTGAGCAGATGGACCGCCACGTAAAAGTACACAAAAAGGCCGAGCATGCGGCGAAAGCGCGCCAGTGCCGGCGTATTGGTAAGTGTGCGCACAGGCGTGACGGCCAGCACGATGCAAAGGAAGCGCAGCGTCCAATCGCCCGTGGCGCGCACCAGGGCTTCCGCCGGGTTGGCCCCCAGCAAGTTGTTGAAGGCGCCGTACACCAGCCACGCAAAGGGCAGCAGGCAAACCATAAAAACCAGCGGCTTGGCTGCAGGATGCAGCAGTGCTTTGGACAGTGAAGCCATAAGGTCAATCAGAAGGATGGAAGGTCAGGCCCGCAAGGCGCGCACTGCGCAGGCCGGGCCGGGTGAGGCGCTGGCCATCAGAAATTCTTTTTAAGATCCAACCCCGCATACAACTGCCCCACCTGGGCCTCGTAGCCGTTGAACATCAGTGTTTTGCGCTTTTTGGCGAACAGGCCGCCCTCTTCGCCAATACGCCGCTCCGTGGCCTGGCTCCAACGCGGGTGATCCACAGAGGGGTTGACGTTGGAATAAAAGCCGTATTCCTGCGCCGCCGCTTTGTTCCAGGCGGTTTTCGGCTCTTTGTCAGTGAAGCGAATCTTGACGATGCTCTTGCCGCTTTTGAAGCCGTATTTCCACGGCACCACCAGACGCACCGGTGCGCCGTTTTGGTTGGGCAATACTTCGCCGTACATGCCAAAACTCAAAAGCGTCAGCGGGTTCATGGCCTCGTCCAGGCGCAGTGCCTCGACATACGGCCAGTCGAGCACACGGGAGCCCACGCCCGGCATGGTTTTGGGGTCGGCCTGCGAGATGAATTCAACGTATTTGGCGCTGCCCTGCGGCTCGACTTTTTTAATCAGCTCGGACATCGAGTAACCGACCCACGGGATCACCATCGACCAGCCTTCCACGCAGCGCAGGCGGTAAATGCGCTCTTCCTGGGCGCTCAGTTTGAGCAAATCTTCCAGCGCGAACTTGGCCGGTTTGTTCACCAGGCCTTCGACTTCCACCGTCCAGGGTTTAGTTTTGAGGGTGTGGGCGTTGACGGCGGGTTCGGCTTTGTCAGTGCCGAATTCGTAGAAATTGTTGTAGGTGCTGGCGTCTTTGTAGTCGGTGGTTTTTTCCATCGTCACCGCGCCCGCCACGGCAGATTTGCCACCCGCCAATACCGCCAGTTTGCCCGGTCGCGCCATGGCGGGCTGCGTAGCCGCCTGCGCAAAGGCATCACGCGAGGCCCACGAGGCCATCGCCGCGCCCGCGACGCCGCTGGCCATCAGCTTCATGATGTCGCGTCGGCGCTGGTAAGCCACCTGCGGCGTAATCTCATTGGAAAAAGCGTGGGTGAAACCGTCGTTGCCTGTCTTGATCAGCATGTTGACTCCATTTGAAACATGAGGCTTCGTCGCAGGCCGGGCCGCTTTCTTACGGCCGGGCGGCCCACTGTGCGGAATAGTTCACAAAGTGCCGTAACTGTGCAAGCCGCTGAGGAACATGTTCACGCCAAGGAACGCAAACGTTGTGACCGCCAGCCCGGTCAAAGCCCACCATGCCGCCACCGTGCCACGCAGGCCCTTCATCAGCCGCATGTGCAGCCAGGCCGCGTAATTGAGCCAGACGATCAAGGCCCAGGTTTCTTTCGGGTCCCAACTCCAGTAGCCGCCCCAGGCCTCGGCCGCCCACAAAGCACCCAGCACCGTGGCGATGGTGAAAAAGGCAAATCCGACAGCGATGGACTTGTACATCACATCGTCGAGCACGGTCAAATCCGGCAGGCGCGCAGCGATGCGTTTGCGCCCCATCAAAATGGCGGCAATGATCAGCGCCGAAATGCCAAAGTACACCATCCAATAACTGCTGGCATTGGCCGTGGCCCCTGCTTTGGAGCTCGTACGGAACACCACGGGCTCGAAACACAGCACCACGCCCAGCAGCCACAGGGGCGCGAGCTTGTACCAGCGGGTTTCCGTGGCCTGGGTTTTGATCAGATAGGCAAATGCCACCATGGCCGAGAGCGCAAAGGTGCCATAACCAATGAAATTGGCCGGCACGTGCAGCTTCATCCACCAGCTCTTCAAAGCCGGCACCAGCGGCTGAATCTCATGCGCCTCGCGCACCACATGTACCAGAGCAAAAAACCCACCGCCGCGCTCACCACCAGCATCACAAAAGCGCCCAAGGCGCGGGTCTTGTACTGCGCTTCAAAATACAAATAAAAAGTGGCCGTCAACCAGCAGAACAGCACAAACACTTCATACAGGTTGCTCACCGGAATGTGGCCGATATCGGGCCCGAGCAAATAACTCTCGTACCAGCGCACCATGGTGCCGATGAGCGCCATCGTCACCGCCACCCACGCCAGGCGCGAGCCAATTTGCTCCATGGTGGTGCTTTCGGCCTTCGCAAAAATGCCAAGCCAATAAAACGCCGTGCTCATGAAAAAAAGCACACTCATCCACAAAATGGCGGATTGGCTGCTGAGGAAATATTTGAGCCAGAAAACTTTGTCGGCATTCGCCAAACTGCCCTGGTAGGCGTAAATGCCTACGAGTGAAAACGCGGCGACCGCCATCATCAGCACCCGCAAAGGCCGCCAAAACCAGCCGAGCGCGATGGCGCAGGGGGTCAGCCCAATCAAAATGCCTTTTTCGTAGCCGTCCATCGCATCCGCGTAACGCGAAAAAACAAACACGGCCCCGGCCATCAACAAGGCGGCAAACAGCCAGTCCAGCGGGCTGCGTTTGGCGAAATACCCCTCATTCAGTGTGAGGGTTTTGGCGCCCGGTGCTTGGCCGGATGGATGAGCCGAAATGGTGGAAGCGTTCAAAGTTGTGGTGGTTGCCGTATTCATGTCCTCATTCCTTCACTTTGTCGTGTTCTGGGGCTTGGTCACCCGCTTTTGGGCTCGATGGCGCAGGCAGGCCCAGCAACTTGGCCTTGAGCATGTCAAATTCGCGGTCAGTATCCATGGTTTTGCGGTTGGACGACAAGGCCATGGTGGCGGAACTGGCATTCACACCAGCATCTGCTGAGGGCGCGAGCCACACCCAAACGCGCCGCTCGCGCACGTACAACATCGAAAATATGCCCACAATCAGCAAAGCGCAACCCAAGTAGACGATATTTTTGCCCGGCGCACGCGCCACCTGGAAGACGCTGGCCTGCACGTGGGTGAAATCGGTCAATTGCATCGCCACCGGGGCCGGGTAGAGCAAAACATCGCTCAAACCCAGCACCGCCTGGGTCATGAAGTTTTGGGTTTTGGCGTCGGGCTCCATCGGCTTCAAGCCCGCCTGTTTGCGGGACTCCTGGGCCAGCTCGTACAAGACGCCGTTGAGGATGCGCACCAAAACTTCGCCCGCCTTGGCGCGTTCGGGCTCAGGCACGGCGGTTTCGATGAAATCTGCGATGGCCTGGATGCCGCCGCTGGAGGCGCTGCCGTTGGTCGCCTTGAAACTCTCGGCCCCTGAAAACAAAGCCAGCGCGCGTGACGCCGACGCCGCCAGTTGCTGGCCCAGTTCAGGGCGAGCCGGGTCAACGGCCTGTTTGGCGTAAGTTTTCACCGCTGCTTCCCGCTGACCCGCATCGGCCAAGGCGCGGCGCAGGCGCATAAAACCCTCCATCGCGCTGTCTTCATCGGCGGGCACGCGGATGTAACGGAAAGGCTCAGACGGCGCTTCGCGCACACCGAGCAGAAAAACCGGCGTGCCGTCACCGGTATCAATCGGCAACATGTAGTTGTGGAATTCACGCGCCTGGCCAGCGGCATCGCGCAGTTTGTAGGTGATGCTGGGGCCGACGTTGCGCAGGTTCTTTTTGGCGTCGGCCTTGTTGGCGGCGCCCAGCCTGGCGTCGATGGATTCCCGCAGGTCAACCTTGCGCACGTCTACATCCGAGCCGCCTGAACCACCCGGCCCCGAGTTTTGCCCCATGTTTTCCACGTTGATGACGCGCAACGCTGTGTATTCGAGTGTGAGTTTTTCATTGTCAGTCTTGCCCGTGCCTTTCAGCAACTCCGACTGCCCGCCGATGACGCCTTGCAGCTCAAATGGCGTGCCCTCGCCCTTCATGGGCAGCGCCTTGAGTTTGACCGTGGAGCCGCCGTCGTCAAAACTCGACTGGTAGATCTCCACGCCTTTGTAGTTCGCTGGGTGGTTCACCTCGACCCGCGCCGGGATTTTTTCACCGGTTTTGGTGTCGTGGATGACGATCTCGCTGGCAAAGAGTTTGGGCATGCCGGTCGAGTAATACTCGACGATGAATTTCTTCAGCTCCACTGAAAACGGCAAATCCTGGATCAACACGCCGTCAGCCTGGCTCAGCACTGCCGAGCTGGAACGCGTGCCTTCGGCCACCATCAAATTGGCGCGGAAGGTGGGGTTGTTTTCACCCAGGCGGTGCTCGAGCTTCACGTCGGCGATCATGCCGCCGCCGGTGTAGGCCGATTTGCCGTTGAACAACATCTGGGCGCGCACGATCAGGTCGCCATCGAGCAGGCCGCCGATGCATACCAGCACGATGGCGCTGTGCGCGGCGATGTAACCGATCTTGTTGGCGGCACCGGCCTTGGCGGCGACCATCCAGCCCAATGCTGGTGCAGCGGATGCGTCGCCCGCCCCGGCAAGCGCCGGCAGCTCGCGCGACTGCAGCTTCACCTTCCAGCCCCCGCTGACCAAAAGCGCACCAATGCGCCGGGCTGCGACTTCGGCGGATTCATCCAAAGCCGCCGACGCCTTGAGTCCAAAGGCCTTCAAACTCTGCTCGCGGATGTTTTCTTTGTAGGTTTTTAGATCCACCAGAATCTTCGGCGCGTTGCGCGCTATGCACAAGGAGGTGCTGGTGACCAAAAACGCCAAAATCAGCAAAAACCACCAGGCGCTGTAAACCGAATACAGGCTGGCATCGCCAAACACCTGGGCCCAAAACGGCCCGAACTGGTTGACGTAATTGGGCAAAGGCTCGTTTTGCTTGAGCACCGTGCCGATCACCGAGGCGATGCAGATCACCGTCAGGAGGGAGATCGAAAACCGCATCGACGACAGCAACTCCACCGCCGCGCGCAGCGGGCGCGACGCGGTTTTGAGCTCAATGCCGTGGGTGCTGGCGGTCATGCGAGGGTAGGTGGTGCCAAAAAATCAAAAAGGCGAGCCATTCCGAGAACGGCCCGCCTTGTTGGGGTCAATTTGATGCGGCTTGGTTCCCAAAATCACGTTTAAATGATCACGTCCGGTTTCCACAACCGGTGAGTGCTAGGCGCATCGCCGCAAACAGTGCTTCAGCACGGCAAGGCGGTCAACGACGCAATCGCCGGTTTTGGGAAGCGGACTACCGAAGGCCGGCAATGTAATCGGCCACCGCCTTGATTTCGCGGTCATTCATTTTGGCGGCAACTTGGGTCATGGGCAGGCTGTTTTTGCGCACGCCGTCGCGAAACGCGGTCAACTGGCCCGCCGTGTAGTCGGCGTGTTGGCCCGAGAGCCGGGGATACTGTGAGGGCAAGCCGGCGCCGTTGGGGCTGTGGCAACCAGCGCAGGCGGGCACCTGGCGGTCGGCGATGCCGCCACGGTAGATTTTTTCGCCCAGGGCGACCAGGGTTTTGTCTTTGGCGAAACCGGCTTTTGGTTTTTTGGAGTTCGCCCAGGCCGCCAGGTTGCGGATGTCGTCATCGCTCAAGGTGGCGGCGAAGCCCTTCATCACCGCATTGTTGCGTTTGCCTTCTTTGAACTCATGCAGTTGTTTGGCCAGGTACTCGGGGTGCTGGCCCGCCAATTTGGGGTTGGCGGTGACGGCCGAATTGCCGTCCACGCCGTGGCAAGCCAGGCAGACGGCGGTGTAACTGGCGTCAGCCTTGGCCAAATCGGGCTTGGCCGCTTTGGGCGTCTCGGCTTTGGCGGGCGCGGCTGCGGGTTTGGCTTCGTCGGCCGCAAAAGCCGGCAACGCGCCCCAAGCGGAAAGCGCGACGGTGGCACAGAGCAAAAAGTGGGCAAACGGCTTCATAGGAAATATCGTGTCAATCGGAGTCGCAAAAAGTGCCGCAAAGGTGTGGCAAAACCCGGTGATTCTACAATGGCGCAGCGGCTATTCCCTGTGGGTTGGTCTGCCACACGCTCCGCCCCCCATGACCACCACCGCCAAAACATCTGCAAAACCGCGGGGAAAACCCGCCAAGCCTCCGGCAAACGCCAGTACTAAACCGCCGCAAAAGGCGCCCGAGCCCGCCGTCCTCGCCGCCACGAGTTGGCTGCACACCGCCCGTTTCCTCACCACCGCGCCCGAACTGCACTTTTTGCCGACCTTGGATGTGCCCGAAATCGCCTTCGTGGGCCGCTCCAACGCCGGCAAATCGACCTGCATCAACACCCTGACGCAGCAAAAACAACTCGCCTTCGCCTCCAAAAAGCCGGGCCGCACCCAACACATCAACCTGTTCGCCCTGGGCAAACAAGGCGCGACAGACGCGGTTTTGGCCGATTTGCCCGGCTACGGCTACGCAGCCGTGCCCAAAGCCGACAAAATCCGCTGGCAGCAGGTGATGGCCAATTACCTGGTCACCCGCGAGAACCTCAAAGGCATCGTCCTGATGTGCGACCCGCGCCACGGCCTCACGGAGCTGGACGAAATCCTGCTCGACGTGGTGCGACCGCGTGTCGCCGAAGGCCTGAAGTTTCTGGTCGTCCTGACCAAGGCCGACAAACTCAACCGCAGCGAACAAACCAAAGCCCTCTCGGTGATGAAGCTGCAAGCCGGTGGCGGCGAGGTGCGGCTGTTTTCAGCGACGAAGCGGATTGGGATTGACGAGGTGTCTTTGCTTGTGCGCAGCTGGGTTGGGTGATTCGTGCCAGCCAACGGCGCTTGGCACACGCGTTGGCAGTTGACCCTAATCATACCCAATTTGGGGTTTTTAGTCGTCTAAAACACGTTTTTGAAGCGTTTAACATAGAAATAGCTCTTTAGGCCACGAAATTATTGAGAATTTAGCTATTATTTATATAGCATTTTAGCTGGTCCCCTGACGGCCAAATGGTGGCGCATCAGCCTGGAATACTCCGGCGCGAGCCTTCCTTCAACTGCTGTCACCTGCCCGCGCCATTCAGGCTCAATAAATGGCCGGCTCCCCCTCAGGCCGGTCTTTGAAACGCTTGTGCACCCAGTAATATTGGTGTGGCCGCGTATCGATCCAGGCTTCCAGGCGCTGGTTCATGGTCAGGGTGTCGCGTGTGACGTCGTCACTGGGCACATCGCTCCAGGCGGGCATCACTTGCACCTCGTAACCCGTGGGCGTAAGCCAGGTCACCACTGGAATCACCCTGGCCTTACCCAGCCGCGCCAGGCGTGACAAAGAGGTGACCGTGGCGGCTGGCACACCATAAAACGGCACAAAAATGGAATCCCGCGGGTCGTAATTCATGTCGGGCAACAGATAAAAAGCTTGCCCGGACTTGATGGCGCTGACCAAAACCTTGGGGCCGTCGCTGCGGTCAAACAGGCGCGGCTGACCAAAACGTTGCCGCCCGGCCAGCACCCAGGCATCCACCTGCGCATTGGTCTGGTGGCTGTAAATCGTGGCGAAGTGACGGCTGACTTTCAGATTCAGGGCTGTCCAGCCTGCATCCAGCCCCACAAAATGCGGCGCAAAAATAAGGCTTGGCTGATCGCCACCGAGCGCCTCCAAAGCGCCGGTCAGGTGCAGGCGGCGCTGCAAAAGCGCCGGTTTGCCATGCCACAACCAACCCCGGTCCAACCAGGCCTGGGCAAACACCACGAAATGTTCTTTCGCCGCACGCTCGCGTTGTGCCGGACTCCAGGCCGGGAAACATAAACGCAGGTTGGTTTGCACCACGCGCCGGCGCGGTCTGGCCAGCAGGTACAACAAGGCGCCCAAAATCCAGCCCAGCGCGCGCACCCAGGCCAGCGGCAGGCGGCCCAAAACCCGCATGAAGGTGATGCCGCCGTGGCTCAGGAGATAACTCAGCATGCTCGGTGACTCACCACGCGGCCAACCCTGCGTTCGCACTGGGCATCAGGGCTCTGCCTTGGGTGTTTTGTAGCGCGCGTACCCCCACAAATACTGCTGGGGGCATGTGCGGATCAAAGACTCCATCGCGGCATTGACCTGGCGCACGGCACCTTCGAGATCACGGGCGAGTTGCCGACGTTCTGCGAGCCGCCCGGCGTTATCCGTAACGCTTGACGAGGCAGCCGCCGTCGGCAAGGGCGACACATTGACCGTGTAACCCCGGCCCCAGGGAAGGCGCTCACCCCAGGCGATCAAGATGGTGGATCGGGTCTGCAAGGCCAGGCGCACCGACAGCGTCATGGTGTAGGCCTGGCGGCCAAAAAACGGGCTCCAGACGCCTTGGCCTGCGGGTGGCACCTGATCGGGCAGCAGGCCCACACTTTCGCCATTTTTCAGGGCCTTGATCAACTGCTTGACGCCGGCCAGCGAGGTCGGCGCCGTATCCAGCCCCGCACGCCTGCGGGCCGTGGTGACAAGCTGCATCAGCCAGGCCTTGCGCGGCGGCCGGTACAGCACCGTCATGGGTTTGCCCGACTGCCCGTACCGTTGGGCATACGCCTGCGCAGTGATTTCAAAACAGCCCAGGTGCGGTGTGAGAAAAACAATGCCCTGGCCACTGGCCAGCGCCGCGTCGATATGCTGCTCGCCCGCCCAATGGACGGGCACGTTTTTGCCAAACCACAGGCGTGGCAACTCGGCGATTTGCTGCCCCGCACTGCCCACGGACGCCAGCGACTGCCAGCGGCCCAGGCCCGCCTGGCGCGCGTTGTCCAGCAGGCGCTGGCGGTAGGCGCCTGACAACGCAAACGCGAGCCAACCCAGGCACCAGCCCAGCGCGTGGGCAAACCACAGCGGGGCGGCGGACAGAAATTTAAAGAGGCCAGTCAAAGCAGGATTCGGCAGTCGGATAAAATACGGGCTGTCGCTGAGTTATGGAACTACTTGCAGGGCGACACACAACGGCGGCACCCCTTAAGCTCACATGAAGTGCCGCCATTGTGCCTCGTCAAAATTCTGTTGAATTTTGGCGAATCTGCTAAAGCGTTCGCTGCAAGCTCCCAAAGCCCAAAGCAACGCGAATCAACGTTGTTTTTACCTTTTGGAGCTTTTTTCATGGCAAACGATTTTCTTTTCACCTCTGAGTCCGTCTCTGAAGGCCACCCGGACAAGGTGTCTGACCAGATTTCCGACGCGATTCTGGACGCGATCTTCAAGCAGGACCCGAAATCCCGCGTGGCTGCCGAAACCCTGTGCAACACCGGCCTGGTGGTGCTGGCGGGCGAGATCACCACCAATGCGCATGTGGACTACATCCAGGTGGCGCGCGACACCATCAAGCGCATCGGTTACGACAACACCGACTACGGCATTGACTACCGCGGCTGCGCGGTGCTGGTGGCCTACGACAAGCAGAGCAACGACATCGCGCAGGGCGTTGACCACGCCTCCGACGACCACATGAACACCGGCGCCGGCGACCAGGGCCTGATGTTTGGCTACGCCTGCAACGAGACGCCCGAGCTGATGCCCGCGCCCATCTATTACGCGCACCGCCTGGTGGAGCGCCAGGCGCAACTGCGCAAGAGTGGCAAGCTGCCGTTTTTGCGCCCCGACGCCAAGAGCCAGGTCACCATGCGTTATATGGACGGCAAACCGCACAGCATCGACACCGTGGTGCTCTCCAGCCAGCATGACCCGAGCCAGTCTGAATCCATGACCAAGATGAAAGCCTCGTTCAACGAAGCCATCATTGAAGAGATCATCAAGCCGGTGTTGCCCAAGGAATGGCTCGTCAACACCCGTTACCTGATCAACCCGACCGGCCGTTTTGTCGTCGGCGGCCCGCAGGGCGACTGCGGCCTGACCGGCCGCAAGATCATTGTGGACACCTATGGCGGCGCCTGCCCGCACGGTGGCGGCGCCTTCAGCGGCAAGGACCCGAGCAAGGTGGACCGCTCGGCCGCTTACGCCGCGCGTTATGTCGCGAAAAACATCGTCGCAGCCGGCCTGGCCCGACAGTGCCAGATCCAGGTGGCCTATGCGATTGGC
>JANLYO010000247.1:0-14453 GCA_031365665.1 Rhodoferax sp. | reverse complement strand
ACCAACACCGCCACCGTGGCCGTGCCCGCCACCCGCAACCCGCCGCCGTATGACCCGTTCAAGGTGTTCACGCCGCTGTCAAGCGCCGGGGAGTTTTCAATGTTCCTCGCTGTCAGCCCCGCTTTGCCCTCAGGCAACCTCAAGGAGTTCCTCGACCACGTCGCCGCCAACCCTGGCAAATACAACTCCGGCTCCAGCAACAGCGCCGCCGAGCTGGCGATGCTGCAATTGCTCAGCGCGCGTAACACCAACGCTGTCAACGCCCGTTACAAGGGCGACGTGCAGGCCATGCAAGACCTCATCGGCGGCCAGATCCACATGATGTTCTCCACTGGCACCTTGACGCCTGGTTTTGTGAAAGACGGCAAAATCAAGGCCTTGGTCACGCTGCTGCCGCAACGCAGCCCGCTCTTGCCCGACGTGCCCACCGCCACCGAGCTGGGCTTGGGCAAACTCACCATCACGCCATGGGCCGGATTTTTCGGCCCTGCGGGCGTGCCCTCCGACGTGGCCGAAAAACTCAGCCTGGAACTGCGCAACGCCCTGGCCCGCGCCGATGTGCGTGACCAATTGGTGAACCAGGGCTTTTCAAGCTACGGCATGACCCCCGCCGCCTTCAGCGCTTTCTTCAAACGCCAATACGACGGTTTCGTGAACACGGTGCGCGACAACAACGTGAAGTTCGAATAAACCCGTCACATGCCGATCCTCTTTGAAGCCCTTGGCCCGATGGCGGCCCTCGCCTCGGGTGTCAGCATCGCCAGCCCGCTTTCACCAAAAAACGTCAAGGCCATCGAAGGCGGCATGGACCAATTTGGCGTGTTGGTTTTCAAAAACCAACCTCTGACGCAAGACCAGCAAATTGATTTTGCGAGGTGTTTTGGCCCGTTGGATATCGGCTTTGGCAAAGTCAAAACCCAAGGCGCACCGCACCGCCTGAAATACCGCGAGTTGGGCGACACGCACTACAGTGAAGCGCAACGCAAAGCCATCGCGCCCTCCCACTGGCCGCTGGTGCAAACCGACCGGCGCACCGGCCGCAAAATATTATTCGTGGGCGCCCACGCCAGTGAAATTGTCGGCATGAGCGTCGCAGAAGGCCGTATGTTGCTCATGGATTTGCTGGAGCACGCCACCCAGCGCGCCTTCGTCTACCGCCATGTGTGGACCACAGGCGACCTGGTGATGTGGGACAACACGGCCACTGTTCACCGGGGTCGGCATTTTGATTTTTCTAAAAAAATAGAACTAAGAAGGTCGATAACAGAAGAAAATGGCCTATAGCTCACGAAATATATAAATATATTGCTATATTAATTTAGTACAAATTTGTACATATTTAGTATAAATATTTAAGTAAAATAAATAATAAACGTTAGCATAGACCTTACTTCAAGCCTTCCCTGCGGATCCCAAAATAGCGTCCAGCAT
This sequence comes from Rhodoferax sp., assembly GCA_031365665.1. Lineage (GTDB taxonomy): Bacteria > Pseudomonadota > Gammaproteobacteria > Burkholderiales > Burkholderiaceae_C > JANYCG01. The sequence goes on along the minus strand of JANLYO010000247.1, from coordinate 13,022 downwards.
CTGCCCCATCTCAGCCGCCGCCGTTTGAATCGTCTTCAGATGCGCCATCACCTGTACATCGAGTTGCGGGCCAAAATCTTCTTCGATCACCTGGGCAAAAGCGCCCACATGCCGCAGTGGCGCGCGCAGATCGTGGGACAGCGAAAAACGCAAGCGATGCAGTTCTTGGGTAGCCGCTGCCAGCGCCTGCGCCAGCCGCGCGTTTTCCTCGTGCAGATGCGCCAGTGTCAACTCCGCCGCCCGAGCCGTGACGGGCGCAGGGTGGTGTGGATCGGGCGAAGCCCCCGCAGCGGCATCACTCATTTTTTGGGCCGCGTCCAGCCGGGGATCAGGGTTTGTTTGCCGCGGGCCACGTTCAAAGTGGCCGGTGGCGTGTCTTTGGTGATGATCGAGCCCGCACCCACCGTGCCGCCCGCGCCAATGCGCACTGGCGCGACCAGCACACAGTTGGAGCCCACATGCACGTCGGCCTCGATCACGGTTTTGTGTTTGAAGGCGCCGTCGTAGTTGGCTGTGATGGAGCCCGCGCCGTAGTTCACCCGCTCGCCCACTTCCGAGTCACCCAGGTAAGCCAAATGGTTGGCCTTGGCCCCTTTGGCCAGGGTGGAGTTTTTCACCTCGACAAAGTTGCCGATGTGCACCTCATCACCCAAAAATGCCCCTGGCCTCAAGCGAGCAAACGGCCCGATCAAAGCGCCCGCGCCCACGCGCACACCCAGTTTTTCGCCGTCAATGTGGGTAAACGGGTGGATCACCGCGCCCGCGCCGATGCTGGCATTGGCGATCACGCAGTTCGCGCCAATTTGCACGTCCTCGCCCAGCGAAACCACGCCCTCGAAAACGCAGTTCACGTCGATCGACACGTCTTGCGCGCAGGCCAGTGTGCCGCGCACATCAAACCGCGCCGGATCCGCCAGGCGCACGCCTTGCTCCATCAAAGTGAGCGCCAAGCGCTTTTGGTAGGCCCGCTCCAGCTCGGCCAGTTGCACCGGGCTGTTGACGCCAGCCACCTGCACTTCGTCGGTGATCTTGTAAGCCACCACACCCACACCCTCGGCCACGGCCATTTTCACCACGTCGGTCAGGTAATACTCGCCCTGCGCATTTTTGTTGTCCAGCCGAGCCAGCCACGTTTTGAGCCGGGCGGCGGGCGCCGCCATGATGCCGCTGTAAATCTCGCGGATGCTGCGCTGCTCCGGGCTGGCGTCTTTTTGCTCAACGATGGCTTTCACGTCCGGCCCTTCACGCACGATCCGGCCATACCCGCTGGGATCGGCAAATTCAAGGGTCAGCAAGGCCAGTTTGTCGCCCCCGCTGGCCTCTATCAAATGCTGCAAGGTGTCAAGCTTCGTCAGGGGCACGTCGCCCGAGAGCACCACCACGATGCCGTCATCTGGCAAGGCCGGTACCGCCTGCTGCACGGCATGCCCGGTGCCCAGTTGTGGCTCCTGGCGCACGAATTTCAAATCTGGCTGAATGTTTTTTTGGCCCTCAGGCCTCTTGGAATGGACAAGAGCCGCTTCAACCTCTGTAGCGCCATGCCCGGTGATCACCACCTCACGCCGCGCCTGCAGGCTGGCGGCGGTGTCCACCACATGTTGCAGCAAGGCCCGCCCGGCGAGTTGGTGCAGCACCTTGGGCAATTTGCTCTTCATGCGGGTGCCTTTGCCCGCCGCCATGATCACCACGTCTACCGACACGGCCGCTGGCGCGTTGTGTCCAGACGAATCCTGCCCAAGCGCGTTACCATTTGCCATCATGTCCCCATCCTTCTCAAGTTCAAAACGGATTATCGGCTGGCTTTTTGCAGCCACGGCGCTCCTCTTGCTGCAGGCGTGCAGCGCCATCAAACTCGCCTACAACAACTCACCCGAGTTCGGCTACTGGTGGCTCGACGGCTACATCGATATCCAGTCCGAGCAAACCCCCAAGGTGCGCGACGAGCTGACGCGCGTCCTGGCCTGGCATCGTGCTGAAGAGTTGCCAAAAATCGCCGAGCTGCTGCAAAAAATGCAGCGCTTGGCTGGCGCAGAGCTTGCGGCACCGCAGGTGTGCAACCTGTTCGACGAAACCCGTGAGCGTTTTGACGCTCTGACGCGCCAAGCAGAGCCCGCTGCCGTGTGGCTGGCCATGAGCTTGCGGCCTGAGCAGATCAAACACATCGAAGCCAAACTCGAAAAAGGCAACGAGCAGTGGCGCAAAGAGTGGCTACAGGCCACCGCAGCCGAGCGCTTTGACAGGCGGCTCAAAAGCAGCATCGAACGCGCCGAGGAGTTTTACGGCAAACTTGAAGAGCGCCAGGTCACCGCGTTGCGCAGCGCGCTGGAGGGTTCGCAGTCAGACATTGCACTGAACCAGGCCGAACGCCAGCGCCGCCAGCAAGACCTGATGCAAACCCTGCGCTTTGTCAGCGGCCAACTTGCCGGAGCTGCGGGCCCTGCGCGGCCTACCCAGGCCGAGGCGCTGGCCCAGCTGCGCGCCTACTTGGCCCGGCTCAACCTATCGCCCAACCCCGCCTACCGCGGCTACAGCGAGCGCCTGGTGCGGGAAAGCTGCGCCAGTTTTGCCACGCTTCACAACAGCACCACCCCCGAGCAGCGCCGCCGCGCGGTGGGGCGCCTGGCCGCTTACGAGCGGGACGCGCGGGAGTTGAATTCGCAGCGGTGAGCTTGGGTCGCCTCCAAAAAAAACCCCGCCGAAGCGGGGTTTTCTTATTGCCGGGGTGGCGGATCAGCGACGCTGTCCGATCATGGTGCCATTTACAACTGGCGGAAGGTCGTTCGGAAGATTGAACGTTCCGGTTACTTGCCCACTGATGAAGTTCAACACACCACTGCGATTGTTGCCGTTGACCGAGGTCCCACTGAATGCACCAGTGACGGGGTCGAGGCTGCCCACACACTGCGTATCTGCCGGATTATTGTTGCCCGGCGTGTTGTCAAAACAGGTCACCAGACCGTCTTGGCCGACCACAGCGCGCGTCCCGACTCGGCTGACACCGCTCGTCACTTGATTGGTCGATCCGCGCACGTCCCAGGTGCCTTGGTACGACGCACGCGTCAACGCTGGCCGCACATCGGGGTCAACCAGGTTGTTGATGCCAAGCTTTGTAAAAAGTGCGTTCGCGGCGGGCAAATTCAACCGTGCCTCGTTGCGCACACCCATTTTGTCAACGTAGCCATAAAACACCTTGCCAGTGCGCTCTACAAAGTTACGGGTGTAGGTCAAGTTGGCGGCAGCGGCAGGCGGCGTAGCGAATTTCAGAACACGTGCGCCATCGGCCAGACTGACGATGCTGTACGTGGTTTTTTCACCGGTGGGCGTGCAGTTGCGTGTAAAGCCGCTGATCTCGCGTTGTTTGCACAGGTAATAAGTTACCTCGTTCGCGCCACCTGCGGTGAACGCCGCCTGGATGCGGTGGTTCCCGGTGTAATGCGACGTCGGAACCGACTTGAGCGCCACAGGCGAGTTGGTGAAGGTTGAAGAGACTATCCCAATGCTGACGGTGGTATTTCCCCAGTCTTCGTCGATGAGGTCGCTTGGAAAGCCAGGCACAGCCGAAGTGTTTTGGCTGTATTTGCAGGGCGTTCCCCGCATCGTGGAAACCATTTCCTCCAAGGTCACAGTATCTGTGCGGGTATAGGCCGCGTTGCAAACCGGGTGGTTGTTGATGCCCTGGGCATTGCCGCCCACGCTGTAGGGTGAGGTGAACATCCAACTATTGGAACCTGGCGTGTAGACATACGACCGAAACGCGTCCGTCGATTGGTTGTAGCCGATCTTCGAGTCTGCGGGGAAGGTGGCGCTGCCCAGCGCCGTGGCGGCGTTGGCGATGTTCATGTTGGTATAACCCGCGTCGATGATCTGCTGGTAGACCTCCATCATGGATTTACCCGAGATGTCGAAGATCGCACGGCCGGATTTGCCGTTGCTGAAGTTGTCGCAGTAGTTGAAGGTGCTGTTGCCCTGCGCGTCGCGCACCGAGCTCAAACCCTCGAAGTTCAAACCGCAGGGTGCCCACGTTGCTCCGTTGAAATGCAGGTTGGCCTGATCGCCCGGGTTGCCGCCAAAACCCCAAACCGCCAGTGTGCCGTTGCTGTTGCGCAGGCGGCGGTCTTCAAAGCGGTAGTTGTTGTTTACATCGGGCGTGTTTTGCGCCGCCGTGCTGGTGAACATCCGGCGGCTCCAGTTGTTGGCGTCGGCGTAGAAGAGGAACGATATTGACGCCGTGGCAATCGGCGCTGCCGGTGTCTCCACCTTCGCTACCTGGTTGATCACCGCCACTTCGGTTTTCACCGCCGCCGCCGTCATCAAGCTGGCGGCAATCTTGCCCAGGAGCGCCGCTTCCTTTTTCTTTTGCGTGTCGTTGGCCGGATCGGCGTCCGCAGCATTGAGTTGGGAGACGATTTCAGGCAATATCTGGCCGAGTTTTTTCTGCACCGCGCGTTTCAGATCAGCGGGGCCGATGGTCGAGCCATCCAACGCCTGTGCGCCCAGCGAGGCGCTGACAATCTTGTTTTGCGCCTGCGTGGTGATCACGATCATGCGCGCCACTTTGCCGGGGTCTGTGCCGCCCGCCGCTTTGGAAGCTGCTTTGCTGGCCAAGGTGGTGAAGTCTTCAAACAAATTCACCACCACGCCGGTCTGCTCTTTGACCAGCGCTTCTGCTTGGGCCTCGGTTGCTCCGCCAGATTGCATGGCTTGGTGCATCATGGTAGTGAGCGGACTGATGACCGCAGGTTTGCCCGGAGGCGCCGACATGCTGAAGGGTTCTGCGATGGCGCCGCCGTTTTCAGCGTCTTCGGCGTCGGTGCCGACCTCGGTGACGAGTGCGTATTTGCCCAAGTCGGCCTTGGCGATTTTGAGGGTCAGGTTGCCGTTGGCGTCGGTGCGGCCCGAGGGTTCGTCCGCGCTGCACAGGCCGTCGCCGTTTTTGTCAAGGCACACCAGGGCGTTTTTTATCGGTCCGTCGATGACGGTGGTGGCGATGTCGGCGGTGGCGGATTCGGCCACGCCGTTGGTGCCGCCGCAGCCGGCGAGTGACACCAAGGCGGCCCCGGCCAATGCCAGGGTGAGCCTTCTGAGATGTAAGTCCATGATTCGCTCCTAAAAGTTGATTTGCGCTTGCGTTTTCGATCACCGTCCCGTGCGGCGTTGCACACTGGGCAAGGCGACTTTGCGCTGTTACACACGTTCACACATCCCACAAATTAAGTACAAATGGCGGTTTTGAGCTGTTATCGCGCGTTTTGTGAATAAGTCACAAACACCGCGCGGCATAGTCACCGCCCAACACCCGGGCATTTTTCTAAAGTTCTCTGCATGCGCAATAACTCTGGCTTTCTCTGAGGACACCGGCGCAACAAGGAGAAACTCATGGACAACACCGCACACCCTGCCCCAGGCGTCAACGAAGGCGCGCTGGAGCTCAGCCTGATGCGCGCCGCGCTAAACCAGGTCGATTACGGCCTGGCCGTGATTGCGGTCGACAGCCAGCAGGTCTTGTTCACCAATGGTCCGGCCCAGGCGGCCTTGCAGCCCGACAGCCCGATCAAAAATGGCCTCTTCGTGCAGGCCGGCCAATTGCGCCCACGCCGCCAGAGCGACGCCGACCAGCTCCACCTGGCGCTACAGCGCACCAAAGTGGGCCAGCGCGGCCTGCTGCAGTTCAAAGGCCGCGAAGGCGCGCAGGGCACGGAGTGTTCGGTGGCGGTGATGCCGCTTTCGGCGCCGGGTTACGCGCTCTTGGCGTTTTCGAAACAGCAACTGTGCGACACCACCACGGTGACCCTGTTCGCCCGGGAGCGCGGGCTGACCAGCGCTGAAGGGCAAGTCCTGGCGCAGATTTGCAAGGGCCTTCGGCCGCAGCAAATCGCCACCCACCACGGCGTACAGGTCTCTACCGTGCGTACGCAGTTGCGCGCCATCCGCCAGAAAACCGCCTGCGACAGCGTGCGTGATCTGGTTGAAAAAGTCTCTGTGCTGCCACCCGTTTCGATGCATTTGGCGTTGAGTTTTCCGGAGCTGGCGGGCGAGGTTGACCACACCAAGCACCCCAAGCTGGGGGCTGCTGCCTTTGCCTGAATCACATTTCAGGTCATGCTAAATGCTATAATATATATAGCATACTATCCATATAATACGAGACCTGCATGCCAAAAAGTATCGCATCGCTTGTCTTTGAGGTCAGAAATCACCTATAATTAACACCCATGTTAACTACAATTTGACCGCCCGACTGTCACGCTGGTATCCAGCGGCCAACCGGCATTTACACTTTGGGCAGTCCCAAGGATGCCCCCACACATGCCGCTTGACCCCACTACTGAAGCGTTCTGCGCCGATGAACGCCACCCGCCTTTGCTGCGCGAGCTGGCCGCACAGGGCGACCTGCGCCGCTACCGCAAAGGCACCATCGTCATCGCCGAGGGCGACGTGGGCGACACCCTGTTCATCATCCTCACAGGCCAGGTCAAAGCCTACAGCCTGGACGCCAGCGACAAACAGATCACTTACGGCGTATTCAATGCCGGTGAATATTTTGGCGAAATGGCGCTGGACGGCGAGGCGCGTTCAGCCAACGTCATTACACAGGAAGCCACCAGCTGCGTCGTAATCACCCGCGCGCGGCTGCTGGCCTTTATCGCCCTGCGGCCTGAATTTGCGTTGCAACTGCTGGCCAAAGTGATCCGCCGCCTGCGCGCCACCACGCTCAATGCCAAAAACCTGGCACTTATCGACGTGTATGGCCGCCTGACCGCCTGCCTGTACAGCCTGGCCCGGCCCCAAGCTGACGGCAGCCAGCGCATTGAAGAACGCATCACCCATGAGGAAATCGCCAGCCGCATCGGCTGCGGCCGCGAGATGGTCAGCCGCATCATGAAAGACCTGGAGCGCGGGGGGTACCTGCGCAAACACGAGCAACGGATTGAACTGATGAAAAAGCTGCCGCTGCGGTGGTGAGGATCCTTTGATCCCCTGAAATACGGTAGGTCAAACGAATCTGGCTTAGGTTTATCCCCCAAAATGGGGATGTTTCATTTCGTAACTTCTGCCAGACTTCACATCTCCCCGAGCATCAAGCACAGGGATCAGCTTGCACAAAACTTTGTTTGCGGTCGCCACAACCGTCTTTTTTCTAAAGGAAGACACATGAGAAAAGAACAAATCCACAAAACCGGCAGCCTTGCCGGCGCCTCAGATCTCACCATCATTGCGCCAATCAAGAAGGGATTCATCCCGGCGCTGGATGCAGTTACCTACAAAACGCGTGTCAAGCGGGTCTTGAAGGCCTTGCATCTTGGCCGCACGATATCCCATGAATACGATTTGGCCCGTATCTTGTCTGATGCGGTGGAGCGGGTGGGCCGTATTCACTCGATCCGAATCGCCGTATTGGAGCCTGAGGACAAGGTGATGCTGGCAGTGACATTTGATGGCGCGTGGGAGTCCTACATCCGCGTGATTTGGCAGAAAGTCTCGCGCTCGCTCGATTTGATTTTTTGCAACACCGAAGGCTACGACCTGGGCTGGACTAGTTCGTTTGAAACCTGGTGCAATTGGTTGCGCACACACCAGGCCGAATCGCCGTTTTTTTATTCTCCGCCGGGGTTGACCTTTCTGGACACGCAATATTTGCGAAGCTTTGAGCGGCTGCAGCGCCGTGAAAGCAATCCAGATAAAGCCGATATGGATACTTCTGCCATATCCGTGTCCTCAGCAGAGTCAATTTCGGACACATTGATTGATAACGGGATCGATCCGACCAACTCGGGCTTTGGAAATGGTTCGAGCACAGACTATATCTACACCAAAAAGCAGGCCTTTCGTCAAGGCGTGCGAAGTATGGTGGGCCTTTACAGATTGGCAGAGTGGTATCTGCCAGACACTGAAGACGGCAAGGTTTTGAAATGGGCCGCCGTAGAGTTGTTGCGCGAATTTGCGCCAATGGCGGACGACGGACTGGGGCAGGAATTTGAAGACGCCGTCATCAGGGCGCGTCGTCGCTTCAAGAATGCGATGGATTGGTTTGTGGAGCCAGTCAGCGATGATGGGCGAAAAACCCCTCCGCTACCGATTAAGCTGACAGTCTCGCGAGAGCATGAAGTACAAGCCGGTCTTTTGCGGCCGATTGATGCAGCGAATGAGGGCTGCCTCATTTTTCTGTCATTTGTGTCACCCCAGGCGTTGGGCGATTTTTTGCTCAAGCAGGAAGCAACTTCTGCCGCACACCCGTTGAAAGACGGAGCCACTGCCGTCAACCTTGCTCTGACCATCGAAGGCCTGTATTTGGCAGGTTACAGCGACGAAGATATTTCCCAACTTCCCGAGGAATTCGTTCAAGGCATGGAACGCCGGGCCGGGGTGCTGGGCGATGTACGGCACAACCATCCTCGCCGCTGGAACAGGCCCGCCTTGAACTGGAATCAAGGCGTCGGTGCTGCCGACTTGGCAGCCAATGCAGTAGCGCAACGCGTTGACTTCAATGCAGTTCATGCTGTCCTTCAACTCAGGCTCTGCAATGCAAAGGGAACACAGGAGGAGAATCGAAAGTCCTTGCTTGACGCTTATGAGAATGCATACCAAGAGGCAATCGGTGTTGTCCCCCTGTCTATTCAATGGATGTCCCGTCTTACCAATGGCGCGGGTCAAACTCGTGAGCACTTTGGCTTTTTGGACAGCGCATCGCAACCTGTTTACAACGAAGCCGAAAAAGGCAGCAAATTTCCAAACTTGGTCCATGCGGGCGAAGTGTTATTGGGCTATCCCAATGCCGCTGACAAGGCCAAACCGGAAGAGACCTTGTCGGACATGCAAAAGCTGCTGTTTAACGGTAGTTTTTTAGTCATCCGAAAATTGCGCCAGGACATCGGCGCACTGAATGCGGCATTGGATACTGCAGTTGCTGCCACCCGGCAAGAGCAGCACCTTGACGACAAAGTTCTGCCCGCGCTCCGCAGAACATATCTGGCCAAAATGATGGGGCGTTGGCCTGACGATGGTTCCAAGGCAGGCGAGCCACTGGTACCGGTTACAGGCTCTAGCCCAAACGATTTCAACTATGACTACGACTCAAAAGCTGTGGGCTGCCCATTCCACGCGCATATCCGCCGTGCCAACCCGCGAACTTCGCCCGAAAAAAAGGTAGATCGCAAACCTCCTCCGGGGGAACGCCCAGCTCGCATCGTGCGACGTGGCATGTCATATGGACAGAAATACGACCCTAAAGCGCCCGATAGCCTGGAACAGGAGCGCGGTTTGGTTTTCATGGCTTACAACGCCAACATTGGCGAGCAGTTTGAAGTCATCCAGCGGTGGCTGACCGGCGGCAATAGCTCGGGATCCTATTCAGGGCAAAGTGATCCGTTTCTGGGCGTTGCGGAAAGCGGCCGCCAGCGCTATTTCCAGTTTCAGGACGAAGGAACGTTGGTTCGCATCGCGCTGGACGGAAGCGACAGCATTGCTGCCGAGCCTGCGCCAATTGTGCGGCTGGAATGGGGCACCTATTTGTTCACGCCGTCGATACCATCGATCAAAGTGATTGGCAAGAAAGCCCTGAATGCTCCCGAAATTTTGTCTAAATCGTGGGAGGCCGAACGCGGAGAAAACGAGATCATCCGCCTTCGCGACATCGAAAAATCGCAGGGGGTGGGCGCAGCATTTGAGGCCTGGAAGGCCGCCATTGAGGACCCTACGAGTGCAAGCGAATTCACTGCCGCTTCCATCTGGGCAGCCATTCGGGATAAGCATGGCGGCGCATTGAAAACCCCGTTTGGTGTTTTGGTGGCCAGCAAGGAACTGATTGACCAAGTGCTGCGGGATGAAACGTCCTTGACAGCCACCGGGTATTTGCCTCGTATGCACCGATCTTTCGGCACTTTGTACTTGGGCCTGGATGGTGATTTGCCAGATCGGCAATACGAAACTGAGTCTGAACATGTGAACGCCGCCATCATGGACTTGACGAGCGGCAACAAGCTCGATTCTTCCATCGCCCACGTGTGTGATCTCACAAAGAAAGCTCTCTCCGACTTGGCGGACGTTGCGAAAACCGACGCCTCCACTGACGAAGAGCCTCGCTGGGAAGTCACAGTCGAAGCGCGTGAAATTTTTGACACTGTGCTGGAAGACCTGTGCGAAGAATGGTTCGGCCTGGCTCAGGGCAAGCATTTGCAGAGAAGCGGTGTGCGCTGGAGCTGGAAACCCGGTGTGCCCGATGACCCACCGTGTTACCCCGGCCATTTCATGGCACCTTCACGCTACGTTTTTCAGCCTCACCCGGGGCCTGAAGTAGAACGCGTTGGTGCAATGCATGGGCAGGCACTGAGCGTTGCGGTGACGGACTATTTGAATGCCGAGGGTTCAAGGCTAAGGGCACCGGTAGCGAGAGCGATATTGGACTCCAACCCCGCAAAAGCAGACCCTACTTACGCCGCCCGCACCCTGGCTGGTGTATTGATGGGATTCTTGCCCACTACAGACGGCAACTTACGTCGTATCTTGAACGAATGGCTTAACGAAGGCACGTTATGGACGCTGCGCAACCTGTACGCCACTAAAGATCCTTCTTACCAAGGCCTGTTTTGCAAGAAGTTGACCCAGGCGATGCAACTGCGAGCAGCGCCTGAGCTGCTCTGGCGCACTGCTGTCGCGAGTCACAAAATTGGACCTGAGAAGAGCCCACATCAGGTCACCGTCGAGCCCGGCGACTTTGTGATTGCTTCGCTGATTTCAGCCAGCCAGCAATGTCTTGAGAACGATGATCCGGATTTGACGTACGCATTTGGCGGTGACCGACGAAAAGCCGCAGATCATCCGCGCCACGCATGTCCAGGTTATGGCCCCGCCATGGCCGTCATTTTTGGCGTATTTAAAGGACTGGTCGAAAGCGACCTGGCCCTGCAACCTGGCCCCGCGCCACTCTCACTCTGGATGGACGGTCCTTCTGGATTTAGTCCGGAGTCAAAGCCAGGGGAAGCATGGCGGCTCGAAGGCATGCGAACCGACGGGGATGGTGAAAGATTGCCTTTGATTCCGGTAATGAAGTTTGGCGACTCCTGGATGAGTGATTTCAATCGCATCCGACAACGCGGTGAATTCACAGGGGATTTTCCTTTTGCGCCCGTGATGCTCGCGACCAGCCTGCGCAGGCAAGGGCGATTTGATGCCGACAAAGAGTTTGCCGATCAAGGTTGGAAACTAGAGGAAATGGCAAATCTTCAACTACAGGGTTTCACAGATGCGCTGCTTGGGCGAATTGGAGAATCCGACGAACCAAAGGCAATCTTTATCAGTGGTGGCGGCAATGACTTGGTGGCACGCAAGGAAACAAACGACCCGGCAACTACAAAAGGCCCAACTACAACGCGCCTTTTTGGCATGCTGAATCTGGGGGCTACCTCTGATACTGCAGCGCTCAACCAATTGGCCGTAGGGAAGTTTATCGACGAGCTTAAAGGTCATCTGACGAAAATTTGCGGCGCGATCATCGAGGCACAAAACACCAAAAATGTAGTGATCCCCATTTTGATTTCTGCATACGATTACCCATTTGCTGACAGTCGCCCGTTGAAATTTGCTGGCCATACCAGTGGACCTTGGCTTGGGCCAGTATTTGACGTTGCAAGGATCGTCGACAACTTGGCGATTCGCAATTTGGTCATGCGATCACTGATTTTTGATCTCAACGAAATGGTAAAAAGTGTTGCACAGCAGGACTTCCCTGCACGGGTTCACCATGTGGATTTCAGGGGAAAATTGGAAAGTCAGCCCGATTTCCAGCAGCACTACGAACAATACTGGGAAAACGAGCTTCACGCCACCAAAAATGGCTTCAATGTTCTCGCCCAAGTCATGATCGAAAAACTCGCCACGCTGGGTGTCAAGTGAAAACAGGGCGGTTGACTCGGCCCAAGGCCAATTGTTGCTGAGCAACCCCCTGGTGCCACGCCATACGAAGGGCCGAAAAGGCGTCAGACGCGTTGACCAAATGAAGCTTGCCGATGCTGGCATGCCCCATTTGCAAAGCAATTTGGCCAGCCATTAGCGTGTTCAACGCATTTTCTCTGCCCGAGTTGCGCCGCAGTGCAACGGCGTCAGCCCGCCGCATCCAGCGCGAGGCAGCGGTGGCGTCACCTTGCAAAGCGAGTACCCAAGCCAGTCCCCGGCACGTGACCGCTTCGCCCATACGCTCGCTGTCACGGGCGCGCTGCAGCACTTTGGCCCCGTAGGAACGCACATTGGCAGAGTGGCCTTCAGTAGCCGACGCCGCCACCAGCCAGCCGTGGTAAATCGAGGTGAAAAACCGCCCTCCGCGCTCGTCCATCCAGTACATGGCGTCGCGAAGTTCCTGCAATCCTTCTGTGCTATTCGCGTCAGCCCAACGCGCGTACCCCAGCGAACTGCGCGCCGCGGACAATAAGAGCAAGGCGCGCGTGTTTTCCGCAATGCGCAGGCTGTCCAGCGCGATGCGCTTTGCCTCGGTCCAATTGCCCTGCCAGTTGTGCGCCACCGCAATCCAGTTGCGCACAGAATTTCCGACCGGGTGGGTGGAACCATCAAGCAGGTCTATGGCTTCGTCAAAACAGACGTGTGCGCTTGCAAAATCGCCACGGTCGGCCAGGATGCCACCCTTGCATGCCAACGCGTAAGCCGAACCAATGGCCAGGCCCCCGCGCGGGCGGCTGCGCTGGCGCTTGGCATCCACCGACACGTCAATGAGTTCCACTGCTTTGTCGTATTCGCTACAGGCAGCCAGGACTTGCCCCAACATGGCTTCGACTTGCACGACCAATCGGGCGTCGCCGGTCTGGCGCGCCAAAGCCAACGCGTCGTGGGATTGACGCAAGGCCCGGCGTGAATGGCCGATGGCATACAAAATATAAGCCAGCCAATAGGTGGCTCGGGCCAGGGCATTGATGTCGCCAAGCTGTTTGGCCCGATCCACCGCGCGCTCAAAGACAGATGCATCATTGCCCAATGCCAGCGGGTCGAAAACACAAGTCATGCCCAATTTGTTGACA
>JANLYO010000210.1:0-6939 GCA_031365665.1 Rhodoferax sp. | reverse complement strand
CGCCGGTCAAACTCACCGAGCACCAGCGCAAGCTGCTGAAGGAACTTGATGAGTCGCTCAAAAAAGGCGGCGGCAAACACATGCCCTCGGGCGACTCCTGGACAGACCGGCTGAAAAACCTGTTCAGCTGAGCGCCAGCCTCCCAGCGGCGGGCTGGGGGTTCGCCCAATCGGCCTCGGTTTAGTCAAAAACTGTAGCGCCGCTACCACTTTGCTAGCTGCAATCTGTTACGCAGAGCGGGCTGGCTGTGCAACAATCGCCTATCATGGCCAACGTCAAGCTGTTTCGCGTCACCGAGTTCGCTGAAAGCGTGTTCCAGTCGCCCTTGTCGCACCGCACCGCACTGCACCCGTTTTGGGTCATGCTGTTGGTGGCGCTGTGGGTCGCCACGGTGGGCCACTGGCCTTTGTGGCAAACGCTTCTGATACAAGCCAAAACCGGGGCGGCCAGCCCCGCGCTGCTGGCGGGCGTCGCCGCCAGCCTGGCTGCTGTGGCCCTGGGCCTGCTGGCGCTCACCGCCTGGCGCTGGACCTTCAAATGGGGCATCGTGCTGCTGTTGTCCTGGACGGCGCTTGGCGCCTGCGCCATGCTGCTGCAACAAGCCGATGGCCAGGCGCTGGCGGTGTCGCCCCTGGGTTTGCTGCAGTTCTTCATCGCTCCCGGCAACTTGGCGCGCCTGGGCACGCTGCCTTGCCTGCTGACCCTGCTGGTCGCCGCCGTATTGCCCGCCATTCTCATCCTGCGCGGGCGCATCCGGCGCATCCCCGTGGGGGCCAGCCTGGTGATGAATACTCTTGTTTTAATAGCTGTGTATCTTTTATTGACGAGGGTTGGTGGCATTTTTAGCCACTCGATACCGTCTGTGCTGGACGTTTTGCCGCTCGGCTAAAACAAACTCACCTGCCCAGTTTGCGCCTGTTCCATGTGCTGGCGCAGTACGGTGGCATCAAAACGGCTCAGGTCGTGCCCCACCCGCTCGCGGTTGAAGCCGATCTTGGCGCAGGTCTTCTCAAAACGTTGCTTGATCAGGTCAGCCCACAGGCCCTCGCCCTTCATGCGTGTGCCCCAACTGGCGTCGTAGACCTTGCCGCTGCGCCGGGCTTCGCCATCGGGCACGTGCATCTCGGCCACCCGCGCCATCACCCGCGCGGCGCGTTGCGGGTAATGCAGGGCCAGCCATTCCTGAAAAATCGGGTTCAGCTCCCAGGGCAGGCGCAGCACCGTGTAAAACGCGCTGCGGGCGCCCGCCTCGAACGCGGCCTCCAGCACCTGCTCCATGTCGTCGTTGATGAAGGGAATCTGCGGCGCCACGCTCACCCCTACGGGGATGCCCGCCTCGGCCAGCGCGCGGATGGTGCGCAGGCGCCGGTACGGCGCGGCGGCGCGCGGCTCTAGCTTGCGCGTCAACACGCCATCCAAAGAGGTGATCGTCATGTACACCGAGGCGAGGTTCCGCGCCGCCATGGGTGCCAGCAAATCGATGTCGCGCTCGACGCCGCTGCCCTTGGTCACAATCGCCAGCGGCTGATGGCACCGGGCCATCACCTCGATGGCGGCGCGGGTGATTTTGAGCTCGCGCTCCACCGGCTGGTAGCCGTCGGTCACGGTGCCCAGCGCGATGAGCCTGGGCACGTAACTGCGGGCGGTGAGCTCCCGGGCCAGCACTTCGGCCAGATTACGTTTGGCGGTGATCTTGGTCTCAAAATCCAGCCCCGGCGAGAGACCCAAGTAGCTGTGGGTGGGCCGTGCGTAGCAGTACACACAGCCGTGTTCGCAGCCACGGTAGGGGTTGAGGCCGTAGTCAAAATAGATGTCGGGCGAGTCGTTGCGGGTGATGGCGCTTTTGGCGTCTTCAAACGTGACCTGCGTGTGCAGCGGGGCCTTGTCTGCCGACTCAGCCACGCCCTCCTCCAGCGTGCCCCAGCCGTCGTCAAACGCATCGCGCGCGTCGCGCGAGAAGCGGTGCGCAATGGCGGTGGCGCTGCCGCGGCCTTTGATGGATTGAATGGCTTTGACGGCCGTGATGCTTTGAGTGGCATCCATCGCTTCCAGGGGAATGATGGTTTTCATCGTGCCCATCTTTGCCATGGCTTGACCCCGCATCGAACCGAATGACGTGCGTGCACTTCGGGATTTGAATTGCCGGGATTCATGCGTTTCATTGTAACTGTTTTTACATACAGTACAAGTCCAAACCTCAATCCCAGCATCACAAGCGAGATGCTTTGCTTATCCTGGCTTCATGGTTGCGGCTTTACGGCTTTACGGCGTATGGCTTTACCGCATATGGCTATACCGCATATGGCAGTTCATAATTCCTTTCCACACCCCTGAAAAACCAAGGAAACAGCATGCAAAACACACTCGTCGACAAACGGGTTCTCATCACGCAGGCGACTGAATTCATGGGCCCGACGCTCTGCGAGGTGTTTGGGGAGCAAGGCGCAACCGTGCTGCGCAGCCATCTGGCCCTGACGGAGCCCGGCGCGGCGGCGCGGCTCGTCGCCGAGGCAGGCGAGATTGACGTGCTGGTCGCCAACCTGTCCATCATGGCACCCACGACTGCTGCCACCGAGGTTGACGAAGACGAATGGCGCCAGGTATTTGCCGCACTCGTCGACCCACTTCCGAGGCTGGTAAAAGCCGCCGCGCCGGCCATGGCGCGCCGGGGCGGCGGCAAGATTCTGGTGATGGGCAGCGCCTCGGCCCTTCGCGGCATGAAGCGGGCATCGACCTACAGCGCGGCGCGCGGTGCCCAGTTGGCCTATGTGCAGGCAGTCGGGGTCGAGCTTGCACCGCAAAAGGTGCTGGTTAACGCCATCGCGCAAAACTTTGTCGACAACCCCACGTATTTTCCGCACGAAATACAGGCGAACCCGCGCTTTCAGGAGCGCCTCAAACGCGAGGTGCCGCTGGGCCGCCTGGTGGGCGCCCGAGAAGACGCCCTGTTTGCCGCCTACCTGTGCAGCAGTGCCGCTGATTGTTTTGTGGGCCAGGTGTTTCCGGTCTGTGGCGGGTGGGTGGCACGATGACGGTGCCCCGCGAGGCGCTGGAAATCAGGTTTCAAAAGGAAATGTATGCTGCGTAATACATAGCAAACTATTCAATAAACACGTGGGCTAGTAGCCTAATTTTTATATAACTTCAAAATTTCAGGCAAAAACCACCTTATCGTACCCATTTTGGGTATAATGAAAAACCCGACTCAAGCTAACCATGCGGCAGGCCCCGGCCCTTACTCGTTTTTAGGTGTCGGTTGCCGCGCCAGCCATTGCCGCATGGCGTCGTTCACCCGCGTTTGCCAGCCCTTGCCGGTGGCGCGTAGGCCGGCCAACACATCGGCGTCAAAACGGATGGCGGTGGCGACTTTGGGCTTGTCCAAGGGCGGGCGGCCACGTGCGCGGCGCAACTTGTCCCAGGCCTCAAAAAACTCGGGCGGCTCCACCTCGCGGGCCGGGCGGGCGCGCTTGAACCAGTCGGCATCAAGCTCCCGTGCGTCCGGGTCAGCCGCGATGCCGGCGTTGATTTGGGCGTTTTCCTCGGGTGTTGGCAACTCGACCCAACGCCCGGATTTAGTTTGAATTCGCATAAATCTTGATCTCCCGTTCATTGGCCTTGCGCACACTGATGAAGCGCAAGTCCTCTTCAATATGAGCCGAGTTCCAATCAAAGCCCTCCGCCTCTGCCAGCGACATCCGATGCTTTGCCAAGTTCTTCGCATCTTTCAACGGGTCGAATTCAATCTCAATGTCGCTTGGCATGGAATTATCGTATAAACAAATATTAAATTCAAACGGCTGGCAATTGGCAACCCGATCAAGCCGACAAAAGCGCATCCAGCGGGCTGGCCGTGCCGCCCGCCGCCACTTTGAGCACATGCGTGTAAATCATGGTGGTGCTCACGTCGCTGTGGCCCAAAAGCTCCTGCACTGTGCGGATGTCGGTGCCGCTTTGCAGCAAATGCGTGGCGAAACAGTGCCGAAGGGTGTGTGGCGTTGCAGGTTTTACGACCAGCGCCGCTTGCACGGCAAGTTTGAAAGCTCGCTGAAACGTCTGGTCGTACGCGTGGTGTCTGCGCACCAGCTTGCTTCTGGGGTCGGTAGAAACTGTAGCCTGCGCAAAGACCCAGTGCCAGGCCCAGGTCTGGCCGGCCTTGGGGTATTTCGCATCCAGCGCATGAGGCATTTCAACCCCGGGCAGCTTCTGCGCGCGGTCTTGCGCCCACAGCGCATGGCTCTGCCGAAACTGGTCATTGAGCGCGGGAACCAAGGTGTGCGGCAGCATCACCACGCGGTCTTTGCCGCCCTTGCCATCACGCACAATGATGACCTTGCGGTCAAAGTCAACATCCTTGACACGCAGCCGCAGGCCCTCCATCAAGCGCAGCCCGCAGCCATACAGCAAAGACGCCAACACCTTGTGCTGCCCGTCCAGATGGCCCAAAACCGCCTGCACTTCCGGGCGGGTCATCACCACTGGTATGCGTTTTTTTGGCACGGGCCGCGCCAGGTCGTCCATCCACGGCAGCGCAACGCCAAATACCTTTTGGTATAAAAACAGCAAGGCGCTCAAAGCCTGCCGGTGAGTCGCCACAGACACCTTGCGCTGCACGGCCAAATAAGTCAAAAATGCCTCCACCTCGATCTGCCCCATGTCACGCGGGTGCCGCTTGCCATGGAAAAAGATGAATTTTTTTACCCAAAAAACGTACGCCTCTTCGGTGCGCAGGCTATAGTGCAAGTAGCGAATTTGCTCTTTCAACTGATCCAGCAGCCGAGTAGACTTCAAAACCGGCATGCTGGTTTTTCTGGGATTGTTATGACTGTTCATTTATCCAGTATATCTGCTGGAAGCCTTATTTCAAGGGGATTTGAACGATTTTTTCGTGTCGGTGTTAGGGCGACAAAACTTGATTTAGGGCGACAGTTTGCTGGCTCTCTATATTGAGTTAGGCCTCTGAAACCGACTTCTCATGTCCTCCTCAATTGAACAATACCTGCTTCATGCTGCTCTGCTCTGTGGCATGCATCCGACCAACGGAACAGTCGTCTATCGCCAACAGCTGTTCTTCGTAGCCAATCGCGATCTGGGTTCACGGAACCACGACAGTGATTTTCAGCGCGCGCTTGAGACCGCAGTAGACAGGAAGGGACTCTTCCAGAATGCGGAGAAGGGGCAAGGCGAATACATGCTAACTGCCTCCGGTTTTGCCGCAGCCACTGCTCATGCAGGAAGTGTTCGGGCCCGCTACGCGCCAACCCGCAGAGATGACTTTCGGCTAACAGTACGAGGTCACTTGGGGAAGACGAAAGTTGAATTGAAGACTCGTGGAGTTAAGTCCACTGTATATCTGGATGGGCAAGTGATCCGCGCAGCAACAGACGCATGCCGTAGGCTAGAACTCATTGCTGGCCTCAGCTTGCCGACGCAAGGAACTTCTGCCGTGCGCGTGCTCCACGACTTCGCCATCGATCGCAACTTCGAGATCGAATTCAACTGATGAATCAGCGTACGCAGAGGCCTAACCCCGTGTTCCAGCGGACTGCCTTCGGCAGCCGCTGAACACGAACGTTAGGTTTCTTACATGCCTACCACCAATACAAAACCCACCGTCATCCACTGCATGCAATGCGATGATGAACTGATACGCCTGCGAAAGCCGAGGCTCTATTGCTCAATTGCCTGTGAACAGGAAGCGGAACTTGTGCGGTACATGCGTCGATGCAAAGCAGATGGACGCATAGAGCAGGAAGACGTACAGATTGCCATCCAAACGCGATTTGCACATATAGCCGCCGGCGGCTATGACAAGAAGGCGCGCAAGCTAAGTGCGCAGCAACGGAGCGCGGTAGTGAGCCAGTCAGAAGGTCTCTGCGTCCGCTGTGGCAAGCCCGGCGTCGAAGTTGACCACATCGCTGGCCCGTCTGACGCCCCGGCAAACTTGCAGCTCCTCTGCAAGGAATGCCACGAACGGAAGACATTCGGGAACATCGTCCCTGTATTGCCCGGCTCGGATTTGTACGAGCAAGTGAAAGCATTGCGAGATCGAATTGCAGAAGAAGTCGAATCACCAGTCCCGCTCCGCCCCTGTCACAACGAAACGACTTGGGCGACGCAGTGGCGCGCATACTTGAAAGAACGAAGTCTGTTCGTTCTACCACGCTAGAAACCTAACCCTTTCGAGAGGACGTGCCCCGGCAAGCCGGGTCACGCCTCTCATCTCAAACGTTAAAACCGTGCCGGTTCAGTGATAGCATTGCGTCATGAACTCATCCGCCATCGAACAATCTGTACTTGGCTTGCCCGAACCGGAGCGTGCGCACTTGGTGCATTTGTTGCTCGATAGCCTTGATGCACCGTCGAGCACTGATATTCAAAATATCTGGCTTAGTGAGGCGCGCCGTCGAGCTGATGACATTGACGCAGGCAAAGTCAATCTGGTGAGTGGCGAACAGCTTGAGCGAGAAGTTCAAGCGCTTTTTAAGTGAGCTATTGGCTCCATCCCGAGGCCGCTGAAGAACACAAAAAGCAGGTCGCTCACTATGAAGAGGTACAAGCGGGATTGGGAAGGAGATATCACTCCGAATTTCAGCATGTTTTGGCTTTAGTTTGTGCTTCGCCCGATCGCTCACGGATTGTTCTTGCCCCGGATATTCGACGTGCCATGTTGAAGGTTTTTCACTTTGACCTTGTTTACCGCGAAGTCGATGGATTGGTTCAGGTGCTCGCCATCGCCCATCATCGTCGCCAGCCCGGTTATTGGGTGGCGCGGCTTTAACTGGTTGATCGACCCGACTTTCGCCGGTCATCGCCAACGTTAGCCTCCTGGAAGGTAAGTTGGTTACAGTAACGGAATGGCACCTACCATTGTTCGCGACGGTCAATTTCGCCTTTTCTTTTTTTCACGGGAAGAGACCCGCATTCATGTGCATGTTGCGC
>JANLYO010000172.1:0-19307 GCA_031365665.1 Rhodoferax sp. | reverse complement strand
GCCGCAAAAAAACTTGACTTTCCGATCCCCGCCCCCAGTTAATTTCTATCTCAGTCGCTATTAAATAAATAGCTAATACTCTATATAATACGTGACCTAACTGCCAAATTAACCCTGAAAAAATGAAAAAATGAGCTCCGACATCAAAATCAACCCCATTTTGGGTATTAAAGCCCTTGGTTTCCCCTGGCCGACGATCGACCCCTTCCTCTTTTGCGTCTACCACGACGACCTCTACCCCAAAGGCAAACCTGACATGACGCCAGACGCCTCGCTGGCTGGGCGCAACATGGGCCAGGATTTTGAAGGCAAAGACGGCTGGCGCATGTACCACGGCATGACCGTGCCGGGCTTTCCCTCACATCCGCATCGCGGCTTTGAGACCGTCACCATCGTGCGCAAAGGCTTGATCGACCACTCGGATTCACTCGGCGCCACGGCGCGTTTTGGCGGTCCGACAAAAGGGGCGGCAGAAGGTGCAGCGGGTGGCGACAGCTCGAATGTGTGTGGCGACGTGCAGTGGCTCACGGCGGGCAAAGGCATCGTGCACTGCGAGATGTTTCCGCTCTTGAACCAAGAGGGCAACAACCCGCTGGAGCTGTTCCAGATCTGGCTCAACCTGCCCGCCAGCCACAAGATGGTGGCGCCGCATTTCACCATGTTCTGGGCCGATAAAATCCCGCGCCGCGCAGATAAAGATGCGCAGGGCAAAACCACAGAAATCGCTTGTATCGCCGGGCGGTTTTCAGACGCGCTGGACCAGGCCGCGTTGAATCCGCTGGCCCCGCCGCCAGACTCCTGGGCCTCGCAGCCCGACAGCGATGTGGCCATATGGACGATGAAAATGCAGCCCGGCGCGAGCTGGACGCTGCCCCGCGCCACCGGTGCCAAGACCCGCCGCATGTTGTATTTCTTCAAAGGCAGCAGTGTCGCCATCAACGGCCAAAACGTCACGGAACACGGCGCGTTCGAGCTCATAGCGGGCCTGGATGTCGAACTCGCCAACGGCCGCGAACCTGCGGAGTTCCTCGTGCTGCAAGGCCAGCCGATTGCCGAGCCGGTGGCGCAATACGGCCCGTTTGTGATGAACACGCAAGCTGAAATCCACCAAGCCTTCGCCGACTACCGCCGCACCGAATTCGGCGGCTGGCCCTACCCTGACGCTGCGCCGGTGCATAGCCGCGAGACCCAGCGCTTTGCGAAACACGCCGATGGCGTGGTAGAAACGGCGTAGGCGTTTGGGCGGCAAAAGTGACAAAAGTGCATCGCCCTGATCGGGCAGGAAGTTTGGTTTGATGGAACTTAAATTAAATAAATTATTATATTAAATTACCCTTTTAAGTCACGTAATACATGCATATATTGCTATTCTATTCAATAATATTTTGATATTTATTTATACAATTTATTGCATTAAATTAATTTTAAAGACGAATTTTTTGCGTTGACCACTTCCCCCGACTCTTCCCGCAATCTCAGTGGCGCCGGCTTGAAGCAAGCACTTCGCCAAGCGCGCGCCCGCACCTGGGAGCTGGTCGATGACCTGACCGAAGCGCAATGGCGGCCCGCGCTGCAAGACGGCGTGAACCCCATCGCCTGGGAGCTGGCCCACCTCGCCTGGTTTGCCGAGTTTTGGATTTTGCGCGGCCCGCATGGGCGCAGCAAAGACGGCTTCGCCACGGCCAGCCGTGCGCCGCAGGTCGCCGGGCCCGATGCGCATTTTGATTCCGCGCGTTTGTCGCATGCGCAGCGTTGGACGACGCCCATGCCCTCACGCAGCGAACTCAAAAGCCGCCTGCAAGACCAACTGGACGCCTGCCTGGACGCCATTCCCCAAACGCTGGCCTCAAGCGTGGGAGACGACGAGGCTTTGTATTTCCACCGGCTGGCGCTTTTCCACGAGGATATGCACGCCGAGGCCCTGTGCTGGACCCGCGCCGCGCTGGGATACCCAGCACCTCGCGGGGCTGCGTGGCCAGGTTCGCAAGCGGGCGGCTCGACCGGCATCCAGCCTGGCCGTCCGGCAGACGGAGCGCCGAGCCGCCAAATCGCACATGCGGGGGGCGCATTTGAATTGGGCATCGGCCCTCGCGCGTCAGGTTTTGCGCCAGGTTTTGCGTTTGACAACGAAGGCCCTGGCAGGCCCGTCAAGTTGGCGCCGTTCAGCATCGACTCGACGCCGGTGTCAGCCGCTGAATTTGCGTGCTTCGTCGACGCAGGTGGCTATAGCCACGCCGACTGGTGGCCGGGCGAAGCGGGCCGCTGGCGCGCCGCGTCAGGGGCCAACCATCCGGCCCATTGGCGGCGTTCATCATCAGGCAACTGGCAGATGCGCTGGTTTGACGGCTTCGTGCCTTTGCAGTCGCAGGCGCCTGTCATCCACGTCAACGCCTTTGAAGCCGAAGCTTATTGCCTGTGGGCGGGCCGACGCTTGCCCAGCGCTGCCGAATGGGAGTGTGCGGCGCTAACTGCTGACACTATGGGCTCAGGGTTTTCCTGGGGTCGTAGCGTGTGGGAGTGGACATCCGACTGGTTCAACGCCTACCCTGGTTTCACCGCCGGGCCCTACCGCGAATATTCACAACCCTGGTTTGGCGACCACCGTGAATTGCGCGGTGGCGCCTTCGCGACCCACGCGCGCATGCACAATCCACGTTATCGGAACTTTTTCCTTCCCAGCCGCTCGGATATCTTTGCGGGCTTCCGTACCGCATCACATTAACCCAACGCTCCACCTTGGCCCCCTTTCGATGCTGAACCGCCGCAATCTCGTCAAGGGTTTCAGTGGTTTGGGCATTTTCCAGTTTTTGGGCGCTTGCAGCTTCGCGCCGGACTGGGACCACGCCGACGCAGAAGCGCCGAAATCAATGACTCTATCCAAACCCGTTCGCACGGCCTGGGTCTTTGGCTCTGGCGGCCCGCGCGGTTTTGTCCATGTGGGCGTGCTCAAGGCCTTGCAAGAACTCGGGCACGCGCCGGATTTGCTGGTCGGGGCTTCGGTGGGCGCCTTGGTGGCCACGGTTTTTGCGTCCGGCAAATCGGCCCTGGAAATCGAACGTCTCGCGTTGGATATTCAACCCACGGGTTTGGGCCGTTTGGCCATCGGCGGCTCAGAGAAATTTAGCGGCTCGGCCATCGCGACCTTGGTGCGCCGCGAGGTTGATGGCGTCATGCTCGAGAAAATGCGCATACCCGTAGCCTGCGCGGTGGCGCGCCGCTCAGATTTACATGTGATGGCCTTCAACGCCGGCGACGCCGGTGTGGCAGTGCAAGCCAGTTGCGCGATTGAAGGGCAGTTCACACCCGTGCGCATTCGCGGCGAACAATACGTGGATCCTGACCAATACCAACCCGTGCCGGTTCGTCTGGCGCGCCAGCTGGGGGCCACGCGGATCCTCGCCATTGACGCCTCCGCCCACGAGAACAAGGCGCCGCCAAGCGCTGGCAGGTTCCGCAGCAGCGACTTGAAAAAACGGGCCTTGACCGACGCAGACACCAAAGAAGCCGACCTCACGCTGCACCCCGACTTTGGTTATTACGTCAACCTGTCCCGTGAATTCCGTGAGCGCGCCATCGCCGCCGGTTATGAATCCACTCTCGCTGCGGCGGCTCAATTGGCCAAATTGCATGGCACCTCCTAAAAACGAATGACAAACCAAAAATCCCTGGTGCTTTTCAATTACGACTGGGATCAGGTCGGATTTGCACGCGCAAGCAAGTTCTTGGGCCAAACCGCGCCGGATCAGGCCGGATTTGACCTGTTCAGTTTTCCAAGCAATGCCCATCTGGCCTGGTTTGATCTGGATCGGTTCGTCAACCGTCTGGCCCGCAAAGCCAAGTCGGCAGGCTGGACATCAGTGGTCTCCAGCCAAGAGCAATTTGGCGCTTTGGCTGCCGCCATGTTGGCTGAAAAAATGCAATGGCCGGGCACGCCTGTCCATGCGGTTTTGGCTTGTCAACACAAACTTTACGCAAGGCAAGTTCTCCAGCGGGTCTGCCCCGAAGCCAATTTGGGATACGCCGCCCTCGACACCCAATACGGTGGCGCGATTCCGGGCGGCCTGCGTTATCCGCTGTTTGTCAAACCGGTCAAAGCGGCTTTTTCCGTATTGGCGCGCGAAGTCAGCTCGCAAAAAGACCTTCATGCCCACACGCGGTTTGGCGCCTGGGAACTGTGGGTGATTCGCCACCTGGTGGAACCGTTCGAGCGCGTCTTTCAAAGGCGCATGGGCCCCGCCCAAAGCGCCCACCGGATGATGACGGAAGAAACCGTCAAGGCACCGCAATTCAACCTGGATGGTTTCGTCTGGGGCGGCGTGGCGTCGCCATTTGGCGTCGTCGATGCAATCATGTACCCGGGCACCCAGGCCTTCATGCGTTGGGATTACCCTAGCCGCCTGCCAGCCGATATACAACAACGTGCCTTGACTGTGGCGCAAAAATTCCTGAGTGAAATCGGCTTCACCCAGGGCATGTTCAACATGGAGTTTTTCTACGACGAAGCCACGGGGAAGTTGTCTGTCATTGAATTCAACCCGCGCATGGCCTCCCAGTTTTCTGACCTTTATCTGCGCGTCGATGGCATTGACCTGCATGCCAGCACACTTGCATTGGCGCAGGGCGTGAATCCGGCCACGGTCAAGCGCCGGACACCCGTTGCCGGGGCAGCATCAAGCCTGGTTTACCGGAGTTTTTTGCAGGGCGAGGCCTGTCCGATGCCAGATGCCGCGCAGTCGGCCAGTTTTGCCCGCGAATTTCCCGACGGCATGCTGTTTTGTTTTCCAAAAGACAAGGGCTCAACCGCCCGTGATTTCAAATGGCTGGGCAGTTATCGTTACGGCATTGTTCACCTGGGCGGCGCCGACGCGGCTGATCTGAAGGCGCGCGCCGAATTGGCAGGCAAGTTACTGGGCTGGCCGTCTGTCTACGGTGCAGAAAGGCCTGTGGGCGTGCGCTTGCCAGCACTTGCGGGAGGGGAAGCGATTGACGGAAAATCGGCACAGAACCCGTCTCATTCCGCACAGCACCACCCATCGCACCACCTGCCCCACCCCCCCGCCCACCACCCCATACACCACGCTGTACCCACCCACCTATTGGAGCCTTCTAAATCATGACACAACGCACTACACAACGCCTTTTTGCCGGTCGCCGCCAGCGCTGGGTTCGCAGCCTCGCTGTCGCCACCGTCGTGGCGTCTCTGGTCGGATGCGGCGCCATGACGGCGCAAAACCCGTCCTCCAGCCTCAAACCCGTCAATGCCGTGGCCGACGAGCAGTCCAGCAGTGTGATGCTCAAAGGGGCGGACGTGGTGGCGTATTGGACTTTAGGGAAATATGTCCAAGGCAAGCCGGACATCAAAAGCGAGTACGAAGGTGTCACCTTCCGCTTCTCCACTGCCGAGCACAAAGCCCTGTTCGACAAAGAACCCAAAAAATACATGCCTGAATACAACGGATATTGCGCCAATGGCATTGTTTACGGCATTCCATGGGGCGGTGACGCAGACAGTTTCCGCATGATCAATGGCAAGTTGTACATGTTTGGCGGCATCGGCTCCAAAGAGGGCTTTGAAGTCGATATTCCACGCAATTTGGCGCTGGCTGAAAAATATTGGAAAGAAGAAGTGTCAGGCAGCAACAGCTTCCTGCAGCGCAGCAAACGCCTGACTTTCCGCGTGCCCCACTACAAAAGCGGCGAAGAATTAGCCAAAGAAGTGGCTGCGGCGAAAGCGAAAAAATCCTGAGCAAACTTGATGGGTTCAATGCAATTCCAGGGTGCCTGCATTTCGAATTTCCGAAATGTGGGACACCCCGGCCTCACCGCGACAAACCCCGCCGGCTCACATAACTGAGCGCGTCCACCATGGCCACCAACAGCAGCATGGCGATCAAAATGGTGCTGGTTTCAGGCATCTGAAACAGACCCATATGGAATGCCAACATTTGGCCTAAACCGCCGGCACCCACCACACCGAGCACAGCCGCCGCGCGGATGTTGTTTTCCCACCGGTACAAGGTGTAACTGATGAGCTGCGGCAAAATTTGCGGCAAGGTCGCATAGAGAAAGATGCGCCCCTCCCCGATGCCGCGCGCCCGCAGTGCGAAGGCCGCCGTGCCCGGCGAATTTTCGAGCGCTTCTGCAAACAGGCGGCCTAACACACCCGCCGTATGCAACGCCAATGCCATCGTTCCGGCAAATGGCCCCAAGCCTGCTGCAATCAGCAATAACGCGGCCCAGACCAGTTCAGGCGTGCTTCGCAAAGCGTTGAGCAGCAAACGCGTCGGGGCGCGCCAGCGAGCGCGGTCTGCGGCATGGACCTTGCTGGCAGGCAATGCCAACATCAGCCCAAGAACTACGGCAAGCAAGGTGCCCACTGCGGACATCGCCAAGGTTTCCAGCGTGGCCATCATTACTTTGAGAAGAAATTTGCTGTTGAATTCGGGCCGCAATAACTCACCGAGGAATTTGCCCATCCGGCGCAGGGCATCCATGGACAAAAATTGCGCCCATTTGAGATCCAGGAACCAAAAACTCGCAATGGCCAGAAGCATCACTGCGGCCACAAACCAACAGGCTTTGCAACGCGCATCAAACAGCTTCGGAGGCAGTTTGTAGACTTCGTTGGCGGCAGCAGATGTCATGCGAGGCCACGCCTTAAAAAAGCGCTGACGCGGTCGGCCAACCACACGAGCGCCATGAAGACCAGCAGGATCGTCGCCACCTCGGCGCCATTGAACATCTTCATTGAAGAATCCATTTGCTGCCCCAGACCGCCTGCCCCCACAAAACCCAGCACGGCCGAGGAGCGAATGGCGCATTCCCAGCGGTATACCGTGTAACTCGTCAATTCCGCAGCGTTTTGCGGCAGCAGCCCATAAAAGAAAGCTTGAAGGCGGCCGCTTCCGTTTTGCATCAGGGTTGTCGTGGCGTGGGTTTCTCCGCTTTCCAGGATGTCCGCGTAGACTTTTCCCAGCATGCCGCCATAGGTCAACGCAATCGCCAAAACGCCCGAGGTAGGACCAAGACCCACGACGCGCACGAACACCAAGGCCCACACCAGTTCTGGAACGCTGCGCAGCACCATCAAGATCCAGCGCACCATTTGGCGCATGAGCTTGGGCCCCAGCGCCATGCCACCTGTCAAATTTGACAAAGACAAAACCCGCACCGACAAAAACGCCAGTGGAACAGCGAGCACCAACGCCAAGGTCAACCCAGCCGTGGCAATCGCCACAGTGCGCCAGGTTTCGCGTGCGGTCAATGTCAAAAATTCGATATCCACCCTGGGGGGGACAAAATCACTGAGAAACTTGAGCGTTGGCTTCAGTGACCCTGGCTCAAAAAGCACCCAGGGTTTGAACTCCGCCAAGATGAGCATGGGCCACAATATCGCCAAAGCGCCAAAGATCCACAAAAGGCGGGCCTGCCAGGCCGGATCTCGCCGCGCCGGTAGGGTTGCGAATGCCTGCAAGCTCATTTCTCTGGCTGCCGTGGGTTTGATTTGGATGCCAGTCTCAACGGCACAGCATCACCACCGGCTGTTTGTCGTCCACCTGAAACGCGGTGACAGCATCTGGATTGGCAGGGCCGTCCAGCTCGTGCAAATGCTGGGCATACAGATCCCTTAGAAGCGCCTGGGTGACCTTCTGCGCGGGTAAATCGAAAGCCAACTGGCCGGCACGCAGGCCAATGATGCGGGGAAAATGGGCCAAGGCCATCTCAACATGGTGCAGTGTCGCCACCAACGTGGCTTTGCGCTCTCGCGCGACATCAGTCAAGGTTTTAATGGCCTGCTGTGAGCGGGTCGGATCGAGCGCTGACAGGGGCTCATCAACCAGCAGAAGCTGCGCCTCGGATGCCAGCGCACGGGCCAGACCAACGCGTTGCCGCTCACCGCCTGACAAACGATCAACGCGGTCAAACAGTTTTTCAGCCATATCAAAGCGCGACAAAGCGCGCTCGGCAAGGCCGATGTCTTGGGGATAAAACAGGCTGCGCAGGCTCGCGCCCAGTGATTCGTGCGGAAGACGCCCCGCCAGCACCGCGATAACGACGCGCTGGCGCGGCGGCAACGGCGGCACCTGCGGTGCCAGGAAAAGCTGGCCTCGAAGCCGTTGCAATGCTGATCGCGATAACTGCCAGGGATCTCCATCGGCCAGTGTGATCGAGCCTTCAGAGGGTTTCAGCGCGCAGGCCATCAGATGCAGCAAGGTCGTTTTCCCCGCGCCCGAAGGCCCAATAATTGCAAGCTGTTCGCCGGTTTCAATATGCAGCGATAAATTGCGAACAGCCGCAGGCGCATCTAGGCCAGCCGCCGGATGGCGACCGGCAATGTTTCGAAGCCCAAGCCTCATTTCAGCAGCCCGGCATTGCGGGCCGCCTGCTCAATGCCTTTGTAATTCTCGATCTTTGTTGCAACAAACCGCGTAGCCCGTTGCAAATCAAGAATTTCCTTGCCTTCTGGCGTGTCACGGCTCAGGTCGAGAAAAGCTTTTGTCAACCGGTCGCGTTGCGCTGCAGGCATGTCGGCGTGGACAGTCCAGTTGTAATCGAAGTAGCCCGGGGTGGTGTAGATCACCTTGACTTTGCTGGTGTCTACCTTGTTGTCTGCGACAAATTTTTCCCAAACGGAAATGTTCAAGGCACCGGCTTCCACTTTGCCTGCGGCTACAGCCGCAATCGTGGCATCGTGCGCGCCTGAGTAGGCGACACGCTTGAAGTCTTTGTCAGGGTCGATATTCGCCTGCAAAAGGAAACTGCGCGGCATCAGGTGACCGGAGGTGCTCGATTGCGAGCCAAAACTGACGTTTTTGCCTTTCAGGTCTGCCAGCGATTTGATGCTGGGGTCGCTGGTGATGAACACCGAGCGAAATTTTTCATCTTCTTCACGTTGTACGAGCGGCACTGCTTTGCCGCCAGAGCGAATATTCGCCTGCACAAAAGTGAATCCGCCGTACCAGGCCATATCCACCTGTTTGTTGGCCAAGGCCTCGACTGAAGCCGCGTAATCCGTCACGGGTGTGAACTCCACCTTCATTCCCAATGTTTTCTCCAGGTACTTCACCAGGGGCGCCGCTTTTCGCGCCAACTCAGTCGGCGACTCATCCGGAATAGCGGTGACTCTAAATATTTGCTGCGCGTGACATAAGGAACCAAACAAAACAACAGCGCACGTCATCAACGCGCGAAATGTGCGGGAGGGCGAAAAACTGACCATGGTGAATCTCCTAAACGGGTGAAAACGAAAATTGGGAACCCGATTAGACTCGAAACCCTGCGATTTTGCAGGCACTTGCCTCCCCGTGAAACCACCTGTAAGGTCTTTGTATTTCACTCGACCAACACCGTTTGCGGTCTGCGATGATTGGGCACTCCGAAAGCCATGCATAAACCCCGTGTCCTGATCGTTACGCCTGCCCTGGCGAACGCCAACAATGGCAATTGGCAAACCGCCTGGCGGTGGGCAAGCTTCTTGCGCGGGCAGTTTGACGTCAGCATCGCACAAGACTGGCAAGGCGAGCCTTTTGACCTCATGCTGGCCCTGCACGCCCGGCGCTCTGCCGAATCAATTGCAGCCTGGGCCGAGGCCCATCCGGGGGCGGGCCGCAGGCTTGGTGTCGTTTTGACAGGCACCGACCTCTACCGCGACATCCGCACAGACACCAGCGCGCAGGCCTCACTCGCATGGGCAGATCACTTGGTGGTTTTACAGGAATGTGGCCCGGACAGTTTGCCGCTGGCGCTGCGCGCCAAAACCCGTGTGATTTTTCAATCCTGCTCCCGCAGGCAAACCGTGACAAAGCCCGAGCGACATCTCAGGGCACTGATGGTCGGCCATTTGCGCGATGAAAAGTCGCCCGAAACCCTGTTTCGCGCGGCCCGATTGTTGCGCGGCGAGGATGGCATTTTGATTGACCACATTGGTGAACCCCTGGACGCTGGCTTGGGCCATCTGGCACGGCAGACGGCGGCGACTTGCCCCCATTACCGGTGGTTGGGTGGCGTGGCGCATGAAGGCACCCGCCGGCGCATCCAGCAGGCGCATGTGCTGATTCACGCCAGCAGAATGGAAGGCGGTGCCCACGTGGTGATGGAGGCGGTGCAAAGCGGCACACCCGTCTTGGCATCGCGAATTGACGGCAATGTGGGCATGCTGGGGCGCGATTACAGTGGTTATTTTGAGCACGGCGACGCGCAGGGTCTGGTCGATCTTCTGCGGCAATGCCGTGCCGGCCAAACGGCTTCATCCAAGCTGCCCAAGTTTCGCGAACGCCGACTCTTGCCCCAATTGGCCCGCCAGTGCGCTCAACGCGCGCCGCTATTTGAGCCCGCCCGCGAGCGCGTGGCGCTGATAGGCCTCGTCCATGATCTCTTGAAATAAGCCCAAATAAGCCCTTCAGTGCGCCCTAAAAACAACCATGCAATCGTCTGACCAACCCGTCCTTCGCGACATCGTGCTCGTGGGTGGTGGCCACAGCCATGCCATCGTGCTGAAAAAATTTGGCATGAACCCCATACCGGGTGTGCGCCTGACGCTGATTTGCACGGACATGCACACACCGTATTCGGGGATGTTGCCAGGTTACGTGGCTGGGCACTACGATTACGACGAAGTTCATATCGACCTTTCCCGTCTGTGCGTCTTCGCCGGTGCGCGCCTGTACCGCGACGAGGTGAT
This sequence comes from Rhodoferax sp., assembly GCA_031365665.1. Classification (GTDB taxonomy): domain Bacteria; phylum Pseudomonadota; class Gammaproteobacteria; order Burkholderiales; family Burkholderiaceae_C; genus JANYCG01. Next base: position 8,626 of record JANLYO010000172.1, on the reverse strand, counting down.
CGGTCTGGACCGTGCCAACAAAAAGGTGTTTTGCCGCAACCGCCCACCGGTGCCCTACGACCAGCTCTCAATCAACATCGGCTCCACACCGCAATTGGCAAACGTGCCCGGTGCTGGTGAACATGCCGTGCCGGTCAAGCCGATCCAGCGCTTCAATGACCGCTGGCTGGCGCTGCTGGCGAGGGTGCAGCAACACCCTGGAAAAACCACGATTGCGGTGGTGGGCGCGGGTGCTGGCGGCGTTGAGTTGTTGCTGGCCATGCAATGGCGGTTGCGCAAAAGCCTGCGCGCGCAAAACCGCAATCCGGACGAGCTTGATTTCCACCTCTTCAATAGCGGCGCCGATATCCTGCCCACCCACAATGCCGGGGTGCGGCGGCGGTTTGAGCAGGTGCTTGGGCAACGGCATGTCACTGTGCACCGCAACGCTGAAGTGACCGAAGTATCAGCAGGCGAATTGCGCACCCGTGACGGCGCCAGCCTGCGCACCGACGAGATCGTCTGGGTCACGCGCGCGGGAGGCGCCGCCTGGCTGAAAGACACGGGTTTGGCCTTGGACAGCGAGGGTTTTGTCAAAGTGGGCGATACCTTGCAAAGCATCACCGACAGTGCCATCTTCGCGGCGGGCGACATCGCCAGCATGGTCCATTACCCGCTTGAAAAAGCTGGCGTGTTTGCCGTGCGCCAGGGCACGCCGCTTGCCGAAAACCTGCGGCGATCCGTTGCAGGCACGGTTATGGCGCCCTATCGCCCCCAACGCACCTGGCTGGCGCTGATCAGCACGGGTGACCAGTTCGCCATTGCATCGCGGGGCTGGCTGGGATTTGCGGGCGGCTGGGTGTGGCGCTGGAAAGACTGGATCGACCGGCGCTTCATGGCCAAGTTTCAGGATTTTCCCGAGATGGACACCACTGCGAAGCCTGCGCCCGTCGCCAGCCAGGCATCGGTCAAGCTAAGCCAAGAGGAGTCGCTCCAGGCGATTTCGGCCATTGCCATGCGCTGCGGGGGCTGTGGCGCCAAAGTCGGTGCCACGGTATTGGCGCGCGCTCTGAGCAACCTGCACCCGGTGGACCGGCCTGAAGTGCTGATTGGCCTTAAAGACCCCGACGACGCCGCAGTCGTGCGTGTGCCGCCCGGCAAAGCGATGGTGCACTCGGTCGATTTTTTCCGCTCCTTCATTGATGACCCCTACATGTTTGGCAAAGTCGCGGCCAACCATGCCTTGGGTGACATCTGGGCCATGGGCGGCGAGGCGCAGTCGGCGACTGCCGTGGTCACCGTGCCGCCTGGCCTGGAGTCCAAAACCGAAGACGTGTTGTTCCAGATGATGACCGGCGCGATGGAGGTGCTCAACGAGGGCAACTGCGCTCTGGTGGGCGGCCATACAGGTGAAGGCAAAGAACTCGCCCTCGGCTTCGCCGTGAATGGCTTGATCGACGATGACCCGGCAAAAGTGCTGCGCAAAGGCGGCATGAAACCGGGTGACGTGCTGCTGCTGACCAAACCGATCGGCACGGGCACTTTGTTTGCGGCGCACGCACGGCTGGCCGCCAAAGGGCGCTGGATTGACGCCGCTCTGCAATCGATGGTGGTCTCCAACCGCCTGGGCGCGCAGTGTTTGCGTGAACATGGTGCCACCGCCTGCACCGACCTCACCGGTTTTGGCCTCCTTGGGCATCTGGTCGAAATGACGCGGCCATCGGAAGTAGACGCCGAACTCTTCATGTCGGCGCTGCCCATGCTCGACGGCGCAGAGGAGTGTGTTGCCAACGGCATCGTGAGCTCACTTCAGGGCGCCAACGTGCGGCTGCGCCGGGCGCTTCGAAATCAGGAGCAATGGGTGAGACACCCACGGTATCCGCTGATTTTCGATCCGCAAACTGCCGGGGGCTTGCTCGCCAGCGTTCCGGCTGGGCGGGCCGACGCCTGCATTGCTGCGCTACGCGAATTGGGTTATGCAAAAACTGTGGCGATTGGCCGGATTCTGTCGCAAAGCGACGCGCTGGAACCGATCATTCTGCTGCCTTGACGGTCAAGCCCACATCCCCCACATAGGCCAAGCTGCGCCCTTGGGTGTTATCAGAATCCGCGCCCGCCAGCACCGCAATCAATGGCGGCGGTGTGTCAAATTCGTGGCCAAAGGCCTTTTGAAGGTCGTTCGCCAGGTCACGCCCATGCGTGACCCATTGGCCGATTTTTTTGTCACCTGAATCCAGCACGATATAACGCAAACGCGGCGTGTAGGCGTTGGGCAATCCAGTGCCAACGGGCAACTTGTTGTCCCACACATAACAGAGCGTCGCCGCAGGAAGTTTCTCGCCACTCAAGGCGCGCGCCAGACGCAGCAGGTTGCGCTCAAAAAAACCGAGTTTGCCAAGCGGCATGTCAAACAAGGCGCAAACCTTGAGCGCTGCGTCGTCGCCTTCTTTGGTTTTCAAGTCTGCATGCACCACCGGCAGCTCCAAACGCCAACGCCAGCGCAATGTGCTGCCCGTGCCCAGAACCTGCGGCACAAGCTCGTGCAAGGCCGCGCCGTAAGACTTGTCAGTCGCCAACTTCAGCACGCGCTCTTCACCCAAACTTGCAACCTCAATCTGGGCCAGCGGCGCTTTGTTTTTGGGCAACCCGACCAGACGCCATGGCGGCGGCAAGTCCGACGTGGCTGATTTTGAAAACGGCGCCAGGCTCAATGACTCCCCCTGAGGCGCAGCAGGTGACGATGCCGGCGGCGCGGCGCTTTGCGCAAACGCCAGGCCCTGCAGCGCCAGACTGGTGCCGAGGGCTGCAGCCTTAGCGGCCCACGTCGTTAAGTGACCAGTCGTAGTCCAGGTTCGAGATTGAAACACTCTTGGCCTTGAGTTTCTCGCGGTCTGCGGGGGCGGCCGCGAGTTGGTCGGCATATTTGGCGAACACATCTTCAAGTTTGGCAAATCCCTTGTTCCCTTTTTCAAAGTCTTCGCGGAACCATTTGAAGATCATGCTCACTTCCAGCTTGCCGTCGGCAAACCGGTTGCGGGTGCGGTCGCCCATGAAGCGCTGCATGCCGTCTTCCAACTGGGCATCGAGTTTGGCGGCAGTGAACGCTTCGGGGAACAGCGCCGGGCAACCGATGCTGGCGCAGTTCACGGCCACGTGGACACGGGGCTCAGAATATTTGGGCCGCAACTGTTCATGCTCTATCCAGTCAAGGTGGCGCTCTTCACCCAGCAGCGTGAAAAACTTCTTCTTCCAGGTTGGTGTGACAAATGAGCCCAGGTCTTTGATGGACTTGAGATCTGGGTATTTGGTGAGGATGATCTCGACCGTGAACGCGTTGTAGGCGTTGACCAGAAACGCCATTTGTTGCTCGCGGCTGAAGCGGTCAAAGTCGGCCTTGGGCAGCGCGCTGAAGGACTCGAGCACCTTCTTCAACTCGGCACGGTCGGCCGCAAAACCCTTGTAGTTGACGCGTGACTGTTTGTTGTCAGGCAGCCATTTGACATGTTTCTTGAGCAATGATTCCCAATTTGGGTATGATTGGTCGAAATTGACGCCTCCAGCCGGTGAATTTTGACCAAATACGATGTTAGTCCCCGCACTTATTGCACTTATAGCTATTATACTAATAGCATACCTACGGTTGAAAACTCCAGGATTCAAGTTTGTTTTAGCCATGATTCAACCGCGCCTCCATGTGTGGTATTTCGCAACCCATTGCAGCAACTTCTCGGGCTGGTGCGCCCGCTTCCATTCTCCGGCCGCGTATTTGTTCGCTTCTGACAGAGTCGGGTAGGTGTGGATAGTTCCCAAAATCTTGTTCATGCCAAGGCCGTGCCGCATGGCCAAGACGTATTCGGCCAGCAGGTCACCCGCGTGGGTGCCGACGATGGTGGCCCCCAAAATTTTGTCTTTGCCAGGCACGGTCAACACCTTGACAAAACCATGGGCATCACCGTCCGCAATGGCACGATCCAGGTCGTCGATGCCGTACTTGACGACTTCGTAGGCGATGCCTTTTTCTTTGGCCTCTTGTTCGTTGAGGCCGACACGGGCTACCTCGGGGTCGATGAACGTTGCCCAGGGGATCACCGAATAATCGGCTTTGAACTTTTTGAAAGTGCCAAACAAGGCATTCACAGCGGCATACCAAGCCTGGTGCGCCGCCGTGTGGGTGAACTGGAAGGGCCCGGCCACGTCGCCGGCGGCAAAAATGTTGGGGTAAACCGTTTCCAGATATTCGTTCGTGGTGACGGTGCGGTTGGTCGGTATGCCCAAGTCTTCCAAACCATAACCCGAGAGCCGCGCCACGCGGCCTACAGCGCACACCAGGGCGTCAAACTCCAGGCGGATTTCCTTGCCCTGGTTTTCGACAACGATGCTCCTCGCACCGTTGGCGTTTTCACAACGCAGCGCTTTGTGGCCCGTGAGCACCTGCACGCCGTCTGCCACTAAAGATTCTTTGGCCAGTTGCGACACTTCCTCGTCTTCCCGGATCATGATGCGCGGGGCCATCTCGACCTGTGTCACCTGGGCGCCCAGACGCTGGAAACTCTGCGCCAGTTCGCAGCCAATCGGGCCACCGCCCAGCACCACCAACCGTTTGGGAATGGCATCGAGTTTGAGAAATTCGTCCCACAGGGTGTCGCTGGTGACGTAGCCGGACTCCTGGATACCCGGCAGTGGCGGCACAAAGGGTTGCGCGCCTGCGGCGATGACGATAGAGCGGGTCGTCAGCGTCTGTTTGCCGCCGTTGTTGAGGGCAATTTCAACCGTCCAGGGATTCACGATTTTCGCGTAGCCCTGCAAAACCTCCACGCCCAAGCTGGCGTAGCGCTCGACGCTGTCGTGCGGCTCGATGGCGGCAATCACTGCATGGATGCGTTGCATGACCGCCTTGAAGCTGAACTTCGCCTCGGTGTCGGCCAAACCGTAATGTGCGCCGTGTTTCATCATGGTGGCCAGTTTGGCGCTTTTGATCAGCGCTTTGCTGGGCACACAGCCATAGTTGAGGCAGTCGCCGCCCATTTTGTGGGCTTCGATCAAAGTCACCTTGGCTTTGACCGCCGCTGCGATGTAGGCAGACACAAGACCGCCAGCGCCGCCGCCAATGACCACCAGATTGCGGTCAAACGAGGCTGGCTTGACGTGGTTCCACTTTGCATACACCTTGCGCGCCTTGACGGCATCCACAGTTTTTTTGGCAATCAGTGGAAACACACCCAGCAGAACAAAGGACCCGATCAAGCCCGGCGACAAAATTCCCTTGAGTGAATCAATTTTTGCCAACTGTGTGCCAGCGTTGACATACACCGCAGTGCCCAGCAGCATGCCCACTTGGCTGACCCAATAGAACGTCCAGGTCTTCATTTTGGTGAGACCCATGACCAGATTGATCACAAAAAATGGCACCAGCGGCACCAAACGCAGCGTGAACAGGTAAAAAGCGCCCTCCTTCTCGATGCCCTTGTTGATTTCTCCCAGGCGGCTGCCAAATTTGTTTTGAACCGATTCACCCAAAACAAAACGGGCTGCCAGAAAAGCCAGCGTAGCGCCCAGGCTGGCTGCGAAAGACACGATGAGCGTACCCACACCGAGGCCAAAAATCGCTCCGCCGGCCAGGGTCATGATGGCGGCGCCCGGAAGAGAAAGCGCTGTGACCGCCACATAGACGGCAAAAAAGCCGGCGATCACTGTGAATGGCTTGTCGGCATACAGGGCCGCAAAACCGTTTTGCTGCGACTTGATGAAGCCCAAAGTGAAATACTGCTTAAGGTCGAACACAAAAAAGAGCGCCACCAGCGCAACCAGGGCGATCAGAACCAGCGTTTTTTTATTTTTCATGGTTTTTCAAAAAAGAGGAATCCGGCTAGGGCGCATTTTGCGCCATGGTGGCATTTTCGACTAATGGCGTCTGTCGGTGAAAACACAAAGTTCTTACAAATTTGACCGGCCTGGGGTGGGGGGCGGGGGCAGAGTTCGCGCCCGCACCGGCGGCTGCGCTGCCCGCACGAAAACGCCCCGCCTTTATTCGCCCATCGCCGAGCTTGGTCCGAGCTTAGAATTTGCGCACATCACAATGCGTAAGAGACCGCCCAAGGATTTCCCCATGCCAGCCCATTTGACCCTGCCTGAGAAGTTCAACTTCGCAGCCTATGTGCTGGCGGCCAACGCCCAAAGGCCGCAAAAAGTCGCGTTCATCGACGACAAATCGTCCTTGACCTACGGCGACCTGGACAAACGTGTCCAGCGCTTTGCCGCCGCGCTGTTGGCGATCGGCCTGCGCCGTGAGGAACGCGTGCTGTTGCTGATGCAAGACACCATCGACTGGCCGGTGGCTTTTTTGGGTTGCCTGTACGCCGGCGTTGTCCCCGTCGCCGTCAATACACTGCTGACGGCCAAAGATTACGCCTACATGCTGGCCGATAGCCGGGCGCAGGCGGCTGTTGTGTCAGGCGTTTTGCTGGCGACACTCAAAGAAGCGATGGCGCTGGCGGGATCCGCGCAGGAAATCAAAGCGACCATTGTCAGCAGGCCCCAGGTGCCCTTGGAAGAATCGCAACAGGACATGCAAACTGTGCTGTTTTCCCACGCCACCGAGATCACCGCAGGCGCGACCCTGGCGAATGAAATCGCGTTTTGGCTCTATTCATCTGGCTCCACCGGGCAACCCAAAGGCACCGTGCACATGCAAGGCAGCCCATGGTGGACTGGCAAGCTGTATGGTGAAGCGATTTTGGGCATACGCGAAAACGATGTCTTGTACTCTGCCGCAAAGCTGTTTTTTGCCTACGGGTTGGGCAATGCCCTGACTTTTCCGCTGATGGCGGGGGCCACAGTGGTCCTGCTGCCAGGCCGCCCCACGCCGGGTGAGGTTTTCCGGCTTTGGAAACAGTACGGCGTCACCGTGTTTTTTGGCGCACCCACAGGTTTTGCGGGCATGCTCGCAGCCCCGGATCTGCCAGCCAAGGGCGAGGTGCAACTGCGCATGTGTTCGTCGGCGGGCGAAGCTTTGCCACGTGAAATTGGGGAAAAATTCACGGCGCGTTTTGGCTGCGAGATCATCGACGGCATTGGCTCCACGGAAATGTTGCATGTGTTTCTCTCCAACCGGCCCGGCGATGTGCATTACGGCACCACGGGCAGGCCCGTCGCCGGGTATGAAGTCAAACTCACAGGAGAAGACGGCCAGGAAGTTCCAAATGGCGAGATCGGCGACCTTTACATCAAAGGCCCCACCGCCGCCATGATGTACTGGGGTCAGCGCGACAAAACACGCGCCACCTTCCAGGGTGAGTGGACCAAAAGCGGCGACAAATATTCCATCGACACCAACAGTTGTTATGTGTATGCGGGGCGCAGCGACGACATGCTCAAAGTCAGCGGCATTTATATGTCGCCTTTTGAGGTCGAAGCCACGCTGATGCAGCACCCGGCCGTTCTGGAGGCGGCTGTGGTGGGGCATGAAGACGCCGACGGCTTGACCAAAGCCAAAGCCTTTGTCGTACTCAAGAATGGCGCGCAGGCAAGCGCTGACGAACTCAAAGCCTTTGTCAAAGAGCGGCTGGCGCCCTATAAATACCCGCGTGTGATCGAATTCATCGCTGAATTGCCAAAAACCGCGACCGGCAAAATACAGCGCTTCAAGTTAAGGGGGTGAACCACATGTCCGCATTGCTCGAACCAACCGTTGTGGATGTCAAACCTTTGGTCTGGCAACCCCCAGCCAAACAGGGCTGGCAGCGCGACGACAGCAGCCGCATTCCCTACTGGGCCTATACCGATGACGCCGTATACAAAAAGGAACTTGAGCGCTTTTTTTACAAAGGCCATTGGAATTACGTCGGGCTGGAAGCTGAAATTCCCAACGCAGGCGACTTCAAACGCACCAAGGTCGGGGAAAAGTCGGTCATCCTGATCCGCGACAAAGACGGTGCGATCAATGTCGTGGAAAACCGCTGTGCGCACCGGGGCGTGGCGTTTTGCCGTGAGAGGAGTGGCAACAAGACCGAGCTGGTTTGCCCCTACCACCAGTGGAACTACAACCTCAAAGGTGATTTGCAGGGCGTGCCCTTCCGGCGCGGCGTGCGCCAGGACAACCGCGTCGTCGGCGGCATGCCGGCGGATTTTGACCTGAAGCAACACAGCCTCACCAAACTCAAGGTAGCAGCCCGTGGCGGCGCCGTGTTTGCCAGTTTTGACCCCAACGTGCCGTCGCTAGAGGAATACCTGGGGTCCACCATTTGCGGTTATTTTGACCGGGTGTTCGATGGCCGCAAACTCACGCTTTTGGGCTACAACCGCCAGCGCATTCCCGGCAACTGGAAGTTGATGCAGGAGAACATCAAAGACCCCTACCACCCCGGCTTGTTGCACGCCTGGTTTGTCACCTTTGGCCTTTGGCGCTCAGACAACAAATCAAAATTGTGGATGGACGACAAACACCGCCACGCCGCGATGACCTCCACCCGGGGCAACGCGGGCCAGGCGGGCGCAGCCACCAGCGGCGTGACGAGCTTCAAGGAGAGCATGAAACTCAACGACGACCGCTTTTTGGACGTGGTGCATGAACCCTGGTGGGGCGAACCTACCGCCGTGATGACCACGATCTTCCCCAACCTCATCATCCAGCAGCAGGTCAATTCGCTCT
>JANLYO010000107.1:0-7942 GCA_031365665.1 Rhodoferax sp. | reverse complement strand
CAGCACGCCGCCCGACAGCGCCGTGGTGCCGCCGAACACAGGCTCCTTCTCGACCACCACCACGCTCAGCCCCCGGCTTTTGGCGGTGATGGCGCAGGCCAGGCCGGCGGCCCCCGAGCCGATGACCAACACGTCGCACGCCAGGTTCGTGCGCACATGGCTCATGCGTGCTCCCAGGCGTTCAATTGCCCAACACTGTCGATGTGCATGGTGCTTCTCCTATTTTTAGGACGATCGGTTGACCGCTGCTGGGCGATATTGTGCCGACAAACCGATAATCTACTGATGAACCTCCTGGCCTTTGACACCAGCACTGAGCACCTTTCGGTGGCGCTCCAACGTGGCGGCGGCGGTGGCAGTGCCGGTGGCGTGCCTGCGCAATGGTGCTTCAATGGCCCCGGCGGCGCGCAGGCTTCCAGCACCTTGATACCGGCCATCGAACGGCTGATGAAACTGGCAGGGCTTGACTACCCGGATCTTGCTGCCATTGCCTTTGGCGCCGGCCCCGGCTCTTTTACGGGCCTGCGCACGGCCTGTTCGGTGGCGCAAGGTTTGGCCTTTGCCGCCGACGTGCCGGTGCTGCCGGTAGACAGCCTGATGGCGGTGGCCGAAGACGCGCGGTTCCAGCGCCCTGGGCCAATGCCCGCTGGCGCGCAAGCACCCGCAGACGCCTTGCGCGTGGTCGCCTTGCTGGATGCACGCATGGACGAGTTGTACCTTGCACGTTATGCCTACCGTGGCGGCATATGGACAATCGACGGGACTCACAGCCTGATTCGACCTGAAAGCGTGGCCGCACACGTTGCGCCAGCCGCACACCCTGGCGGCGAGGATTCATCATCCAATTTGCCGCCTGACTTGCCACCTTTGATCTTCGCAGGCAACGTCTTTGGCGCTTACGGCCATCGCATCAACACCGCAAAATCCTTGTGCCAAGACGCCTTGCCCAGCGCCCGCGCGCTCCTGCGTTTGGCGCCGCAATTGCTGCAACAAGGCCTGGCTGTGCGGGCGGAACACGCCTTGCCGCTGTATATCCGCGATAAAGTGGCGAAAACCACCGAAGAACGCCTGCGGGAAAAAGCTGCTGTCTGATCTGTTTGTTGAACCATTTCCTGAGCCACTTTCAACGCCCATGAGCGCCGTCCTGAAACCCCAGCCTGAGCCGCCCACGAAGCGCCCCGCAACGCTCGCGCCTGACGAAGTCCGCTTCGAGTTGTTTGACCACGCGGCGCTGGACACCGTGCTGGCGGTGGAAACCCGCGCTTACGCTTTTCCCTGGTCCCACGGCAACTTTGTCGACGCCTTGGCCAGCGGTTACCAGGCGCAGCTTTTGATGGCGGGCGACCAATTACTCGGCTATTTCATCGCCATGCAGGGCGTGGACGAAGTGCATCTGCTCAATATCACGGTGGCCCCTGAGCACCAGGGCCAAGGCTGGGCGCGCATGATGCTGGAGGCGCTGGCGATCTGGTCGCGCGCGCAGTCTGCCGACTGGCTGTGGCTGGAAGTGCGGCAAAGCAATGCCCGCGCGATGAAGGTGTATCTGGACAGCGGATTTCGCAGTGTCGGACGTCGGGCGGCCTATTACCCCAACGGCGCGGCGCCGCGCGAAGACGCCGTCGTGATGAGTTTGAAGCTGTGAACGCCGCGCCGCAATCCTGCCCGCAATGCCTCGCGGCATGTCTCGCTGCATATCTCGATAGGGGCTGCGCGCCATGAGCCTCGACCTGGACGAGCGCCAACGCGCCATGCTCAAGGAAATGGGCGTTACCGTTTGGTGGCCCAAGCCTGCGGCCCCGCTGGTGTCGGTCGATGTGGCGACTGATCGCCCGGCTATTTCCAGCGCGAGTGATCCGGCCATCCTTGCATCGAAAAATATCGCATCAAATATAAATTTAAATCAAAAAATTGATCAAAAAATAAATGAAATTGAATTAAATAATGTAGCAATTAGTCAAACAAATACCAGGCTTATATCGTCAAATAATCAAGATGAAAATTTAGAAAATAAATATTTCAAAACTGATGTTGCCATCGCCAACCTGAATTGGCCCGCGTTGCAGCACACCGTATCGCAATGCCGTGCCTGCGCCTTGTGTGAAGGCCGCAGGCAAACAGTGTTTGGCGTGGGGCAAAACGCGGCGGGTGAAGACGCTGCGCCCGAGGTCGATTGGCTCATCGTTGGCGAAGCGCCCGGTGAAAACGAAGACCGCGTGGGCGAACCTTTTGTGGGCCAAGCGGGGCAATTGCTGGACAACATGCTCAAGGCCATGCAGCTGTCGCGTAAGTCCAGCGCGTCCAGTGCAAACAGCCCAACGCCGGGCGTCTACATCGTCAACGTCATCAAATGCCGCCCGCCCGGCAACCGCAATCCCAGCCCGCAGGAGGTGGCGCAGTGTGAGCCGTATTTGCACCGCCAGATCGCGCTTTTGCAACCCAAAATCATCCTGGCGATGGGCAAGTTTGCCGCCGCCTCGCTCTTGCGCGCCACACTGCCTGAGGTGGACAAAACGCCGCTGGGCCGCCTGCGCGGGCAGGTTCACACCTATACCCACGAGGACCTGTCGATTCCGGTCGTCGCCACCTACCACCCCGCGTATTTGCTGCGCAGCCTGACGGAAAAAGCCAAGTCTTGGGAGGATCTGTGCCTGGCTTTGAATTCACTGGCGCAACGACAACGCCCTATCGCTTCGATCTGAAAACGGAATCTGGCAACAAGACCGACGCAATCGCCACCGCCATCAGCGCCACGGCGGCCCAGTCCTGCCAATGCAGGGTTTCATGCAGCCACCACGCGCCCGAGAGAACGCCCAACACCGGGATGAACATCACGCTCAGGGTGGACGCCACCGGCGGCAAAGAACGCGCCAGGTAAAACCAGGCGGCTTGCGAGAAGCCGTAGATCACCGTGGCGTTGAAGAGGATGGCAAACCAGTTCGCTGCTGAGGGGGCCCGCCAGCGCCCGTGGTCCAGGGCGATGGCGAGCAGCACCATGGAGACCAGGGTCATCACCGTCATCCAGAAGACGATGGTGAGTGTCGGCACAGTGAGCCGGGTGCGCCGCAGATTGTGGGTGCCCAGCGCCCAGAAGGCGGCGGCGGTCAGCGCCAGCATCACCCCCAGCGGCCGGCCCGACAGCGCCGTGAGCTCATGCCACAACAGCAGCACCACACCCAGGGCCGCAGTCGCCACGCCACCCCAGGCGCGTGCGGAGAGCCGGTTGCCAAAAAACAAGGCGCCCAGCATGGCCGAAAATATCGGCATGGTGTAGCCCAAGATCGCCGCGCGCCCGCTCGAGAGGGCGTTGACCGCCAGAATGATCAGGCCGTGCCACAGCACCATGTTGAACATGCCCAGCCAGAACAGCTCGCGCCAGTGATGGCGTGGCACGGCAAACGGCACCTTCAGCGCCACCAGCACCAGGGCCAGGATGGGCACACCCATCAGCGAAGAAATCGCCCGGAAGCTCAGCGGCGGAAAGTCCTGCACGCCCATTTTCATGATGGGCCAGTTGATGCCCCAGACGATGGTGAGGGTGACCAGAACGATCCATTGGCGCTGCGAGAGTTTGTGCATGGCGGGCATTGTCCATGCTGGCGCCGGCCCGGTGGCGCCGCGTCTGGAAATGCGTTTTCCTACAATGGGTGCATGACATTTATCGAGATGCTGGGCGCCGCAGAACGCCAAAACCATTCCATGCTGTGCGTCGGGCTGGACCCGGAGCCGACACGCTTCCCCGGCAGGTTCAAGGGCGATTCCAACAAGATATACGATTTTTGCGCGGCGATTGTGGACGCCACGGCAGACCTCGCCATCGCCTTCAAACCGCAGATCGCTTACTTCGCCGCGCACCGCGCCGAAGGTCAGCTAGAGCGCCTGATGGAGCACATGCGCCGCGTGGCGCCGCAGGTGCCGATCATCCTGGACGCCAAGCGCGGCGACATCGGCAGCACCGCCGAGCAGTACGCCATCGAGGCCTTTGAACGTTATGGCGCTGACGCGGTGACGCTGTCGCCCTTCATGGGTTTTGACTCGGTGGCGCCCTACCTCAAGTTTGACGGCAAGGGCGCTTTTCTGCTGTGCCGCACCAGCAATCCCGGCGGCGAGGACTTGCAGAACCAGCGGCTTTCGTCCATCGAAGGCGCGCCCCTGCTGTATGAACATGTGGCCAAGCTGGCGCAAGGCCCGTGGAACCTGAACGGCCAGCTGGGTTTGGTCGTGGGGGCCACTTACCCGGCGGAAATCGAGCGCGTGCGCGCCATTGCGCCGACGATGCCGCTATTGATCCCCGGTGTCGGCGCGCAGGGCGGCGATGCCGTGGCGACCGTGAAGGCAGGTTGGCGCGGGGGCGCGAACGGAACCGAAGCGCCGATCATCGTGAACTCCTCGCGCGCCATTCTGTACGCCTCGTCCGCGGATGATTTTGCACAGGCCGCCCGACGCGAAGCGCTCAAGACGCGCGACATGCTACAGGCGGCGCGCGCTTAAGGCGCTGCCTTTCTGGTCTTCTGCCCGGCGTCAGGGCGCGACGGGCGTGGCCATATCGGCCAAGGCAGAGCGCACATGGCCCTGTACCACGGCGTCATCCCCGATCTGGTTGACCAACAGCAGGCACAGCTTGGTCAGAAACAGTTCGCTGTGCTGCGGCCCGGCCTGGTCTATGGCCTCGGCAAGCAGGTCGTAGACGTTTTCGAGCTGGGCGATGCTCAGGGGAGACGTTGCGGCGTTCATGGCTGTTTTCTTCATGGGTGTTTTCAATTCGGGTGGCCGGTGGCGCGCAGCAGCGCGGCGGCCAGGCGCGTGGCGTCCAGCGTGAGCCAGCGGGCGCACACGTGCTGGTCGGGGCGAAACAGGTAGGCGGCGCAGGTGCCTGCATCGGCTGGCGCTTGGGCGGCGGCTGCGCCCGGCGCGCCATAGACGCCCAGCGCCCCGGCGTGGGTTGTGTGCTGCACCGCAAGCGCGTAGCCGCGCTGCTGCCAATCGGCCACCACCCCGGCCACTCCGGCAGGCAGGGTGGCGCCCAGCACCAGCAGCAGATACCCTGGGGGAAAGTGATCCATCAGGAAATCACCCTCGGCGAGTTTCACGTTGGCCATGGGTTCACCCACGGCCACGCCGCCTGTGAAGCGGGCGGTGTCGTCACCCGGCGCGTTCAGCGGTGAATCCAGATAGGCATGCGCGCGCGAGGTGCGCCAGTGGTAGAGCGGGCGCACGAAGGCCTGCGTGAGCGAGAGCGACAACACCGCGTCGCGCAGCAGGCGAAAGCCCGGGCTGGGCGGCGTCATGAAACGCGTGCTCTTGCCGGCCTCTTCAACAATCTCGCGCGCTGCTGCCACACGCTCGTGGGAATAAGTCTCCAGCAGGCCCGCCGGGGCCTTGCGCTGCACCACGAAGGCGAGCTTCCAGGCCAGGTTCTGCGCGTCCTGAAAACCGGTGTTGGCGCCACGCACGCCAAAGATCGGCAACATGTGCGCCGCGTCGCCCGCGAACAGAAAACGCCCATGCCGGTAATTGGGCAGCGTCAGCGCGCGGGCTGAATACACGCTGGACCAGTCCATCTCCCACGGGATGCCGCCCTGGCCGATCATGTCCAGCTGCGCCTGGATGCGGCCGTGCAGCGACTCGGGCTGCAGCGCTTCTTCGGGGGTTTCGTCAGCGGGCAACTGGTAGTCCACGCGCCACATGTCCAGCGGCTCGCGGTGCATCAGCACAGTGTTGCCGGGGTTCCAGACCGGGTCAAAAAAGGCCAGGCGCTCTGTGGGCAGGGGCAGCTTGATGCGGATGTCGGCGATCACAAAACGGCCTTCGTAGCTGCTGCCTTCGAGCTTCAGGCCGAGCAGACTGCGCAGGCCAGAGCGCGCGCCGTCGCAGGCCACCACATAGCGCGCGGCCTGCGTGTAGGGGCCGTCGGGTGTATCGATGTCGAGGGCGGCCAGCGCGTTTGGCGCGCCGGTGCGGGGGTCTGGGCCGAGGCCTGGGTCCGGGCTGCTGTCTGCGCCGAGGTCATTGCGGGCCACGCCCAGCACCTTGTGGCCCCAGCGCAGCTCAATCAGTGGCTGCTGCTGCACGCGCTCGACCAAGGCAGCTTCAAGGAACTGCTGCTGCAGGTTGGTCAAGGGAGCGAAGCGGTCGTTGACAAGGTGCGGCGTTTCCATGCGGAACACCTGCTTGCCCCGGTAAAAGGAATTGCCGCAACCCCAGGGCAGACCGATGGCGTCAAACGCGGTGTGGGCGCCGGTTTGTTGCAGGATTTCGAGCGAGCGCCGCGTGAAGGCAATGGCGCGGCTGCCGGAACATACCTGCTGTTCCGCCTCGATGACGACACAGCGCACGCCGTGGCGGGCCAAGAGCAAAGCAGTCGACAAACCCACAGGCCCCGCGCCGACGATGAGCACCGGTTCCACCACGGTCGCCGCAGGGCGGGGCGCTGCCGGGTAGACCTTGTAGTCGAAATAAAGGGACGGGTGGGGCGTGTCGAGTGCTTGGTGCATACCGGTGAATACGAGAATAAATAATTTAAATAATTTATATAGAAATTAATTTGATATTAGGTCCAGTAAATATTCATTATTTTGCTATATAAAATATAACAATAAAGATTATAAAATAATCAATAAATTTATTTAAATTAATTAACAACGAAAATTTGGTAGCTCACAGTCAATCATTCCCATTTTGGGTATGAATCTCCAAAACCCGGTAAAAAAAAGCGGTGTCCGACAACCCACCTTGCGCCAGCAGCGCATGCCTCGGCACCTCGCCAAAACGCTGCCAGCCCAGGCGCGCGTACAGGCGCTCCGCGTCCATGCCCACGGTGGTGTCCAGCATCAGCAGCGTCTTGCCGCATTCCATGGCGCAAGCCTCAGCGGCCTTCATCAGGGCCTCGCCCAGGCCTTGGCGGCGCGCCCGCCGGTGCACCAGCATCTTGGCCACGTCCGCGCGGTGAGGCTGATTTTCAGGCTGCGCCAGGATCAATTGCACGGTGCCCACGAGGCCATCGGCGTCTTCGGCGATCAGCAGCGCCCGCTCGCCGCTCGCCACCCCGTCGGCCACGCCGCGCCAGAAAGCCAGCGCCTTCTGCGGCGACAGCGGGTGCATGAAGCTGACTGAAGCACCGCCTGCGACGCAGTCGATCAGCACCTCGGCCAGGTCTTGCAAATGCGAATCCGAAATTTCCGTCACCCGGCGGATGGCAAGGGCCATGAAAACTCCTTCAGAGAACGGAAACGACCGCCGGATGATTCAACAGCCGCGCCAAATACCGCCCCGTATGGCTGGCCGGATTGGCGGCCAAATCCTCGGGCGTGCCCACGCCCACCACTTCGCCACCGCCCGAGCCGCCCTCGGGGCCCATGTCGATCAGCCAGTCGGCGGTTTTGATGACGTCCAGGTTGTGTTCGATCACCACAATGGTATTGCCGGCGTCGCGCAGTTGGTGCAGCACCTTGAGCAGCAGGTCAATGTCGGCGAAGTGCAGGCCGGTGGTGGGCTCGTCCAGGATGTAGAGCGTGCGGCCGGTGTCGCGTTTGGAGAGCTCCAGAGCCAGTTTCACGCGCTGGGCCTCGCCGCCTGAGAGCGTGGTGGCGCTTTGGCCCAGGCGGATGTAGGAGAGGCCCACGTCCAGCAGGGTTTGCAGTTTGCGGGCGATGGTGGGCACGGCGTTCAGGAACTCATAAGCCACCTCGACCGTCATGTCCAGCAACTGCGCGATGTTTTTGCCTTTGTACTGCACCTCGAGCGTTTCGCGGTTGTAACGCATGCCGTGGCACACATCGCAGGGCACATAGACGTCGGGCAAAAAGTGCATTTCGACACGTTTAACGCCGTCGCCCTGGCAGGCTTCGCAGCGGCCACCGGCCACGTTGAAACTGAAGCGCCCCGGGCCGTAGCCGCGTTCGCGCGCCATCGGCACTTCGGCCATCAGCTCGCGGATGGGGGTGAA
>JANLYO010000094.1:0-9159 GCA_031365665.1 Rhodoferax sp. | reverse complement strand
GGTACAGGTCGTTCAGGTCGGAGGTGGCGAAACGTCCACCGTCCAAGGGCACCAGCGGACGCAGATCCGGCGGCAGCACAGGCAAGACCTCGAGCACCATCCAGTCAGGCTTGATGCCGGATTTTTTGAACGCCTCAAGCACTTTGAGGCGCTTGGCGTTTTTCTTGATCTTCAGCTCGGAACCGGTCAAATCGTTGCGCAACTTCTCAATGGAGCCATCGATGTCAATGCTTTGCAAAAGCTCTTTGATGCCCTCGGCGCCCATCTTGGCCTGGAACTCGTCACCGTACTCTTTGAACTTGGCGTCGAAGTCATCTTCCGTCATGATGCTGTATTTCTTCAGCGGCGTCATGCCAGGATCGGTCACCACGTACGCTTCAAAGTACAACACGCGTTCGATATCGCGCAGCGTCATGTCCAGCACCAGGCCCAGACGGCTCGGCAGCGACTTGAGGAACCAGATGTGCGCGCAGGGCGCAGCCAGGTCGATGTGGCCCATGCGGTCGCGGCGAACCTTGGTTTGGGTGACTTCAACACCGCACTTTTCGCAGATGACACCCCGGTGTTTGAGGCGCTTGTATTTGCCGCACAGGCATTCGTAATCCTTGATAGGGCCAAAAATCTTGGCGCAGAACAGGCCATCACGTTCTGGCTTGAAGGTGCGGTAGTTGATGGTCTCTGGCTTCTTGACTTCACCAAATGACCAGGAACGGATTTTCTCCGGTGAGGCCATGCCGATGCGGATGGCATCGAAATGCTCATCGGGCGTGAATTGCTTGAACAGGTCGAGTAATGATTTCATGTGTTTGATCCTTGACGTGTCGACGCTTAACCGCGCTCTAGTTCCATATCGATGCCGAGCGAACGCACTTCTTTCACCAGCACGTTGAAGGACTCCGGCATGCCGGCCTCAATCGCGTGTTCGCCCTTGACGATGGACTCGTACACCTTGGTGCGGCCCTGCACGTCGTCGGACTTGACTGTCAGCATTTCCTGCAAGGTGTAGGAAGCCCCGTAGGCTTCGAGCGCCCAAACTTCCATCTCACCAAAACGCTGTCCACCGAACTGGGCTTTTCCGCCCAATGGTTGCTGCGTGACCAAGCTGTAAGGGCCAGTGGAGCGTGCGTGCATCTTGTCGTCCACCAAATGGTGCAACTTCAAGACATGCATGTAACCCACGGTCGTCGGTCGCTCAAACGGCTCGCCACTACGACCGTCAAACAAATTGGCTTGGGTACGCGCAGCAGTCAGGCCTTTTGCCTTGGACACCTCATCTGGGTAGGCCAGCCTCAGCATCCCGCGAATCTCCTCTTCCGAGGCGCCATCAAACACCGGCGTTGCAAATGTGGCCCCCTTCGACAAGTTGCCTGCCATCTCAATAACGTCACCATCATTGAGTTTCGAGAGGTCTTCCTTGCGGCCGGAGCCGTTATAGAGCGCCTCCAGAAATTTGCGGATCTCCGCAATTTTTGCCTCCGCCTGGAGCATGTCTCCAATGCGTTGTCCAATGCCTTTTGCAGCCCAACCCAGATGCACTTCCAACACCTGGCCGACGTTCATTCGCGAAGGCACACCCAATGGGTTCAACACGATATCGCAGGGAGTTCCGTCGGCCATATAGGGCATGTCTTCCACGGGGACGATCTTCGAGACAACACCTTTGTTACCGTGCCGACCGGCCATTTTGTCGCCAGGCTGCAGCCGGCGTTTGACGGCAAGGTAGACCTTGACCATTTTCAACACACCGGCGGGCAGTTCGTCACCCTGCGTCAGTTTCTTGCGTTTTTCCTCGAACGACAGGTCGAAACTGTGGCGGGTTTGCTCCAGAGAATTCTTGATGCTTTCCAACTGCGAGGCAACGTCGTCGTCGGCTGGGCGAACATCGAACCAATGGAATTTTTCCACGGAGGCGAGGTAGGCTTTGTCAATCTTGCCGCCTTTGGCAAGCTTGTTCGGTCCACCGTTGGCCGACTTGCCAATCAGAAGTTTTTCAATCCGCTCGAAAGCGTCAGCCTCAACAATGCGCAGTTGGTCGTTCAAATCAAGGCGGAAGCGCTTAAGTTCGTCGTCGATGATTTGCTGCGCGCGGCGATCCCTCGTGATACCTTCGCGTGTAAACACCTGCACATCAATCACGGTGCCTTGCGAGCCCTGATCAACGCGCAGTGAGGTGTCTTTCACGTCGCTGGCCTTTTCGCCGAAGATCGCGCGCAGCAACTTCTCTTCGGGCGTCAGCGTGGTCTCGCCCTTCGGCGTGACTTTGCCCACCAGGGTGTCGCCGGGTTGAACTTCAGCGCCGACATAGATGATGCCGGACTCGTCCAAGCGGTTGAGCTGAACTTCGCTCAAATTGGGAATGTCGCGAGTGATTTCTTCTGCGCCAAGGCGTGTGTCTCGCGCCATCACGACCAACTCTTCGATGTGGATTGACGTGTAACGATCCTCAGCAACGATTCGTTCACTGATCAAGATCGAATCTTCGAAGTTGTAGCCATTCCAGGGCATGAAAGCAACCAGCATGTTCTGGCCCAGCGCCAGTTCACCCAGGTCAGTCGAAGCGCCATCCGCAATCACGTCGCCCCGGGCGAGCTTGTCACCTTTTTTGACGATCGGACGCTGGTGGATGTTGGTGTTTTGGTTTGAACGCTGGTACTTGATCAGGTTGTAGATGTCCACACCCACTTCACCAGCGACGGCTTCTGCGTCATTGACGCGAATCACGACGCGTGTCGCGTCAACATAGTCCACCACACCGCCGCGGGTCGCCGTGACGACGGTGCCGGAGTCGACCGCAGAAACACGCTCGATGCCGGTGCCGACATAGGCCTTTTCAGGCCGCAAGACTGGGACTGCCTGCCGCTGCATATTGGCGCCCATCAATGCGCGATTGGCGTCATCATGCTCAAGGAAGGGTACCAGCGAAGCCGCGACTGACACGATCTGCGCGGGTGATACATCCATGTATTGGACGCGCTCTGCGCCCACCAGGATTGACTCGCCCTTTTCACGCGCCGACACCAAGTCGCCAGTTAGTTTATGGTCTTTGTCCAGCGCGGCGTTAGCCTGCGCAATGACATATTTACCCTCTTCAATCGCCGACAAATAGTCAATTTGGTTGCTGACCTTGCTGTCCGCCACGCGTCGATACGGTGTTTCAATAAAACCGTATTCGTTCAAACGGGCATAAAGCGCCAATGAGTTGATCAGGCCGATATTCGGGCCTTCGGGTGTCTCAATCGGGCAAACCCGACCGTAATGCGTCACGTGCACATCGCGCACTTCAAAACCAGCACGTTCACGCGTCAAACCACCCGGGCCAAGAGCCGACACGCGGCGCTTGTGGGTGATTTCGGACAGCGGGTTGGTCTGGTCCATGAACTGGCTCAGTTGCGAGGCGCCGAAAAATTCCTTCAGGGCGGCGGAAATCGGCTTGCTGTTGATCAGATCATGCGGCATGAGCGGCTCCTGCTCGGCCTGGCCCAAACGCTCCTTCACGGCTTTCTCGATGCGCGCCAGCCCGGTGCGGTACTGGTTCTCGGCCAACTCGCCGACGCAACGCACGCGGCGGTTGCCCAGGTGGTCGATGTCGTCAACTTCACCCCGACCATTGCGCAGATCCACCAGGATCTTCACGACCGACAAGATGTCTTCATTGGTCAGCACCATCGGGCCTGTCGATTCGGCACGGCCCATCTTGGCGTTGAATTTCATGCGGCCCACACGAGACAGGTCGTAGGTGTCCGGGTTGTAGAACAGGCGCTGGAACAGGGCCTGAACGGCGTCTTCCGTCGGCGGCTCGCCAGGGCGCATCATGCGGTAGATGGCGACCCGGGCGGCGAATTCGTCAGCGGTTTCGTCGCTGCGCAGGGTCTGGGAGATGTAGGCGCCCTGGTCCAATTCGTTGGTGTAGATGCAGGCGAGATCCTGAACGCCGGATGCGCGCAGTTTCTTCAACAAGGCTTCTGTCAACTCTTCGTTGGCCTTGGCGATGATTTCGCCGGTGTCAGCATCCACGATGCTGCGGGCCACCACGCGGCCGATGAGGAAGTCTTCCGGCACGCTGATGTGCGTTGTGCTGGTTTGCTCCAGTTCACGGGTATGGCGGACAGTGACACGTTTGTCTTTGGCGACGACAACCTTGCCGGCCTTGTCGGTGATGTCAAAACGCGCCACTTCGCCACGCAGGCGCTCGGCGACGAACTCCATCTGCGCTCCGCTGTCCATCAGGCGGAAGTTGTCATTGACGAAGAAGTTCGCCAGGATGGATTCGTGGTTCAGGCCAATGGCCTTGAGCAAAATTGTGACCGGCATCTTGCGGCGGCGGTCAACCCGGAAATACAGGATGTCTTTCGGGTCGAACTCGAAATCAAGCCATGAACCGCGGTAAGGAATGATGCGCGCGGAGAACAGCAACTTGCCCGAACTGTGCGTCTTGCCCTTGTCGTGTTCGAAAAACACGCCAGGCGAACGGTGCAGCTGGGACACAATCACCCGCTCGGTGCCGTTGATGATGAAAGAACCCTTGTTCGTCATGAGCGGCACTTCGCCCATGTAGACTTCCTGCTCCTTGACCTCTTTGACCACCTTGTTCTGGCTGGTTGAAGACTCGCGGTCATAAATGATCAACTGCACTTTGGCGCGGACGGCGGACGCGAAAGTCAGGCCCCGTGTCTGGCACTCACGCACATCAAAGGCCGGCTTGGCAAGGTTGTACTCGAGGTACTTCATCTCGACAAAACCATTGTGCGAGACGATGGGAAACGCCGCATCAAAAGCGGCCTGAAGACCTTCCACCGTGCGCTTCTTGGGCGCAACGTCCGCTTGCAAAAACGCTGTGTAAGCGTCTTTTTGCATTTGGAGCAGGTAGGGGATTTCTAGGACGCTGTCGCGGTTGCCGAAATTTTTCCGGATGCGTTTGCGTTCGGTATATGTGTAAGCCATGAGTTCTCCGGGCAAAGACTAGGGTTCCAGGGTACTTCTTGGTGATTGGCCACTACCAATCATTGGCGGACAGCTGCACCTTGCGTGCAACCCGAACCAAGGCGCCTTTCAATCAGCCGATCAACAACCTGTCGATCAAAAGACACTGAAAAACAGACTGCTCTCTGCTTTTCAGTGCATTCTGCGGGCCGACGTGCCGGCTCCATATAAGCACTAAAGGCTGGAGGCCCTTTCAAGCACTCCAGCCTTCTAGTCAAACCCGATTATTTGAGTTCGGCCTTGGCACCGGCATCCACCAGCTTCTTAAGCGCTGCTTCGGCGTCTGCCTTGGCAATGCCTTCTTTCACGGCCTTGGGTGCGCCATCGACCATGTCTTTGGCTTCTTTGAGGCCCAGACCGGTGATTTCGCGAACAGCCTTGATCACCGACACTTTGTTGGCGCCAGCCTCAAGCAGCACCACATTGAATTCGGTCTTTTCTTCAACCACTGCAGCAGCAGCGCCACCACCAGCAGCGGGGGCGGACATTGCTGCCGCGCTCACGCCAAACTTCTCTTCGATGGCTTTCACCAAATCGTTGAGTTCCATGACCGTCATGCTGTCCAGCGCGGTCAAAAATGCGTCTTTATCGAATGCCATTTTGATATCCTTTAATTTCCGTTAAGTTGGTTTTCAGGCAGGCGCTTTTACGCCGCAACTGCTTCTGCGAGGGCAGGATCTGCCGCGCCAGCGCCTTTTTTCTCCGCAATCGCTGCCAGCACGCGCGCTGTACGCGAAATCGGGGATTGCATCAAGCCCAACAACTGAGCCAGCAAAACCTCTTTGGTCGGTATGCTTGCCAATTGTTTTACGCCGTTCACGTCCAAGGCTTTGCCGGCATATGCACCACCACGAATGACCAATTTGTCGTTGGTTTTCGCGAAGTCCGACACCACCTTTGCGGCGGCGACTGCATCTACCGAGAAGCCATAGATCAGCGGACCGGTCATCAGGTCGGAGACGACTGAAAAGCCGCTGCCAGCGACAGCACGGCGGGCCAGGGTGTTTTTCAACACACTCAGGCTTACACCGTTGCTGCGCGCTGTGGAGCGCAATTTAGTCATGTCAGCGACCGAGATGCCCCGGTATTCCGCCATCACAAGCGTTTGAGCTTTTGCGGCGAGGCCAGTCACATCACTGATGACCGCTTCTTTCTCACTGCGATTAAGACTCAAGGTCTACTCCTTTTCATTGTGTTTTGGCTGAAATCTTTTGATTTTCGGCGTCCAACACGTCACGTTGCAGCGACCAACTGTTTGCGGAATCAAATTCTTCGAATCCAATTCTTCTTGCAGCGGGATCGCCATCTGCGTTGGCAAAATTAAGTACGCATCCCAGTACTGGAGCACATACGCCAACGGTCTTGGATGGCCTGCCTGAGCTTTAAGGCTCCGACAGCCCACCACATCAAGCCACTCTTTCGAATGACTTGAAATTCTCAAGTCTTCAAGCAGAAATGGTTTGCGTATCCACGCGGACACCCACACCCATCGTGCTGGAAACTGCCACTTTCTTCAAAAATACGCCTTTGCTGGACACAGGCTTTGCCTTCACCAGCGCATCGATCAATGCAGCCAAATTGCCCTGCAATTTGTCGGTATCAAAAGAACGACGGCCAATCGTCGAATGCACGATGCCGGCTTTGTCAACACGGAACTGCACCTGGCCAGCCTTGGCATTTCGCACGGCACCTGCCACATCGGGCGTCACGGTGCCAACTTTGGGGTTTGGCATCAAGCCGCGCGGGCCGAGGATTTGACCCAAAGTACCCACGACACGCATGGCGTCAGGCGCAGCGATGACCACATCAAATGGCATATCGCCAGCTTTGACGCGCGCGGCCAGGTCGTCCATGCCGACGATGTCGGCACCTGCGGCGCGGGCTTCGTCAGCCTTGGCGCCTTGGGCGAACACAGCAACCCGCTTGGTCTTGCCAGTGCCATTGGGCAGCACAACAGCGCCACGGACAACTTGGTCGGATTTCTTGGCATCGATGCCGAGCTGAACGGCAACGTCGATGGACTCGTCAAATTTGGCCGTTGCGGCGTCTTTGACCAAACCCAAGGCGTCGGCCAGCGCGTACAGCTTGTTGCTGTCAACCTTGCCCACTTGGTTTTTTTGTTTTTTGCTCAGTTGCGTCATTTCAAACCCCTTCGACTGTCACGCCCATCGAGCGGGCAGAACCGGCGATGGTGCGAACCGCTGCGTCCATATCGGCCGCAGTCAGGTCTTTCATTTTCACTTTGGCGATTTCTTCAAGCTGGGCACGGGTGACCTTGCCAACTTTGTCGCTGTGAGGCTTCGGTGAGCCCTTGTCAATTTTGGCGGCTTTCTTGATCAGAATCGACGACGGCGGCGATTTGATGATGAAGGTAAAGCTCTTGTCAGCAAATGCCGTGATGACCACGGGCAAGGGCAGACCCGGCTCAACACCCTGGGTTTGGGCATTGAAGGCCTTGCAGAACTCCATGATGTTCAAGCCGCGTTGGCCCAAAGCCGGGCCAATCGGGGGTGACGGATTGGCCTTGCCTGCTGGCACTTGCAGCTTGACAAAACCGACAATTTTCTTTGCCATGATTTACTCCTTGCGGGTCTAACGCCTGGTGGCTGCCAACATCGGCAGGCCGGGCTCCCCGGGGGTTAGCGACTCTTAAACTTCTGATTCACACTGAGTCGAAATAGTGCGAATTCAATTTCAAACATTGACCGGCAATGTTAAATTCAGGTTTTCTCGATTTGCGAAAATTCCAGCTCCACAGGCGTTGCCCGGCCAAAAATCGTGACCGACACGCGCACCTTGCTTTTGTCGTAGTTGACGTCTTCCACCGAGCCGTTGAAATCAGTGAAGGGGCCGTCTTTCACGCGCACATATTCACCCACCTCAAACTCAACCTTATGGCGCGGCTTCTCAGTGCCTTCCTGCATCTGATTGACGATCTTCATCACTTCAGCCTCAGAGATGGGCGTTGGTCTGTGGTTTTTTGCACCGCCGACAAAACCCGTCACCTTGTTGGTGTGTTTCACCAGGTGCCAGGTATCGTCGTCCATGATCATTTCGACCAACACATAGCCAGGGAAAAACTTGCGCTCGGTCGTTTTCTTCTGGCCATTCTTGATTTCAACGACTTCTTCCATCGGTACCAGGATCCGACCAAATTTATCCTGCATGCCAGAGCGGGTGATGCGCTCCAGAATATTGCGCTCTACCGCCTTCTCCATGCCGGAGTAGGCGTGGACAACGTACCAACGCAGGTCAGGATTGGCTGGCGCGGCGAGCAAGGCACCCGCAGCACCCTGCGGCACCAAAGCTTGCTCGGGCAATGTCTCTACAGCATCGGTCATTACTTTTTCCACCCCAGAATCAAGTCGTAAAACACCCATTCCAGCGTCTTGTCCGTCAGCCATAGAAACAGGGCCATCACCAGAACAAAGCCAAACACGTAGGCCGTCAATTGCATCGCCTCTTTGCGCTCGGGCCAGACCACCTTTTTGACTTCGCGCCACGCATCGCGACCGAATGCAAACAGCTCTTTGCCGGGTTCGGACGTGAAAAACACGACGATGGCAGCCGCCAAACCCAGCACCAAAACGCCCCACTGGGCAATCTGGCCTTGTTTCGTCAACAGGTAAAACGCGGCCAATGCGGCGATCACCAAGGCCACGGCTGCGGCCAGCTTGGCTTTATCGCCAGCGGTACTGACTGTCTCGACTTGTGGTGCTGCCATTTTTAAAACCAATTTGCCTCTATATCCTCGGCGTCTTTGAGGAGTCTCAATATGGAGGCTCCTTTGACGCGCAAGCCCGTCATTCGCATGACGGGCCAATGTGCCACCCGGCTGGATCAGTCAGGTGGCAGGGGCAGTAGGAATCGAACCTACAACCTTCGGTTTTGGAGACCGACGCTCTGCCAATTGAGCTATACCCCTGTGTTCAATACCTTTTGACGCATCAAGCCAGAATTTTCGCCACCACACCGGAGCCGACCGTCTTGCCACCTTCACGGATGGCAAAGCGCAGGCCTTCTTCCATGGCAATCGGGTTGATCAGCTTGACCGTGATGCTGACGTTGTCCCCCGGCATCACCATCTCTTTGCCTTCTGGCAGCTCAATCGCACCGGTCACGTCCGTCGTGCGGAAGTAGAACTGGGGGCGGTAGTTGTTGAAGAAAGGCGTGTGACGC